>DATNKM010000111.1:0-15091 GCA_035603395.1 Candidatus Acidiferrales bacterium
AACCTCGGAACGTCAGGCGCCAAGAAAATAGTTCAGCTCGTAGCCGGCCGTGCGGGAAGTTGCGCAGCCTCTATGGACGCGGCGATTTGCCGCGAGACTTGGTCGCCGGGGGAACTTGCAGCGTCAGCAGCGGATCGCCGAACAAATTCCATGTGCGGCGTACGTCGGCATCCGTAATGCCCAGTTTGGCACCGAGCGTCACCTTGCCGATCGGCAGCGTTTGATTCGCTTTCCATTGACTGATCAAGGCCTGATTCATCGTCGCTTGCGGAGGGGCGTCGGTGAAGCCGGACGAAGCCCAGACCGCGACGGCGCCGCCGTTTGGCGCGAGCATCAGCGAGGTTGAAAGGCTGGTGGCGTAAACATCCTGGAAGAATCCGTTCAGGCAATCCATCAGGATGTAGACGGGCAAATGGTTTCCGTTGGAAAGCGCCGCGGCGGACGTGTCGTCGAACAGGTCGGCAAAGGACCACTGCTCTTCCGAGCCGTGGCCGATGTAGTCAACGATCAGCGACCCGCCATTCAGCGCCGCAAGGATTTGCGGTTTCACCACGCTGGGATCCTGTCCATTGGCCAGAATCTCGGTCACATCGAGCGACGCCGGGAATAGCGTGCTCACCGCGTTGGCGGTGACTGTGAAGTTCGAGTCAATGTTCTGGTCTGCAACCACCAGCGCCTGCTGATTCCAACTACCGGCCCCGGTTCCTTTTTCATAGCCCAGGATTTTGGACACGACCAGGTCCGCGTCCTCGACCGAACTGACAGGCAAACGGCCGATCGGGATGGTACCGAAACCAGTCTGGCTGAAATCCGTGAGCCAGTCGTCGGATGCGGTTTTGAACGCGGCTGTTTCGATCATGCGCGTTGGCACGAAATCGGTCTGCCCGAATCCGAGATAGTCACGCGGGTCAAACGATGCGTCGCCGACCAGGAGAACGGCTTGCGGATGCCTGTGCCAGTTGGTGGAAGCGACCTGCAAATAATCCTGGAGCGCGAAGGGACTCTTTTCGCCGTAGTTGAAGGCGTCGTAGATTTCATCGACCGTGACCGTATCGACCGAAGTGCCTTGCGACTCGTGAAGCTTCACGAGGGGCGCAATGCTTTCCTCAAAATCAGGGTAAGAGATCACCACCAGGTCGGCGCCCGATCGCGACTTGTCGAGCGAATTCGGCGCGTGATAGGCGAGGCTCGCCGGCGTGGAAATCTGGTCACTCGCAAGAGCGACAAGTGTGTGCTCGGCGCCGCGCCCGCCGGGTATTGTGAGCGTAATACCGTAGCCTGCGGCGTCCGATGCAATCGGCCCAGTCAGCTGCGTGATGGTCAGCGGGTCGGTGATGTCGAACACTTCGATCTGCGAGTTGCTAAAGCCGTCGACATACACCGTATCGCCGGACGATGCCGTCGACTCGAGCCAATCGGAATCCGGAATATAGAGGTGGGCATAGTGCAGCTGGATCGACTGTACCAAGCTGACGTCATTATCGCCGTCAAGAGCCGTGAGTGTTACGGTGTTCGAACCGTTTTGTAGCAGGCTGTTGCTGACGGCAAACGTCTGGGTGACGTTCGCCATGTTCGCAAAATCGAGCTCGCCGACCGGAACGCCGTTGAATTCGATCGAGACAGCGTGCGGCTGCTGGTCGGTAACGCCTTGCAGCGTCACGTCCATGGTCACCGGCAGGCTCGATGAGGGATCGACATGCGCGACAGTGATCGACTGATCGACGGGATCGGACGTGATGGTTGCGCCGAAGAAATTGTCATTGTTCTCGCCGTTCAGCAGTGCCGCGAAATAGACGAGCCGCTGCTGGAACAAAACGGTGAACGGGAAGCTGGAGTTCGTAGGGGCCCCACTGCCGGCCGCCGCGACAGACGCGACGCGCTTGCCCGCGCGCGAGCCTCGCACCAGCCAGTAAACACGCGTTCCGGAGAACGGTGTATCGATGCCAGTGCCGTAGAATTCGATGCTGTCGTTCGGGCCGAGAGCTCCCGACTGATGCCCGAGGATTAGCATGGGCTGCTCCACGCCTTCGGCATAGAGCTCGAGCGTGCGCACATCTGCTCCGGCGGGGAGACCCGCCGCCACGAGCTGGCTGCGCGTCACCTGATACCAGCCTTCCGCGGTCACGGAGATTTTCACGGCCGGTTCGCCATTCAGCGAGGCGGGAGATTCGCCGGCCGCAACCTGAGGAATCAGCGGCCGCGGCGTGTTGAGGACGCGCACGAGTGTGGAGGATGGCGCACCCGCAAGCGCCGGTGCGGACGCGGCGCCCGACGAAATCGTCTGATTCAGCTGTCGCAACAAGCGCGCCTGAACGATCGGTTCCGAGTTCGAGGAGGCCGTTTCCGTATAAACCGGCCCGTGCATCGTGTGTGTTCCGTTGATATCCACGTCCTCGATCCAGTAGGACCCGAGCGAGCTGCCCTGCGGATCGATCCATTGGTAGGTTTTGGCCTTGTGCTGCGGTTGTCCCCCGCGCATCAGCAGCGCCGATCCGGCAATCAGCGACGGATCGACTTGATGGCGGCCCTGCGAGTCCTCACGATACAGATGGAACCCCAGATTTCGCGATTCTTCGCTCGTCTTCCACTCGAGCAGCACGCCTCCGCCCGGCCGCGTAAACGCTCGGAACGATGTTAAGCCCACGGCTGTCGCCGCCTGGATCGTCGATATCGCCGTCGAGCTGTTGTTCGTCGGGTTCGGATCGACGGTCGTCGAGGTCACCGTTGCGGTGTTGGATGACGTTGTGGACGAGCTGAATGTCGCGGCATTCACGTTGATCGTGATGATCACCAAAGCGCCCACGTTCATATTGTTGAGCGTACAGCTCACGGTTGTCGTCGCCGAGGTGTACGAACAGGTCCCCTGCGACGATGGAATCGAAACCGACGAGTATGTCACCTCGCCAGGCAGGATGTCGGTGACCGCGACCCCCGTCGCCACAGCCGGGCCATTGTTCGTCACTTGCAGCGTATAAGTAAGGTTCGTGCCCTGATCCACAGGCTCGGGTGACGCCGTCTTCAGAATCGCCACGTCGGATTGCGTGGGCGACGCGACGGTTGAGGGCAGCGCGGACGCGGTATTGTTCGCCGTGTTGGGGTCCGTTGCCGTCGGGCCAATGGATGCCGTGTTGTTGACGGTGACTCCAGGCGCCGTGCCTGCGGTAACCGTCATTACGAATGTGAAGGTCGCGGAAGTGTTCGCCGCCATCGAACCAGGGCCGTTGCAGGTAAACTGGCCGCCGGAGGCAGCATTGCACGTCCAGCCGGTTGGGTAGGGCGTGGTGGACGTAACCGTTGCGCACTGAAACGGCGTGCCGCCGCCCGAGGGCGTGCACGAAAACGTATCCGTGAGGAGCGGATTCGACGCAGCAGCAGGACCGTTGTTCGTGACCACAACCGAATAAGTGATCTTGTTTCCGGCAAGCACGGTAATCGGCGTGCCCGTTTTCGTGACGGCCAAATCGGCTTGGCCGGCGGCAGCCACGATGGTCGTCACCGTCGCGTAGTTATTCGATGGATTCGGATCGATCGTCGTAGCCGATACGTTCGCCGTGTCGGTGATGACCGTTCCAGAAGCCACAGCGGAGCCAACCTTCGCAACCACAGTAAATGTGGTCGACGAGCCCACGGGGAACGAAGCTATGTTGCAGTAGTAGGCAGTCCCGGAGCAGCTCCAACCAGTGGTTCCGGAGGCATACGCAATCGAGACGAAGGTCGTGTTGGCAGGCTGGGTTTCAGACAAAGCCACGTTGGCCCCGGCCCCAGGCCCGTTGTTGTTCACCGTAACGGTGTAGGTGATGTTGTTGCCGGCAATCACCGGGTTTGGCGAACCGACATTGGTGACCGCCAGGTTCGCAGTGGTCGCAGCACCGACGATCGTCTGCACGGTTGCGGAGTTATTCGCCAGGTTCGGATCGTTCGTATCCGAGGTGGCGGAAATCGTGTCCGTAATTTGAGTGCCCGTGGCCGTGCCGGCGTTAACGTTTGCGACCAATGTGAAGGTCGCCGCCCCAGATGCCCCAGCCGGAATATCCGCGTCCGTGCAATTGATCACGCCCGTGCCGTTCACTGCGGGTGTCGAACAGCTCCACCCCGAGGCACCCGATCCCGAAATTACGAGTGATTGAAAGGTCGTATTCGCCGGGACGACTTCGGTCATCGTGGCATTGATACCGTCAACCGGGCCGTTGTTCATCACCGTCTGTGTGTAGGTAATGTTGCTTCCCGGAACCACGGGGTTCGGTGAGCCGGAATTGGTCACGGCAAGGTCAGCACTTGCGCAATAGGCTCCCGATTGTGCGCCTGGATTTCCCTGCACCGGCGATCCGGACACGAAAATGCCGGGCTGCCCGCTGGTTGCGCCATACGCGTCGTCGGCAAGCGTGGTCCATCCGGGAGCTCCGCCGCTGACGCCTGCGCTCACCGGCGCTGAAGACGTGAAGATTACGCCGCCACCGCCGCCCGCGCCTGGTCCATGCCGGTTGCCTGGAAACGTGCCGGGCGTCTCCTCCGGCCAAGTAACCCCACCGTTCCCGCCAACCGCGGAGGCCGTCAGAGTGGAAACGGTTCCGTTATTCGTCAATACGATGACAGTTCCGCCCGCGCCACCGCCGCCACCGCCGTCATTTTCGGTTTCGAGCGCGTTCTGCCCGTTCGAGGTGATCGACCCAGTCCCAGTAATCGTGCCCGCATGGATGATGATGATTCCGCCCCCCGCCGTGCCGCTGCTATTGATTCCCGAACAGGTCTGCGGACAGCTCGTCGTCGTGCTGCCGCCTGTATCCGTGGTCGGATTCCAGTAGGAGCCGTTATTCGAAGTGCCCGCTCCGCCGCCTCCGCCCATGACGATCGCGTTCGTCGTGACGGGAAACGCGACGCCGCCATCTCCACCGACGATCCCGGCGCTGCTCCAGCCGAATCCTCCGGTGCCGCCCGTGCCGCCGTTTGCTCCTCCGCCGCCGCCGCTGTTCTGGTCGTTTGCAGTCGGATCGGCGTCCGTCGCCCCGCCACCGGCATTTCCCGGGGCTCCGCGAGCAAAACTTCCGTTCGGATAGCCTTCATTGGCGGTGTTGATCAACGTCGTCAAGGCCGCGTTGGCAACCGTCTTGGGCGTGCCTGCGATTCCCTCGCCCTTTGGTGCGTTCGTCGTCTGGGTCGAAAGCGTAACGTAATCGGTGCTGAGGGGTGTCGGAGGCGTCGTCGCAGCGCCCAGTATCTGTCCGGCGCCGCCGCGGAATCCCTGCGCATCGAGCGCAACAATTCCGCCGAGCGTAAGATGTGTGGCCACGTCGAGCGCCAGAACACCGCCCACCGATCCATTCCAGGACAATCCGTCGAGACTGGAGCTTAATACCGCGGTCGTATACTGCGGCACGCGAATCACCTGAAAGGTCGACTGTCCCGCCGTCGGATTCGTGCTCGGTGACGCCGCTGCTTCGACGTACGTGTTCACCAGTCCGCTGTTGTTCCCCGCGCCGGTAAATGACAGCGTGCCACCCGTTACGGCCACCGCGCTCGTCGCCGTCACATACTCAAAAAGCCCGCTGCTGCCGAGGCTCGTCGAGCCCGATCCTGGATCGCCCGGCACTCCGTCGCCATACGAGCTGGTATTGGTCGAATTGATGGTGGCGTTCTGCATCTGGATGATTAGCAGACGATCGCCGATCGCAATCGGAGTCTGAGCGGCAGGCGTTGCCGCCGCTGCGCCCAGCACAATCGACGTCGTTCCCGCCGCCGCACCCGTTACGCCCGCGCCCGGCGGAAAATAGGTGTTCACGATCCCGCTGAGCGTTCCTCCAGCGCCGTCTTTTCCGGGCGTTGAACAGATCAGCGGCTGCACGCCGGTGATTACCGTCACGGAATTGTTCGCGCTCACCGGATCCGTCCCCGTGGTCGCCACCGTCGCGCTGTTGGTGATCGTTTGCGCCGTGCCCGGTGACGTGCCCGTCACCGTGATGGTGATGGGAGTGCCCAGCGGATACGCGACCGTGCCGAGCGTACAAGTGATCGTGCCACCCGTGAGAGCTGCGCAGCTGCCTTGCGTGGTGGTTGCCGAGGCACCGGTAAGCGTTGGGGGGGGCGTATCGACCACCGTGACAGCCGTACCGGCCACCAGACCGAGATTCCGGATCTGGATCGAATACGTGATCGTCGACGAAACAAAAACCGGCGTAGGCGATGCGGACATCGAGAGCGCCAGATCGGAATCGCTGGAAGTCTCGACGAGTACCGACGTGGTGGTTGAATTATTGGACGCGACCGGGTCCGTGGTTGACGATGTCACATCGGCCGAATTCAATATCGTTGTGCCTGAGGCCGGCGCTGCGGGCGTCGGGCCCGGATTGATGGTGACGACAAAAGAAAATCCTGTCGCCGTCGAGCCGCTGTTCAGGGACGAGCCGTCCGTGCAAATCACTTTCCCCGTGGCGCCGACAGCGGGCGAGGTGCAGCTCCAACCGCTCGGAGCCGCAATGGAGGTGAATGTCGTGTTCGGCGGTGTCTGCTGATAGAGAACGGGAGTCGCAGATGCACTCGGCCCGTTGTTGGTCACCGTCTCAGTGTAGGTAATCGTCGCGCCGGGCGCTGCAGCGGTGGCCGATGCGACCTGCGTCATCGCGAGATCGGCGCCCGAAACAGTCACCGATCCGGAACCGTTGCTTGTCCCGCCTCCCGAGGGCCCCGTCCAGTTCACGGTCACGTTGTTCGTGATGGTCGACCCACCGACCGCTTCCGGGTCAACCTGCACGACAAGCGAGAAAGCAGCGGATGCGCCGCCCGCGAGACTCGCTGTCGCCGTGCACGTGACAGTTCCGGTGCCGCCGACAGCGGGCGTCGTTCCGCAATTCCAACCTGTTCCCGGCGGCGTCATCGATTCGAAAACAGTGCCCGTTGGTGTGGTCTGCGTGATCGACACGCCGGTGGCGGCGTTGCCGGACGTGTTTTTCACCGTCTGAGCAAATGTAATGTTCGCACCCGTCCCCACGGGATTCGGAGTCCCCGTAACGGTCACCGTGAACGTCGCCTGAGCCGCAGCTGAACCCGCGTGCAAGAGAAACGCGAACAGCATAAAGATGGCTGGCGCAATGGCGGTTCGGAACCGACTTGCCAACCGCATGCCGCCGCGTTGCAGGCGCCGCGATTGTGTTCGAACTGAATGGCGCAACGCCGTGCCGCGCGAAGTCAGCAAGAAGGTCTTGCCGTCACGCTCGATGGCAATCACTTTTCCTAGAAGTTTGGCTGCGCAAGCATCGTTCTCGAGCCCCGCATCGCCGCGCGTGATAATCCCGCCGGTCACCGCGTCGACTCCCACCACGCGATGCAGCACGAATCCGCCTTCTCCGCGCGTCAGGGCAATATCCCCGCGCTCAGGTTTGCCAGCGGCCGAAATGGGAGCAACCACTACCGTGTCGCCATCCAGCACGTTCGGCTGCATGCTCCGCCCGTCGGCTCGAAAGCGCACGCGCAGGCTTTCGCCCAGGGCCGCCTCGCATACCACTGCGAACTGGCGTGAGTCGCGCTTCTCGATCGTCTTAAGCACTCGCACGGCAGATCGCCTCCACAGCGCTTTTGTCGGGAAGAAAACGGAAGACCGAGCACGGGATTTCCCGCGTCACGCGTTCGAGAAACCGCAGCGTGAATTGCAAACCCTCCTGCGAATGGTGCGGCACGAAGCTACGCGTGAAGAGCTCCGCCGCCGCGCGTCCCGGTGAAAGCGAGACCAGTTGGGTCTTGCTCGCGTGTTCCAGCAGATAAATTCTCGAAAGCGGCGCGGCGTCGGGAGATGCAATTCCCGCGTCTCCGTGCCAGGGCGTTCCGTACATCCATATGCGCCCATCGCGCTGCCGCAGAATGATCCGGTCGTCGCTCAGGATGTGGGCGTTCGATTCCGATTTCCAAAGCCGTGCGGTCGTGCTCTTCCCCGCTCCGGAATGCCCCAGGAAAAGATGACCCTGTCCTTTGTCGTCCACGATGCCGACCGCATGCATTTCCACGCCCTCGCCGCACGCCAGTCGATGAATCATCAGCAGTTCGTCGAGCGGGTATTCCAGCGGATAGATCGGCTTGCGCCGGTCGAAATACGGACGAAACAAAACCACCTCTCCCTGTCGGAATTCGCGGTCAAACCAGGCAGCCTTATAGGGAGATGCGCCCAGAAACGGCGTCGAGAAATAGAATCGATATCCGTCCGATTCGGCGAAAAGGCTCCACAGTCCGCCGGAATTGAACAGGGGCACACCGGCGGCCGCTTCGAGTCGATGGGTCCAGGAAACGTGGATTTGAACGTCGCCGCCTGGCGGTTCTATCTCGAAATCGCGCAACCCCGGGTCGAGCGCCATGGCGATGTCGTCGTCGCTGAAAAGTTCGAAGCTCGTGCCACCTACGCGAAAGGCCAGATGCCGCTGGGGCGGCTTCGCTTCGGCGAAGGAATCGGAACCGATGATGGCAGGCAAGGTGAGTGACATGGTCGTTCGGCTCTCGTCACGAACCCGGTGTCTTGCAGAACAGCGAACCGCAAGAGCCCGACGCGGGTCCGGCCGAGCCGGAAATCTTGCAGTGGCCGAGCACAGCTTCGTCCGGCCGCAAACTCACGCGAATGATTCGCGGAGCCTCGTAAGGCTTCCGCTCATTTTTCTTCTCGCGTTGACCGTCTTCGCTCATTACGGGGCCGTTTCTACCTTTCAGAGTTGATGCACTCCGCACGATCCGCACCCGCCGCCGCCACACTCTCCGGTTGGCTGCAGCACGTTGAACGCAGGTGGCGTTTTTCCTCCGGCCCACAGACTGGGATCGGATTCCTGTTTCTTGATTCGCTGGGCGCTCGCCAGCAGGTCGTCGTGGACTTCTCCCGGTTTGCAGCAGTTGCAATCGCCGTGTTCCGGAACCTCGTAACCCAGCGCGTACGCGCGCAAATGTGCGACTTGGCACAGAAAATCGACCGGCGATTCGGGATCGCCGCTTTCCAGTTCCCCGCTCGCGGGGCACATTCCGCAGACCGAACGAAGCTTGCAGTTGTCGCAAATCGACGGGCGCGTGCGCGGCTGATTGCGGATCGCCAGCAGCGGTCCTTCCCAGCCTTCGCTGAATCCCCCTTCCCGAATGTTGTAGCTTTGCTGATGGGAGATCACGCAGATGCTCATGTCCCCCGTCGGATCGATGGCGCATCCGCTCATTCCGCCGCCGCAAAAATAACGTTTGGCGTCGTCCGGCGTCACGACGATGGGCGCCAGGAGAGCGTGGTCCAGCAGTCGCCGGTATTCCTGCGCGCGGTTCGGATCGAAATAGTCCAGCGCCACCACTTCCTCGGGCGTCATTCGCACGGCCACGGGACTTTGTGAGCAGTCCGTCCGCGGGTTGATCAGCGAATCGAATTTAAACTCGACGTGGAACTCTTCCTCGGCCATCCGCTTCATTTCATACACTTCGTGCTGATTCACGCTCGTGGGCACCGTCTTGAGCTTCAGCGGCAGGTTGCGTTCCAGCAGCAGCCGGATTCCCCGCATGCAGCGGGCGTAGGAGCCGGGAATGCCCGTCAGGGTTTCGTACGTTTCGCGAGTCGCGCCGTAGAGCGTGATTTCGATCGCGAAAGGACGCCACTCGGCGAGATGGTCCGCGACTTTCGGAGTGATCATCGTGCCATTGGTGAATAGCGTGATCAGGAAGCCGCGCTTCTTGGCTTCCGTATAAATGTCCAGAAAGTCCTTGCGCGCGAAAATCTCGCCGCCCGTGTAGCAGATCCACAGGCACCCGGCCGACACCAGCTCGTCCAGAAGCTTGCAGTGCTCCGCCAGCGTCATTTCCTTGGAGCGCGCCTCCCCGTCATTCATGGGGAGGTTGTTGTAGCAGTGCAGACACTCGAGCGGGCACCGGTGCGTTACCTCGATCGAAACTTCAACCGGAGCACGCTTGCCGAAATACCGCTCGTGTATCGCGCGGCTAAATGTTGCGTACGTTGCGTCGTTCATTCCAAGCCGCGGCCGCGCTGGCCGTGGTCCATCGCTTTCACTCAGCCCTGTTCGATCAACCCCGCGGCGATCAAATCGCTGAGAAACTGTGCGGTATCCGCGGCGGCATTCTCCGCCGACAGTCCGTATTCGGTCTCAAGGAGCGCGGCCAGATCGGAAGCGTTCTGGTTCGCTTCGATCAGAGCCCACAACCTCGTCCCGGCTTCATTAAAGGTAAAAATCGAATCCATATCGGCCGCCCCGCGACGTATCGGCACGACAATGGCTTCATCCGCCACGACGCGCGAGACCACTGCCTGGCTTCGGCGTATGCCCGCAGTTCGAGCGTCATTTTTAACCAGCATGGTTCTAGTACTTGCTCCGGCGTTCGACAATCTTCCCTAGCCACCTCGCACGAATGACTTAATCGAGCGATCCCTGCTCACATTAGGAAGCAGAAGGGTAGCTATAGGGTAAGAGCGGGCTACCCGCTGAACAACTGGAAATCAAGACAGGAGTGCTTAAAGGGCACTATCGAGTATCATTCGGTGGTTTTTCAGCCAAAGGACGGCGACTTTGTAGGATCTCCGACAGTCTCACTTTGTGCGCCACAACCGCGGGGAGGGTGCTTCCTAAACTGCGCATGGCATTCAAATGACAGGACTACTACCGGGTGCTAGTGACCGCCGCCGTGTGCGAGTTCGCGGACGATGTCGCTGACGAAACCTTTCGCGTCGCCAAACAGCATCAGCGTCTTGTCGAGATAATAGAGCGGATTGTCGATGCCTGCGAAACCCGGGCTCATGCCGCGCTTGATGACCATCACCGTCCGCGCCTTGTCCACGTCTAGAATCGGCATGCCGTAGATGGGGCTGGTCGTGTCCGTCCGCGCGGCGGGATTGGTCACGTCGTTGGCCCCGATGATCAAAGCGACGTCCGTCTGAGGCAGGTCGGAGTTGATGTCGTCCATCTCCAGCAGCCGGTCGTAGGGAATGTCGGCTTCGGCCAGTAAAACGTTCATGTGGCCCGGCATGCGCCCGGCGACCGGATGAACTCCAAAACGAACATCAACCCCGCGCTTGCTCAGCGCGTCGAATAACTCGCGGACCTTGTGCTGCGCCTGGGCGACCGCCATGCCGTACCCCGGGACGATGACGACTTTATTCGCCGCCGCCAGGATCGCCGCCGCCTCTTCCGCCGTCGCACTGCGGACGTTTCTGCCTTCGACAGCGCCGGCCCCAGCCTTCTGAACCTGGCCGAACGCACCAAACAGCACGTTGGTAAACGAGCGGTTCATGGCTTTGGACATGATGACGGAAAGAATGAACCCCGAGGCGCCGTCCAGCGAGCCTGCCACGATCAGCAGCTTGCTGTTCAACACGAAACCCATCGCTGCAGCGGAAAGCCCTGCATAGGAGTTCAGCAGCGAGATCACCGTCGGCATGTCCGCGCTGCCGATCGGCACGATCAGCATGACACCGAAAAACAGCGCAATCCCCACCATGATCGGGAAATAGATCGTGTGGCCCGGGTTCAGCACCAGCCCCACCGCAAGTCCCAGTGCCACCAGCAGCATCAGCAGGTTGACGATGTTCTGTCCTTTATAAGTGACCGGCCGCTGCGGAATGAACTTCACTTCCTGCAGCTTCCCCGCCGCCATCAAGCTCCCCGTGAATGTCAGCGCGCCCAGAATGACTTCGACCGCCAGCACCGACATCGTGAACTTCGACACGCTCGGCGCGCGCAGATAGAATTCTGCGGTGCCGACCAGCGTCACGCAGCACGCCCCGGCCGTCTGGCTCAGGGCAGTTCTCTGCGGTGCCGCCGTCATCTGCACCAGTCCGAGCGGAATACCGATCAAGGCTCCGACGGCCAGCGCGACCGCTACCCACTGATAATCGACGATGCCACGCTCAAAAAGCGTGCCGCCGATCGCCAAAAGCATCCCGATTTCACCCGCCAGCACACCGCGCCGAGCCGTGGTCGGCGCGCTCAGCCACATGAGCGCCAGAATGAACAGAGCCGTGGCAACCAAGTAGACGATTTCGATAAAAGGACCGGCAGGAAGTGTCATCTTCAGGGTTTTCGCGGCGGGGCGGTCTTGAACATATTCAGCATGCGGTTGGTGATCAGAAATCCGCCGACGATGTTGCTGGTGGCCGCGACAATCGCAATCATTCCCAGCCAGAACGAGAAACTACTTTCATGCCGCCCAGCCAGCAGGATCGCGCCCACCACGGCGATTCCATCCAACGCGTTCGTAAGCGACATCAGCGGCGTGTGCAGCAGCGGCGAGACGCGCTTGATCACCTGAAATCCCACAAAGCCCGCCAGCATGAATACGAACAGGCTGTTGACCAAAACGTCCGACGTCATGACGCTCTCTCCTATGACCTGCGCGTCGCCGCCAATGTTGCCCTGCCTCTGGTTCTATGCTTGCGTTAGCGCCGCCTGCGCAGGCAGCTGAAAAAACTCACGAACGCGCGCTTGCACGATTTCCCCGCCTCGCGTCAGCATCGTTTCCCGCGTAATTTCGTCGCTCATATCAAAATGGATCTTGCCGTCCTTCACCAGGTGCGCGAGGAACGCCGTCAAATTTCGCGCATACAGCGAACTCGAATCGTGCGGAACGCTGCTGGCCAGATTGATTGTGCCGATGATGGTCACTCCGTGTGCCACGATGGTCTCTTTCGGCTTCGTCAACTCGCAGTTGCCCCCGCGGTCAGCCGCCAGATCCACGATCACCGACCCAGGCTGCATGCCCGCGACCATCTCCGCGGTCACCAGCACGGGCGCCTTGTTCCCAGGGACCACCGCCGTCGTGATCACCACGTCATTGTCAGCCACCACGCGGCCCATCAACTCGCGCTGTTTGGCATAGAACGCTTCGTTCTGAGCGGTTGCATACCCACGCGCATCCTGGGCATTCTCGACTTCGATCGGCAGCTCCACAAACCGCGCCCCCAGGCTCTGCACCTGCTCTTTCACCACCGGCCGCAGGTCGTAGGCCGAAACCACGGCGCCCAGCCGGCGCGCCGTCGCAATTGCCTGCAATCCCGCAACCCCGACGCCCAGAATTAACACGCGCGCGGGCGTAATCGTGCCGGCAGCGGTCGTCAGCATGGGATAAAACCGGGGAAGCACGTCGGCGGCAATCAGCACCGCTTTGTATCCGCAGGCCGTAGCCATCGACGACAGCGCATCCATACTCTGCGCGCGCGTCGTACGCGGCATGAGCTCGACCGAAAAAGAAGTCACGCCCGTAGCGGCAATTTCCTGCAGCACCTCGCGCGATCCCAGCGGCCTTAGAAATCCGATCAGCACCTGATCGCGACGCATCAGCGGGAGATCCGACTTCCCGGTCGTGTCGTTCGCCCCGTAGCACAAAACCTGCGTAATAACGTCTGCGGTCCCAAAAACCGATTTGCGATCCGGCAGGACCTTCGCGCCCTTTTCCGTGTAGATCGCGTCCGGATATCCGGCTTCCACCCCGGCACCCGCTTCAACCACCACTTCCAGCCCGGCCTTTTTCAGATTCGGAATAACCGCCGGCACCAGCGCCACCCGCCGCTCGCCCGGAAATGTCTCTTTGGGTATGCCTACGATCACGCAATCCTCATTGTTCTGATTTCCGCCCACGACGACCGGCCCGCCTGTCGCGAGCGTGGCCCGAGAGGTAGTCCGAAGTGGCTCGCGGAACCTGCCTGCCCCACGTTCCCCACCGCGACACCATTGCCCATTCTAATGATTGCCATCGGCAAGTCTAGTGGAACGTTGCAACAAGAGAGGTGATCGGGCGCCAAGCGTTCTCACTTAAAACAAACTCGGGCCGTGGCCGAGCAGCACCGAAACGCCGCTCCCGCACAAAGCCGCTACCGAGCCTGAGCCGCTCTGCCCGTTGCCTCCGAGCCCATGTTTTGCCCGATCGCTTCTCCGCTCACCACCAGCTCGACGCGCCGGTTCTGCTGGCGGCCTTCGGGCGTATCGTTCGTCGCCACAGGTTTCGACTTGCCAAATCCAAATGCAGTAACCGAGTCGGCCGACACCATCTGATCGACCAGATATTCGCGCACGGACTGCGCGCGCTGCTCGGAAAGCCGCTGATTGTAATCGTCGCCGCCGACGCTATCCGTATGCCCCTCCACCTGGATTTTCAGCGACGGATACGCCAGCAAAATCCCCGAAATCTTCGCCAGCTTCTCGCGCGCTCCCGGCTTCAGCGTGTAGCTGCCCGTGTCGAACAGCACGTCCGACATGTTGACGATCAATCCGCGCGCCGAGTCCCGGGTCTGGAGTATCGTGCTGAGCTGCTGCAGAAGCTGTTTTCGCAATTCGGCCTTCTCGGATTCCGCCTGCTCCGCCGCCTGGCGCGCCCGTTCCGCCTCCGCATCCGCGGCGGCCTTTTGCTGCGCCGCAAGCTGCGCAGCCTGCGCGGCCTGCTGAGCGGTTTGCGCCGCCCCAGCTTCCGCCGCAGCCTTTTGCTGCGCGGCAATCTGGGCCGCTTTTTGCGCCTCCTGTTCCTGCGCCAACGCCGCTTCCCGCGCGGCTTCCGCTTCGGCCTTTTCGCGCGCAGCTTTTTCCTCCGCCAGCTGCGCCTCGAGCTTTGCTTTCTCTGCGTCCTCGGCTTTCTGCTTCGCCAGCGCTTCCCGCGCCTCCGCCGCGCGCCGCTCGGCCTCCTGGCGCTCCTGCTCCAGCCGTTTCAGCGTGATCGTCCGCGCGTCCTGCGCCGTCTGCACCGCTTCGCGCGCCGTCATATCGACATCCCTGCGCGCCGCCTTGTGCTTCTGCGCGTCTTCGGCCGATTCCAGCAGCTGCTGCGCCTTCTGAATACTATCGTTCGCATACTTTTCCGCGCCCGCGGCCTTCGCAATCTCGACGGCGTTCCGCGCTTCGTAAAGGCTCAGCGGAACTCGCGGATCCAGCCGCGCGCTTTCATTCCCGGTCGTGATCGTCGAATAACCCCCGCGCTCGAGTAAATCGAACTTCGCATCCACTTCCTCAACGCTACCCACCGTATCCGGCCGTACCTCGTTTTCCAGAACCACCACATCGCTCGGCTGCGCCACCGCGAAATACGGCTCGGCCGTCACGATCATCGCAAACGCCTGAAACGCAGCCGCTCCGTCCACCTTCGCTTTCGTCCCGTCCAT
>DATNKM010000027.1:0-20977 GCA_035603395.1 Candidatus Acidiferrales bacterium
GATGGAGACGTGTTCGCGCTCAACGATTTGAACCACGCGGCCTTCCGCCCGTCCGTCGGCCCGCCGCCGCTCAACGCGCGCGAGGGCGTGATCACCGTTCATCGCATCGCCCAACCCGTCGCGGCCGATGAACAGATCGCCGTCGACACGCGGAATCGGGTGATCGGGCACCAGGAAACCGTAGCCATCTCGGTGCGCCACGATGCGCCCGGCGATCAGATTCGGATCACGCGCCCGGGCCGGCTGCGGCGAAACCACTCTCCCAGCGGGAGCCTGCGCGGCGACGCGGCGCGAAGCTGGCTCCGCCGCGGCTTGCGGCGACGTTCGCTCGGCCGGTGCGCGATGGGGACTCGCTCGCGGCGAATTGCCCTGCTCGGACAAGCGGTAACGCCCGCCGTAGAGTTCCTCGACGTCGCCGCTGCGCTTGAGCTGGGTGATCACGCGCGGAAGATAGCGGCGCCCGCGATGATTCAAATCCATCCCGTGCGCAATCTGGCGGATGCTGGCCGCCTCGGTAAGCGTAGCGAGGTGCGCGATTACTTCCGCGGCGCTGACGTTTGGATCGCGGGGCGGCTGATTCTCGATGGTGTGCTGGCGTCTCATGCGGGGCGCGGGTTGGCTCACCAGTAGGCTAACGGAATTGCGGCTGCGTAGCAAAAGTCAAAGACGGAGGCCCCACGAATCACTCGGGCTGGGGCTCGACCGTATTGAAATCGAGCAGCACGATTTTGCCGTCGCTCTCGCGCTCGAGCACCGGCGCGTAATTGCCCAACAGCTCCCTTCGCCACCAGAGTCCCTGTTCGCGCTTCGTCTTCATGTCGGTGAACCAGTAGCGATACATCACCGCGCGGACCTGCTTCGGCGGCGCTCCCGCGAATGGATTTGCGGCAAAGAGGTGCAGAACATCCGGCTGGTTCAGCAGCAGCTGTTCCTCGGTGAACAGAACGAAGCGGTATTGCCGCCACGTGCCGAGCGACGCGAACCAGAGGTTCCATTCAAACCGCGGCTGATACGGCGCGTAAATCCTCGGCGGCCGATTCAGATCCTGCGGTTTGTAGCGGAAGGGATAGGGACTCCACTCGATTCCGTTGGACGAGCCTTGGAATTCGATTTCGTAGCGCTCATGCGTCATGCTCTCGAACAATCCGTAGCGATTTGCGATACGGAAAGGCTCGAGTGCCGTGACCGGCTTTTCCGGCAGCGGCACGCCCGGCTCAAATTTCCAGACCAGCAGCGCGGCGGTGGCGTAGAACACCCAGCCGAGGAAGACGCCCGCGATCGTCATGCGCACGGGCCGGAGCTGCTCGCGCAAGCTCGCGCGCGAACCCGCGGGCGCTGGTTGGGCGCCGGGCACTGCAACCGGCTTGCGATCGATCAGCCTTTTCACGCGTGCCGGCAGGACCCATTCGAGCACCCGATCGTCGAGCAGCAGAATGCCGAGCGAAAGCACAAGGTAATTCAGAAATGCGTAATTCGCGGTAAAAATGATGCCCAACTCGAACGGCGTGATGATGCAGAAGCAAAGGACGCGAAATCGCCGCGGCAGGAAGACCATCCAGACGATCACGAGCTCGATCGCGAAGGTGAGAATCACCGTCGAGGCGTGAAGCCAGTGCGGCAGATGCTGCATGTACCAGCCGATCCAGGTGGGCAGCGGGCCGTTCTGGTAATAGTCATTCATGGCCGAGAAGTCCCGCCACGAAGGGTCACCGCCCAGCAGTTTTCCGGCGCCGGATTCGAAATAGATGCGGAACCATTCCCACCGCAGCAAATACAGACTGGCGCGCGACGGCGGATTTTCGCGGCCGAGGCCCGGCAGAAATCCCGGCGGCGCAAAAAACAGGCTGATGAATCCGGCCTCGAGCAGCATGCCGTCGGACTGATAGCTCGAAAAATCCTGCGATGAACTGATGAACGACAAAAAGCAAACGAAACAGACGACGAGCGACGCGCGGGGCCCGATGTTGAACAACAGCATCAGTGAAGCGATCGCACCGATCCAACAGACCAGCATCAGCGCGCCGTCGCTCGAACCGAACCAGAAGAGCGAAGGCGCATACCAGAATCGCCAGCCGTGAAGCGCCGCCGCGACGGCTTGCAAGAAATCGCCCGCCGGGAGAATTCCGCGGGGCCCGATAAGGCCCTGGATCTGAAATAGGAGGGAATAGAACGCGGAAAAATACCAGAGCGCGAGCGAACGAAGGAAAATCCAGCGTGCCCAGATGTGCCCGGGGCGCTCCTCCGTCGGGTGTTCAGGACCGAGAAGCCAGTTCGTCAGTTGCGCGATTCGCTCGAACATCGCCCGCGATTATACAGAAGGGTTTGGCGCGCAAGGCGGTATTGGCGTTTCCAGTAGAACCTTGGGTTAGGCGGAGTCAGGCGGGGCCAGGTTCGGTAGCCGAAACTTCACAAAACTCGAAACCGGCGGGACGCCATTGAGCGTCTGGCGGCCTTCGGTCAGCTCGATCAGGAATTCCTGCACGTTGAATCGGTGACCGTTGCGAAGATGCGCGAGCTTGCGGGCTTCGTGGAGCCGCCGATAGCTGCCATCGGGCTGGAGGATGCGCGTTTTCAAGTTGTCCGCCAGATACGGCGTGATGACCTCGGAAAAAACCTGATGGCACAGCGTCTGGTCCTGGATCCGGAAAATCACTTCGACGCGCTCGTAAATATTGCGCTGCATCCAATCGGCGCTGCCGAGGAACAGCTCCGTCTTGCCGCCATTGCCGAAGACGAAGATGCGGCTGTGCTCCAAAAAACGCCCGATCACGCTGCGCACTCGAATCCGGCTGCTGAGCCCGCGCACGCCCGGCCGCAGAGTGCACGCCCCGCGCACGATCAGCTCGGTTTGCACGCCCGCCTGCGACGCCCGGTAGAGCGCCTGGATGATTTTTTCGTCGAGCAGCGAATTGAATTTCGCGAAAATGAAAGCCGGCCGCCCAGCCTTGGCATGCTGGGTTTCGCGTTCGATTAGGCCCAGGAAGTTCTTCCCCAGATTCAGCGGCGCAACGAACAGCGGCGAATACTGCGACCGCTCCGAATGCGCCGTCAGATAGTTGAAGACGTGGTGTACGGCGGAGGTAAGCCGCGCGTCGCTGGTGAGCAGGCTCAGATCGGTATAAAACCGCGCCGTTGACGGATTATAGTTCCCCGTGCCCAGATGAGCGTAGCGGCGAATTTGGCCGTCGGGCTCGCGCCGCGCCACCAGGGCCAGCTTGCAATGCGTCTTCAGCCCGACCACGCCGTGAAACACTTGCACACCCGCTTCCTGCAGGTTGCGCGCCCAGCGAATGTTGGAAGCTTCGTCGAACCGAGCCTTTAGCTCCACTACGACCGCGACTTCCTTTCGCGCCGCCGCGTCGATCAGCGCGCGCACGATCGGCGAATTCTCACTCGTGCGATAGAGGGTTTGCTTGATCGAAAGTACGTCCGGATCCTGCGCGGCGCTTTCGATGAATCGCACCACGGTCGAATAGGAATCGTACGGATGGTGCAGCAGCAAGTTGCGCTTGCGCACCAGCTCAAACACCGACGAAGCTCCGGGCTTCAAATTCACCTCGCGCGGCGAAAACGCGCGGTATTTCAAATCCAGCCGCGAGCTCTGCTCGTAGAGATTCATGAGCCGCGAGAGATTGACCGGTCCGTGGACGCGATAGACTTGCGAGGGAGAGAGCCGGAAATTCGCCTCCAACCGCTCGACAATTTCCTGATTCGCGCCCGCTTCGATTTCCAGGCGCACCGCCGATCCCTTTCTGCGTCGATGGATTTGCAGGTCGACCGACTCCAGCAGGCTGCGCGATTCCTCCTCCTCCATGTAGAGGTTGCTGTTGCGCGTCACTCGAAACGCCGCGGCCGAAAGAATCTCGTAGCCGTGATAGAGCCGGTCGGCAAACGCGTGCACCACATCGTGCAGAAACACGAATTCGATCCTGTCCTTGGGGGACGGCAACCGCACCAGCCGCGGCAGCGCGCGCGGTACGGTGACCACTCCCAAATAAATTTGAGACCCGCGCCGTTTTTGTTTCAGTAGAAACGCCAGGCAGAGCGCCTTGTTGAGCACGTGCGGAAACGGATGCGCCGGATCGACGGTGACCGGCGTCAGCAGCGGCTCGACCGTCTTCTCGTAGAACTGCTCGATATATTCGCGCGCCTCCGGGCGCAGGTCGCCGCGCCCCAGCACACGAACTGATTCTTCGTGGAGTGCGGGGACCAGCTCCTCGCGCCAGCATTCGTACTGCTCGTCGACAAACGCTTGAATCTTTTCGGTAAGCTCGGCGAGCGATTGATCGGGTGTGCGGCCGTCGGCGCTTAGCTCGCGATGGCCGTGCTCGGCCTGCTGCAACAGCCCGGCGAGCCGGACCTCGACGTATTCATCCAGGTTGCTCGCGGTGATCGCGAGGAATTTCACGCGCTCAAGTAGCGGGTTCGACGAGTCATGCGCTTCGTCGAGGACCCGCTTGTTGAATTCCATCCAGGAAAGGTGGCGATTAAAAAATCGCTGCGCGTCGGGAATGACTTTTTGACTCATGCTCGCCTCTGGGAGGCGCGCAAGAGTATCTCCTGAATATTGCAGGCGTGTTACTGCCTCCGGCAATCGAGGGGTAGCAATCTAAGTCTTTTACTTATGGCCACTTGGGAGGCGCTCGGGTGGTCAGTGGGAGGGGCGCAGATGCAAAGAGGCTCGAACCCGATTCGGTGGCAGCCGGTGGCTGCGGCCGAGTCTCTACTGGGGGTAAGCGGCCGACAGCGAACGGAGGTAGGCGATGATGGCCTGCGCGTCCGCATGGCTCATGTGATAGATGTGCATGGGCTGGCGAATGGTCTCGCCATTCGGTCCGATGCCGCGTTCCAGGACATCCTCGCCCTGCTGGTCGCTATATTCGCCGAAGCCCGCCAGCGGCGGCGCGTTATTGGCCCAGTTCGGATTCGAGTGCACGGGCATGATCCAGATTTGCGCGCCTTGCAACCGGCGGGACTCGTCGAGATTTCCGTTCGTATCGCGGGGCGTGTGGCACTCCTCGCACATGGCGACATCTTCGACCAGATAGCGGCCGCGGTCGATATTGCCCTGCGCCGGGGCCTGTGCCGCGCTTTTCTGGGCTGCGGCAGCCGGCTTTTCTCGCGACATCAGAAGCGATGAGGAAAACGCCGCGGCCACCACCACGGCCGCACAAACAATCACTTGTTTCCTTCGATTCATCGGATTTCAGTCCTGAGTCTTGATTAGAATCGGCCCGTTCCCGAAAGGAAAGCCGTTCACCACCGGAACGAGAAAGTATCGCAAAAACCGCAAGATGCGTCTATTGAGTTTTTCAGTTTGTTTGACTCGAAATGGAGGGTTTTTCGATAGCGGAACGGGTTTGGGGCGTTCCGTTTTGGGTCAATCGGGCGAGTGCCCAACGTGCGTGCTCGGAAATCAGCGCGTCGTCGGAGGACGCCAGCCGCTCGAGCAGCCGCAGGGCGCGCGCGTGCTGTTCTTCTCCAACCGCGACGCCGGAATTCCCCAGCGCCACGCACGCATTGCGCACCAGGCCGCGCCATTTCGCGCGTTTCACGGCGCTGCCTCGAAAAATCGCGCTGAATTCCTGCTGCGAAAGCGAACCCAGCCATTCCAGTTCGGGCGCTGCGAGCGATTTCCCGGCTTCTTCGATCTCACGCGGCTGAAACGCGGGCAAGTTTGTGATCGGCGCCTTGCGATTCCACGGGCACACATCCTGGCAGATATCGCAGCCGATGACGGCGCGGCCCATTTGCGGGCGCAGATCCTCGGAAATCGGGCCGCGCAGCTCGATGGTCAGGTAGGAAATACAGCGTCGGGCATCCAGCACGTAGGGCTCGGGAAATGCCTGCGTAGGGCAGGCGTCCAGGCACCGCGTGCAGCTGCCGCAGAGATCGGCAGGCGCCGCTGCGTCCCCAGCCACGGTCGGAGCGAGATCGAGCGTCGTCACGATCACGCCGAGAAAGAGCCACGAGCCAAGCTGCGCGTTGATCAAGAAGGTGTTCTTCGCGAGCCACCCGAGCCCCGCATACTTGGCAGCCACGCGCTCGATGATCGGTCCCGTGTCCGTATAGGCCCGCGCGGTGAACGGCTCGGGAAACTGCTCCCCCATTTCGCCGATCAGCGATCGTAGCTTCGTCTGAATGACATCGTGATAATCGTCGCCCCATGCGTAACGCGAAATCCAGCCGCGCGCCGATCCGCCGTCCCCACGCTCTGGAAAATTGGACGACCGCGGCTCGGAATTGTAGTTCGCTGCCACCACAATCAGGCTGCGCGCTCCTTCCAGCACGCTCCGCGGATCGGCGCGGCGAGGATCGCGGAGATAGTTCATCTCACCGGCATAACCACGCGCGAGCCATTCCGGCAAGTGGCCAAGCTCCCGAAAAACCTCGTCCGCCGACACCGGCGCGATGCCGCAAAGATCAAAGCCCAGCGCGCGCGCCCGCTCGCATATCCAGCGCGTTTTCTCTTCCGGGAACATGCTTCCATGATGCATCAGCAGTGAATCCGCGCGAAAATCTTTATACGACGCCACACGGCAGAAACCCAACAGCCCGGTGAAACGCCGGCGCCACAAAAAGCGTGTTTTGCTTGTAACCGCAGCGCGGGATTGCATAGAATCGCAAGGTTTGCGCGACAACGGAGAATTGATGAGCCATCGCATTGCCGCAAAAATTACGGGAGTGGCGGGCTTCGTGCCGCCGCGCGTGGTCACCAATGCGGACATGGAAAAGATGGTGGACACGACGGACGACTGGATCCGCACCCGCACGGGCATCCGCGAGCGCCACTTCGCCGAACCGGGAGTCGCGTCGTCGCACCTGGGCACGGAGGCGGCAAAAAAACTGCTTGCCGCCAAGGGCATCAGCCCCGAAGAAATCGAGATGATCGTGGTCGCCACGGTGACCCCGGACATGCTGTTTCCCGCGACCGCGTGCCTGATCCAGGATCGCCTGGGAGCCAAGAAAGCCTGGGGCTTCGACCTTTCCGCCGCCTGCTCGGGATATGCCTATGCACTCACGGTGGGCGCGCAGTTCGTGGGCGCCGGCTCGCACAAAAAGGTGCTGGTGATTGGGGCGGACGTAATGACGTCGATCCTCGATTTCAGGGACCGCGCCACCTGCGTGCTCTTCGGAGACGGCGCTGGCGCCGTGCTACTGGAGCCGGCCACGAACGAAGCCGAAGGAATCATCGACTTCCTCCACGATATCGACGGCTCGGGCGGCTGCAATCTCTATATGCCCGCCGGTGGTTCGCTGCATCCTCCGTCGCATGAAACGGTGGACAAACGCATGCACTACGTCCATCAGGAAGGCCAGCAGGTGTTCAAATACGCGGTGAAGCGCATGAGCGAGCTTGCCTGCCAGATTCTGGAACGCAACGGGCTCACCAGCCGCGATCTGGCGCTGGTGGTGCCGCACCAGGCGAACCTGCGCATCATTCGCGCCATGCAGGAACGGCTCGGAGTGGATGATTCGAAGGTGTTGGTGAATATCGACCGCTACGGGAACACGACTGCCGCGACAATTCCTCTTGGCCTGGTGGACGCCGTCGAACAGAAGCGGCTGCGCAAGGGCGATCTGGTGCTCACGATCGCGGTCGGCGCGGGTTATACGACCGGCGCCGTGCTCATGCGCTGGGCCTACTAGAATCCGCACCGGAAAGCGTGGGCGCCGCCTTCGAGCCTTAGTCTTCGCCGCAGGTGCTGACGCAGTTCCCGAGGATCACCAGAACCGGATTCACGTCGCCCGGCGTTGTCGATATCAGCACGATCTTCGTCGACGAAACCACGATGGACTGGCCCGTGAATCCCGGCGGCAGATTCAGCGAAACCGATCCGGTGCCGTCGGTTGCGCCGGTGCCACTCAAAGTGTTCGTGCCGGTGACGGCCTGTCCGCCGGTGTTGCCGCCCGAAGCGCTGATGTCCTCGGTGGCCGTGATCGAATCTGTGCTCGTTCCCGTCGTCGCGAGCGTCGCCACGCCCGAAAAATCAGTCGTCAGGGAAGTATTGGGCGTCGCAGTTCCCGCCGCGAATGTTCCCGCAATAGCCGTGGTCGTGAATCCCCCAGTTGATTGCGGCTCGAAAATTCCAAGCACAGGAGATTGCAAATTTTCCAAGATGCAGAAAGCTTCGTTTGGTCCAATCACATAGAAAACCGGCGAGATCGGCGTCACCAGAGTCGTATCGAAACGCCCAAACGAATCGTTGTTGTTCGTCGATATCGAAATGTCGCTGCCCGTGAAACTCGCGCTGCTTCCGCCGATGTTGTCGAACAGCTGTAGCGTGAATCCCAAGCCGCCATTCGAACTCAATTGCGAGACGCCCACGAAGGGCAGATAGGCGGTCTGTCCGGTCGGTATCACGCTTCCGAACAACCCGCCCACGCTCGACCCGGACATCGTATTGCTCGGCGTGGTGAATGGGTAACCGACCTGCTGAATCATTTTGCCGACGGTCACGAACGGCGCGCTGGCGCTCAAGGAATCGGTTTCCACCACAAACGCCTCGGTCAGCAGTCCGCTGATGGTCGTAATCGGATAGACGGCGAAGTCCATCGTCGAAGCCGGGGTCGTCAGGCTCATGGCGCAGCGGGCGGCCTGCTGCGAGACGCCGAATGTTCCGGAAAAGGTGGGGCTCATTGTGAACACGGTCTGCGGATCGTTGATGTCCACTTCGCCCGTATCGATATTTCCCGGCGTCGAGTTACCGGTCGGCACCTCGGCGGTAAAGCGGCCCACCAAGGCCATGGGACCGGGCGTTACACCGCTGAAGTTTCCGGTCGCACCCGAAACTCCGATTACCCAGTTCGCACCGAGCGGTCCAGCGCCCGACAAAGTGCTGTTCGCACAGGTGGCCGTGGTCTGGAGCTCGATCTGGCCCGAGCCGCGCACTCCGGTCGAGTCAAATTCAACAATGCGGCCATGCGCGCCGGTTGAGTCGATCGAGAAATCGTACGTCGGCGTTCCGACGAGAGAGGAAAAGACCAGCTGCCCGCGATTGTCGTTCGTCAGCGTGAAAGTGCCCGTGAACGCGCTGTTCGACGGCCCGTTCTGGATCGAATCGACGTCTTCAAACCCGCCGGAAATCTTGCTCACGCCATCGGCCGCGAAGCTTCCCGCGACCATATACGGACCCGCGGCATTGAATCCGCTCAATTCGAACGCGTAGTTTCCGCTCAGCAGGTTCGTTACCGTGATGCTCAGCTGCCCGGCCGTTGTTGTTGCGGTCATCGGTGTCGTTTCGCTGTCGGCCACCTGAATCGTAAACGTGTTGTAAACGCCCGGCGTCGTTGGCGCGCCGGTTATCTGACCGCTCATGCTCAGCGAGAGTCCCGTGGGCAGCGTGGTGTTGTTCGTCAACGACCAAGTGTAGGGGGGAATTCCGCCCGTGGCCTGCAGCTGCGTGGAAGGGTAGGTCTGGCCTTCGACCCCGTTCGGCAATGAAGTCGTGGTGATTTCGAGCGCTGCCGTCGGCGCGATCGTGATGGTGATCGTATTCACTTCCGACGGGAATGCGATCGAAGCCGCCTGAATCGAAACGGTAAATTGCGCTGCGACCGCCGTCGTAGGCGCCGCGTACGTCGCCGAAGTCACACTGTTCACCGTAAACGTTCCCGGCGGGGTCGGGGCGTTCGTTCCCGGCGTGAACACCCAGGTCACCCCTTCTCCCATCGTGTCCTTTGGAACCGTCGCGGTGATCGTCGTCGACTGTCCGGCACTGAGCTTGGTCGAAGTGGCGTGGAGGATGACTTTGTTATAGTCCGACGGGATACCGGCGCAGCTCGTGCAGCTGTTGCTCTGCAAAAACATCAACATTGCCAGACAGAATATGGAAGGGATGCCCGAATTCTTCACCATCGCCACTCCTCGCATCGATGAATCACCCAGCCCCGGCTCAGAAGGATTGTTCTTCTCATTTAGACCACAAAATCCGAGGAATCAGATTGGAAATGACCGGCGGGAATGGCGTATCAGGTAACCTTAGCCCGTGGGAGGGGACAAAACCGGGGGCGAAAACAGGAAATCTGGCTTCGCCCGGCCTTCTTCCATCGTTCGATTTCAGGGATAATAAATGGGTAGGACGAAACCAAATCTGGTGGGAAAGGATCCCCCTTGCGCGCAGTCATCACCGGCGGAGCAGGTTTTCTCGGATCGCACCTCTGCGACTACTTCATCGATAAGGGCTGGGACGTGCTTTGTCTCGACAATCTCGTCACCGGCGCCAATTCCAATATCGAGCACCTGCTCACGCATCCGCGATTCAAGTTCGCGCAGCAGGACGTTTCTAAATTCATCGATGTATCGGGGCCGGTGGACGTGGTGATGCACTTTGCGTCCCCGGCAAGCCCGCCGGATTACCTGAAGTTCCCGATTCAGACGCTGAAAGTGGGTGCGCTCGGCACGCACAACGCGCTCGGCCTGGCCATGGCCAAAAAAGCCCGCTTCCTGCAGGCCTCGACTTCGGAATGCTACGGCGATCCGGAGGTCAGCCCACAGCCGGAAAGCTACTGGGGACACGTGAACCCCATTGGTCCGCGCGGCGTCTATGACGAGGCCAAGCGCTTCGCCGAAGCCATCACCATGGCCTATCACCGCTACCACGGCGTCGATACTCGCATCGTCCGGATCTTCAACACCTACGGGCCGCGGATGCGGCTCAACGATGGACGGGCGCTGCCGAACTTCCTCTATCAGGCGCTGGTGGGCGAGCCGATCACCGTCTATGGCGACGGCAAGCAGACCCGCAGCTTCTGTTACGTGGGAGATTTAATCGAAGGAATCTACCGGCTGCTGGAATCGAACGAACACGAGCCGACCAATATCGGAAATCCGGCGGAAATCACGATCCTGGAGTTCGCCGAACGTGTGCGCGCTCTGGTCGGCACCAACGCGCCCATCGTCCATCACCCGCTGCCGCAAGATGATCCCAAACAGCGCTGCCCGGACATCACCAAGGCCAAGCGCATTCTGAATTGGGAGCCGAAGGTAAAGCTGGACGAAGGCCTAAAGATCACCTACGAACACTTCAAGAAACAGGTAGCAACGGCAAGAGGCTAGCGCCATTGCCGGACGCCGCCGGCCATGATGCTCGCCTGAAAACGAGCCTTCCGGCTTGCTCGATGCGGAGTGCGGCGGCTCGCTGCCGCTATTTTGCGCGAAGCCGCGACCAATCGCTGGCGTAGCCACCCGTAGGGAGACAAGAACGCCGATCGGAAAATCGGCGTCCCCCGGGGAAGCCGACTAGTCTGGCCGCCCAAACGACCGATACTCGAACCCGAGCTTGATCATCTGCTGCGGCGACAGCAAATTCCTCCCGTCCACGATCAAAGGCCGCGCCATCGAGTCCCGTATGCGTTCCCAATCGAGCTTCTTGAACTGATCCCATTCCGTGGCGATCAACAGCGCTTCCGCGCCCGCCGCAGCATCGTAGGCCGACTCTGCGTACTCAATGTCAGGCAGAATCGCACGGGCCCGCCCCATGGCCTCCGGATCGTAGGCGCGAATGATCGCCCCTTCGACCAGCAGGCGGTTCACCAGGTCGATCGCCGGCGCGAACCGCACATCGTCCGTATTGGGCTTGAACGCCAGTCCGAGCACCCCGAGCTTCTTCCCGCGGACCACCCACAGCGCGTTGCGCAGCTTCTGGTAAAAAGTGTCGATGCGCTGCTTGTTGATCTTTTCCACCTCTCGCAGTAGTGAAAAATCCACGCCCGAGCGTTCCGCCAGGTGCACGAACGCCTGCAAATCCTTCGGCAGGCAGAATCCGCCGAAACCCAGGCCCGCGGAAAGGAAGCTCGGCCCGATGCGCGGATCCATCCCCATCGCGCGGACCACTTCGCCGATGTCCGCACCCAGCCGCTCGGCCAGATCGGACACCATATTGGCGTAGGAAATCTTCAGCGCCAGGAACGAATTCGACGCGTGCTTGATCAGCTCGGCGCTGTTGATGGTGGTGACCAGCCAATTCGGCATGGGGCCAGTGGGGCATTCCGGTGCGTGAACGGGGCAATCGAACTTGCGGTCCAGCACCGGCTGGTAGATTTCCTTCATCTGCTTTTCCGCGAGTTCGCTTTCCACGCCCACCACGATCCGGTCGGGATGCAGGAAGTCTCCCACGGCGGTTCCCTCGCGTAGGAACTCCGGATTCGACGCCACCTGGAAAGTCACGTTCGATTTTCGGCCGTAGGCGGAAAGCGCGCGCTTCAATTCCTGTCCCGTTCGCGCCGGCACGGTGCTCTTTTCGACGACGAGCTTCGGCGTCTTGGCTTCGGTCGCGATCACGCGCGCCACGTGATCGATGGCGCTCAGGTCCGCGTCGCCATTGGGCAGCGGCGGCGTCCCCACGCAAATGAAGAAAGCATCCCCGAACGCGACCGCATCGGCAGGGTTGGCGCAGAACTTCAAACGGCCGTTCTTGCGCGCTTTGGGGATCACGTGCTCGAGCCCAGGCTCATAGATGGGCATTCCGCCCTTTTCGAGCGTTTCAATCTTGCTGGTATCGTTGTCGGTGCACATTACCTCGTGGCCGATGCCCGCGAAACAGGCACCCGTGACTAACCCGACGTAACCGGTACCGATGACGGATATCCTCAAGTGAATCTCCTGGTCTCTAGAGAATTCGAAAATAGCGCTATAGAATTTAATTCTGATGCACGGCGCGGCTTCCGGCAACATTTTAATCTCGCTGGTTCTTCCGGAGGCACCTGGCCTTTCGCCCGACCCGTCGGATCCGACGTAAGCTGCTCGTTGCGCGAGCCTTAGGACGTACAGGATACTCTTTCCTCACATCGGCTCAGTGAACTGAGCCCGCCTGCCAGCTTCTCGCCTATTCTAAAGGTGGAGAGACATGGCCGATCTGACCAAACCGCAGGCAGCCACCCCCCGTCCGGGTGACCCACGCAGCCCCGTTGAGCTGCAGAAGACGCTGCTTCTCTCCGAAGTTCCGGAGGCGGACGCCGTTATTCCGGACCTGACTCCGAAGCCGGACATCGAACCCACCGGCTCGTTGAGTCCCGCCGCGCTTGCTGCGCTGTCGCAGCGCTATGAGATTCTTGCCGAAGCCGGACAGGGCAGCATGGGCAATGTCTATAAAGCCCGCGATCGCGAAACGCGCGAAGTGGTAGCGCTCAAGCTCCTGAAATCGGAAATCGCCTCCGATCAGACCATGATCGAGCGATTCAAGAACGAGCTGCTGTTCGCCCGCAAGATCACGCACAAAAACGTCTGCCGCGTCTACGAATTCAACCGCATCGGTCCGGTTGCCTACACCTCGATGGAGTTTGTCGAAGGCGAGAGCCTGCGCTCGGTGCTGAACCGTTTCGGCGGGCTGCCCACGCGCAAGGCAATCGATCTGGTCGGACAGATATGCTCGGGCCTGAAAGAGGCGCACGCCCAGGGCATCGTCCACCGCGACCTGAAACCTGAAAACGTGATGATCGACGGTCAGGGCAACGTCAAGATCATGGACTTCGGTATCGCCCGGTCCATGGAGGCCGTCACGCGGCTCACCGGGTCGATGGTCGGCACTCCTGCGTACATGGCACCCGAGCAGGTGGCTGGAAAAGCAGTCGATTACCGCACGGATATCTATTCGCTCGGCCTGATCCTGTATGAGCTTTTTACCGGCGCCCAGGCGTTCCAGGCCGAAAACGCAGTCGCCGTGGCGCTGAAGCAAATGCGCGAATCGCCAATTCCACCGCACGAAATCGAGCCGATGATTCCCGTGGCGATCGAACGCGCCATCCTGAAATGCCTTGAAAAAGAGCCGGTGAAGCGCTTCCAATCGATTCCAGAGCTCGAGGCTGCGCTGCGTTCTCCGCTGGCGCCGGCGGCTCCGCAGGCTGCGGTGAATTACAAGCTCAACCATTCAAGCCACGCTCCGGCATTGCCTCATTCGTTCGCGGCCGCAGCTGAGCCGAAGCGGACTTCACCGGTCACCTGGGTGCTGTTCGGCGCGCTGCTGGTGGTCGGCGGCTACGCTGGCTGGCACTACTACCCGGTCGCGCAGGCCACCATGAATCTTCTGCCGCCCGCCGCGCCCGCTCCACCGGCCCCGCCCGATTTCGCGCTGAATACGACCCCTGCTGCGAAGCCGGCCGCGGATCAGACTCCCGCCACAGCGCAACCGGCAGCGCCCGCACCTGCCGACGCAAAATCCGATACGGACGCTGACAAATCCGCTGAGACCGATTCCGAAACACCAGCCCCGGCGAAAGTGGCGCCTCTATCCGCGCCTCACGAATCCGCGGCGGCTAAGAATCAAAATTCCGACTCCGCCGTAGCTGCGAAGCCCAATCAGCATCCCGCGAGCCAGGGGTTCGGCGAAAACGAGCCCGTCTCGCAACCTCCCGTGAACGACCATACGCCCAGCTACCTCTGGGTCGGCCGCTTCGAGCGCGAGGACAAGGCGCAGAGTAGTGCGAAGAAAATCCAGGATCTCGGCCTGCCGGTCACGGTCGTTCCACGCCCGTCTCTCACCGGCCAGGTCTACGTGGTTGTCACCGGTCCGTACGGGCCCGAGCGCGTCGAAAGCGCCATGGATTACCTCAAAACGCAGGGCTTCTCCGATGTCCGTTTGATAAAAAACCCCATGGGTGGTCAACGGAATCAAAGTCACTAGATTTCGGAGGCTCCACGGAATGACCACCGAGATGAAATTTGGGGCGCGGACCGACATCGGATGCGTCCGCGAGAATAACGAAGACAGCTATCGCATCGCGCCGGATATGAATTTGTACGTCCTGTCGGACGGCATGGGCGGGCTCGAGGCAGGAGAAGTCGCCAGCCGCATGGCCGTCGACGCTGTGCTCGAGCAATATCGCGAGTCTGAGGCGAATCCGGATTTGCCTCTCACGGGCGAGCCCGTCGAAAGCGTTTCCGCGGCGTCGAACCGCCTGGCCAGCGCGATTCGATTCGCGAACGAGCAGGTGTATCGCGCCGCGCAACAGGGAGCCGGTCATCGCGGCATGGGCGCAACGATCGTCGCCGTGAAATGCACCGACCACCGCATGAGCGTGGCGCACGTCGGCGACAGCCGCATTTATCGGCTGCGCGCCGGCAAGCTCGAGCAGCTGACGAACGATCATTCGTTCGTCGCCGAACAGGTGCGCAACGGCAAGATGACGCAGGAAGAGGCCAACGCCAGCACCATGCAAAACGTGTTAATCCGCGCCCTCGGCGTCGATCCCGCCGTCGAAGTGGACTTGAACGAAGTGCCGCTGGTGGAAGGCGACACAGTTCTGCTCTGTTCCGACGGCCTCACGCGGGAGCTTTCCGACGCGCAAATCGCTGCCGTGCTGGGAGGGCGTCGCAATCCGGAAACGGCCGCCGCCGAGCTCGTCGAACTCGCCAAGCGAGCCGGCGGCGGTGACAACGTGACCGTGATCGTGCTGCGCTGCGTGGCCAAGGCGCAGGGGGCGCTGGCCCGCATCGCGAAATGGTTCACGAAATCGGCGTGACTGCCGCGGCCTTGGATGGAATTGGAATTTTGATTTTCGGAGGACGAAGATGCCAAAGCTCGTACTGAAGTTCGAAAATTCGGTGCTCAAGGAAATGCCCGTCGGCTCGCGCGAAGTCAGCATCGGCCGCTCGCCTGAAAACGGCCTGGTGATCGACAATCCCGCCGTGTCGCACTACCACGCCCGCGTGTTCAACGAAGAGGGCCGCCTGATGCTCGAGGATTTCGGCAGCATGAACGGCACGTTCGTCAACGGCCAGCGCGTGAAGATGGTCACGCTCAAGCCCGGCGATTCTGTCGGCATCGGCAAGCACACCATCGTGGTTTCCGAATCGAAGGACCTCGATGGTTTCGCCACCAGCAGCGGCGGCAGCGCGAAACCGCCCGCGCCCAAAATCAACGAGACCGTCATGCTCGATACGAAAGAGCGCCGCGAATTCCTCCAGAAAATCGCCGCCGTCGGCGAGAGCGCGCAGGTCGCGCCCGCGCGCGTGAAGATCGCCACGCTAGTCGTCCGCAAAGGCCGCACCAGCCAGAAGGAATATTCGCTCAACGACAAACTCACCGTCGTCGGCAAGTCCAGTCTGGCGACCGTGAAGCTCAAGGGATGGTTCGCGCCCAAGGCCGCCGCACAGATCACGCGTCGCGAGGACGGCTCCTACACAATCGCCGCGGTTGACAAAACCCCGAGCGTAAACGGCCTCCCGATCACGCACCCAACAGTGCTGTCATCAGGAGACGTGATCGCAGTAGCCGGCATCGAGATCGACTTCCTGTACCGCAGCTAAGTTAAAGCCGTCGCCATTGCTTCTCTCGGCGCCCTCCGCATCTCGGCGGCGGACGGAGCATGTCTCCGCGCCGAAACTCGCCACCTTCGCCCCAAACTGCTATCATTCGTTCACACAATTTCTTCAGGAGCGATTCAATGTCGGAACCCACCAAAGAAGAATTGATGGCACGCATTGCCGAGCTGGAAAAACAGGCGGGCTCGCGGCCGAAAGGCACCCTGGAATTCCGCGTAGGCGAAAAAGGCGGCGTCAGCGTCTACGGGCTCGGCCGCTTCCCGGTCACTCTCTACTACGAACAGTGGATTCGCCTGCTGGACAAATCGGAAGACCTTCGGAATTTCCTCGAGGAAAACAAAAACAGGCTGAAACTAAAGAACGCCTAGAAAATTCCAGGCTAGCTCCTGGCCTTTTCCAGCTCTTCAATCATCGCCGGCACGACTTCGAACAAATCCCCGACGATCCCGTAATCCGCCACCTCAAAAATCGGCGCGTTCGCATCCTTATTGATCGCCGCAATCGTCCGCGAGCCCTTCATTCCGACCACGTGCTGGATCGCCCCGCTGATTCCCAGCGCCAGATAGAGCTTTGGCACCACGGTCTGGCCCGAACTACCGATCTGCCGGTCCATCGGCAGCCAGCCCTCATCGCAGATCGGCCGTGACGCGGAAATTTCTCCGCCCATCAGCTTCGCCAGCTTTTCCGCCATCGGAATGTTCTCCGGGGCTTTGATCCCGCGCCCCACAGAAACCAGAATCGGCGCCTGTGTCAGATCCACCGCCTGCTTCGCCTCGCGGAACAGCTCCAGCGGCTTCGTGCGAATCTGCTCCGGCTTCAATTCGACGCTCACCGGCTTTACCGCCGCCTTGCCACTCGCATGCTTCGCCGCCAGGTCCGCGCGAAACGCCCCGGCCTGAAATGTCGCCACCCACGGCGGCTCGCCCGTGAACACCACATCCGCCGCAGTCCGTCCCTGAAACATCTGCCGCACGAAAATCAGTTTCCCGTTTTCATACCGGTAGCCTACACAGTCGCCGATCATCCCCTTGCCCATCGACGCCGCCAGCTTCGGCGCGAAATCCCGCACCTGATACGTGTGCGGCAGCAGCACCAGGTCCGGCTTCGCCGACTCAATCACCTGCCGCAGGGCAATCGAATACGCGTCCGGCGTGTACTGCTCCAGCAGATCGTGCTCGACGCGCAGAACTTCATCGAGTTGGTAGCCAGCGAGCTCGTCAGCGAGCCCCGCAACGCCCTGGCCCACCACCGCGCAGGAAAGCGCCGCCTTCTCGACGCCCGCGATCTGCTGCGCAGCAGCCAGCGTCTCGAAGCTGATCTTGTTCCACTTCGCGTCGCGCTGCTCGGCGATAAGGAGAATTTTCATCAGATTAGAGCACACGCGCTTCGTGGCGCAGCTTCTCGATTAATTTCGCCGCAGCCTCTTTCGCAGTCCCCGAAATAAATTCCGTCTTCTTCGTTTTTTGCGGCACGTAAATCCGCTCCACGCGTTGCGTGCCCGCGTCGGCCACGCCGAGCGTGCCGCGATCGATGGTCGCGATTTGTTTCTTCTTCGCGGCCATGATGCCTTTGAGCGTGGCATAACGCGGCTTGTTGATGCCCGATTGAATCGTGATTACCGCCGGCAGCGGCAGCTCGACCCACTGAAACCATCCAGCCTCAAGCTCGCGCTTCAATTTCATCCGCCCGTCGGCCACTTCGATCGCCATGATGATCGTCGCATGAGGCCGGCCCAGCAGTTCCGCCAGCAGCACCCCGGTCTGCCCAAATCCCTGGTCCTCGCTCTGCAATCCGGTGAGAATTAAATCGAAGTTTTCTTTTTCGATGGCGGCGGCAAGGGAACGCGCCGAAGTAAGCGGATCGAGCTTGTAGAATTCATTGTCGGCGACGTGAATTCCGCGCTCGGCCCCTTTCGCCAACGCCTCTTTGATGACCTGCTTGGCGCGCTCCGGGCCCATCGAAATCGCCACCACTTCCCCGCCGTGCTTTTCCTTCAGCCGCAGCGCCTCTTCCAGCGCAAACCCATCCGGCTCGTTCGTCTCAAATCCAATGTCAGACTCACGAATCCAAGCGGACGCATCGGCCATAGCAAGAGGAGCGTCCTTGGCAGGAACCTGCTTAACGCAAACGCCAATCTTCACAAAACGCCTTTCCAGGTAGCTCACCCCGATTCGCAGGGGTAAGGCACGTCGGCCTAGCAGCGAGGTGTAGCGCCGCGGTCTTCAGCGCGGCATTTTGATTCGAGCGTTATTTCCCGTCCCAGCGCTTGAAAAGCAGCGAAGCATTCGTCCCGCCAAACCCAAACGAATTCGAAAGCGCGTAGACCACCTCGGCCTTCCGCGCCCGGTTGGGTATGTAATCGAGATCGCACGCGGGATCGGGATTCTCGTAGTTGATCGTCGGCGGCAAAATCTGATCGCGCAGGGCCAGCACGCTGATGCCCGCCTCCAACCCGCCCGCGCCGCCCAGCAGATGCCCGGTCATCGATTTCGTCGAGCTGATCGGCACTTTCTTCGCGCGCGCGCCGAATACCCGCTTCAGCGCCGCCGTCTCGATCGAATCGCCCATCGGCGTTGAAGTGCCGTGCGCGTTCACGTACCCGACGTCGTCGGGCGAAATCCTCGCATCCTTCAGCGCCGCCTGCGTAACGCGATAGCCGCCGTCGCCGCCCTCGGCAGGCTGCGTGATGTGATAGGCGTCGCCCGACATTCCGTAACCCACCAGCTCGGCCAGAATATTCGCGCCGCGACGCTGGGCAAAATCCAGCGATTCCAGAATCAGCATCCCTGAGCCCTCGCCCACCACAAATCCATCGCGCGCCGCGTCAAACGGCCGGCTCGCCCGCTCCGGTTCGTCGTTGCGCGTCGAAAGTGCGCGCATCGCGGCGAATCCGCCGATGCCCATCGGCGTCACCGCCGCTTCCGATCCGCCGGCCAACATCACGTCCGCGTCGCACCGTTGAATGATTTTGTACGCATCGCCCAAAGCATGCGCCGATGCCGAGCACGCCGTAGCCGTCGCGGAATTCGGCCCTTTCGCTCCATAGCGAATCGACACATTTCCCGCCGCCAAATTCACAATCGCCGAAGGAATAAAGAAAGGAGAGATCTTGCCGGGGCCGCCGTTGAGGTATTTCGAATGTTCCCGTTCGATCACATCGAATCCGCCGATGCCCGATCCGATGTAAACGCCCGTCGAGTCCGCGATGTCAGGCGTGATTTTCAGGCCCGCCATCTGCATGGCGAATTCCGAAGCGGCCATGGCGAGCTGAATGAACCGCGCCATTTTCTTCAGCTCTTTCTTCTCGATCCAGATCAGCGGGTCGAAGCCGCGCACTTCGCCGGCGATGCGGCAATCAAAACCGGTGACGTCGAAATGCGTGACCGGACCGATCCCGCTCTTTCCGGCCTGCAGGTTGCGCCACACTTCCTCGGTTCCAATGCCGCACCCGCATACCAATCCGACGCCCGTCACTACAACTCGGCGGTTCAACGAAAACTTCTCCTGTTCGGGATAGGACGATCCGGCGGGAGCTTACTTCCCCTTGGAATGCTTCTCGATGTATTCGTTTGCGTCCTTCACCGTGGCAATCTTTTCGGCATCCTCGTCCGGAATTTCGATACCGAACGCCTCCTCGAACGCCATCACCAGCTCGACCGTGTCGAGCGAGTCGGCGCCAAGGTCGTCCACAAACGAAGCGCTGGGAGTCACTTCGCCCTCATCCACACCGAGCTGCTCGACAATAATCTGCTTCACGCGTTCTTCGACGCTGGCCATTCTGATGTTTCCTCCGATGTCGGCGATCTTGGAGCTGGGCTGCACGCAGGAGAGTTGCGCCCGAATTTCGTCCAGCCCATTCTATTAGGGGCCTATCGCCGGGTCAACCTTACGCGCGACTTCGGCGAATTGCAAGAATCGAGCGGTTACACAGCGTGAAACTCACCCTGCGTGCATCCCTCCGTTCACTTCAAGCACCTGCCCGGTGATGTATCCCGCCTCGTCGCTGGCCAGGAAAACGATCGCCGTGGCGATCTCCCGATCCAATCCGAAGCGCCCCAGCGGAATCATCGACTTCATCTTGTCCTTCAATTCCTGCGAAAGCGGATCGGTCATCGGCGTTTCAATGAAACCCGGCGCGACAGCGTTCACTGTAATGCTGCGCGAGGCCACTTCCACAGCAATCGCGCGTGTGAGCCCAATCAATCCGGCTTTCGACGCCACGTAATTCGCCTGCCCGGCGTTGCCGGTTTCGGCGACCACCGAACTCAGATTAATGATGCGCCCTGAACGCTGCTTCAGCATCGCGCCCAGCGCTTGTTGGATGCACAAATGCGCACCGGTCAGATTCGTGCGCAGCACAGCGTCCCAATCCTCCAGCTTCATGCGCAGCGCCAGCGTGTCGCGCGTAATCGCCGCGTTGTTCACCAAGATGTTGAGTCTGCCGAATTTCCCGAGTACCTGCTGAAATCCGGCCTTGATCTGCGCCGCGTCGGCCACGTCCATGGTCACCGCAAGCCCTTCGCCGCCCTTCGCTTCAATCTCCGAAACCAGCGAAGCAAGTTTGTCCGCCGACCGCGCCGCCACAGCAACCTTTGCCCCGGCCTCCGCCAACGCCAGCGCTGTGGCCCACCCGATCCCCTGCGACGCACCCGTAACCAGCGCGACTTTGTCCTTCAGCGAAAACATTCGGCTAACTTTCCGGCGCTTCAGCTCGCG
>DATNKM010000049.1:0-2850 GCA_035603395.1 Candidatus Acidiferrales bacterium
CACGGTGATGTCGCCCGAGCTCGATTGCAGCTCGCAGACGCCGGAAGCTTTCTTCGGCGCGACGAACCACGCGGTAATTCCGCCGTCGCTGGTCGAGGCTTTCACGGCGCTGTCCACCTGCGTCAGGTAGATGCTGCCGCCGGAGGTTTCCAGATCCGTGGGACCAAATGTGCGCACGACCTTGATGCCGCCGCCGTCGGTGTGCGCCCGTACCACGCCCTCGGCTTCGCCCACGGTGATTTCGCCGCCGCCCGTTTCCGCTGCAAGCTCGGCGCCGGAATGCTCGAGGGTGATATTGCCTCCGCCGGTTTCAAGGTGCGCGGTTCCCTGCACCGAGGTCACGCGGATGTGGCCGCCGCCGGTCTTCAGTGTGGCGTCGCCAGCCACGGAACCGATGGTGATGTGGCCCCCGCCGGTGTTTGCGTACAGCTCGCCCGAGACGTTTTTCGCGATGATGTTGCCGCCGCCGGTGTCCAGTCGCGCAGGGCCGCCAATGTCGCCCGCGGTGATGTTTCCGCCAGAGGTGGCCAGGCCCACGCGCCCCTGAATCTGCGAGGCGTCGATATTTCCGCCGCCAGTGTTCACGTCGACGCTCGCGTTTTTCGGCATGTCGAGATCGATGGTCACCCAGAGGCGCCCGGCGCCGTGCCGGTCCGGGCCTTCGGCCTTCAGCAGAATGCCGTCAGACGTGGCGCGCGCGGTGATCGTAAAGCTTTTCAGCAGCTGCTTGGCGTCCTTCTGCCGGCCGTCGGTTTCAAGATGCACGCGGTAACTCAGCGTGTCATCGCTCGTGTTTCGCGTGTTGATGGCGATGTTGCCGAGATCCGTTTTCACCTTGATATGATCGCCTTCATGCACGGCAATCGTGCCATTGAGATCGGACGTCAGGCGATTGTCAGACTGGGCGGAGTCAGGGGAAGGTCGCTCGTGGCGCGCCGAAGCGCTGGCCGCAGCAAACAGCACAGCTGCGAGCGAGGCGACCAGAATTAGGGGAATGGGTTTCCCGATGTTGTTTCGGCGCTGGACGGGAGCTTTCATCCGGGGTCGCATCCTAGAATTTCTGGCGCGGGCCGATATCGCGGATGGCAGCAGCGCTCTGAAGCCGAATGTAGGTGTTCGGATCCTTCTGCATGCGCTCGCGCAGCACGTCCACGCTGTGATCGTCGGAATCCATTTGGCCGTTCGCGGCCATATTCCGCAGCGCGTTCACGGCTTCGATGCGCACACCGGGATTCTGATCCTCCACCAGCGCATCGAGCAGCGTCTCGCGCACCATTTCCTGCGAGCCGGCGCCATCCAGCGCTTCGATTGCCTTCAGCCGCACGGCGGCGTTGTGGTCCTTGCGAATCGCGCGGCACAGCGCGGCGCGAACCTGGGGATCGTTGCCGCGGCCGCGAAGGCATTCGACCGCATCGAGACGAATATCGGGGCAGAAGTGATCGCCGCCGTTGACGACGTTCAGCAGCGCGGTCTTCACTTCGTCATCATCCAGAGTGCCTTCCACCGTGACGGGCTGCTGCGATTTCAGTTGGAGCCGCACGCGGGGCAGGCCCTGGTCATCGGAAGGCAGAAGGCTGATTCCGGCAACATCGGCGGAATGAATGTCGATCGCTGCGAGCGAAGGAGAATTTGCGGCGACGCCCTCCGTCGTGGGCGCCGGAGAAGTCGATACGGTCGGGGCAGTCTCCACCGCAGGCTGATTCGCTGACGCGAAATTTACGGCTGGACGGTGAAGAAAACGGGGGGCAAAAGCACCAACGGAGAAACCAACGATAAGAAGGAGCGCGGCACTCCAGGCCGGCCGCGGCGTTAGCCACCTAAGGGGAAGCCGCATACCCAACTTGCGTCCGAGCCAGCCGCGCTCTTCCTCGCGGTCGAGCGAGTCGTCGAGGCCGGAGCGGAAACTGGCGAGCATCGCCGCGTCGGGCTCGGCGTGGAGCGTCGCCATGAGGGCGATCAGCTCTTTTTCGCGGGCCAACGTCACGGTGCACGCCACGCAGTCCGCCAAATGCTCCGCCAGGCGCGCCTGATCGGCGGCCTCGAGCTCACCGCCCGCCGCGGAGAGCATCAGCAGAGGCTGCCACTCGGGGCAGATCTGGTCTTCGGGTTCGTGTTGGCTGTTGATTTTCATTTTGCGCTACGTTCTGCGTCTAGCGAAACGAGTCCAGGCTCGCGCGCAATTTGCGCGTGGCGCGGAACAGCGAGTTCTTCGCCGTCTCTTCCGACGTGCCGAGTAAATCGCCAATCGCCCGCAAACGCAAGCCTTGATAGTGCTTCATCTCGAAAACCATGCGCTCGCGAGGCGAAAGGCGACTCATTGCTTCCTGAATATGCTTGCCGAGTTCCTGGCCCAGCAGCCGTTTCTCCGGATTCGCCGCGGCGCGCTGCTCGGGCTGGCGGTCGAAGAAGTCGCGCGTGCCGCCTCCGGCTTCGGATTCCTCCGGCACCGGGGCTTGATCTTCGCGGCGGCTGGTGCGGCGGCGAAGATGGTCGAGCGCCACGTTGGTCACGATACGGTAGAGCCAGGTGTAGAAGCTGCATTCGAATCGGAAACGGTGCAGGTTTCTATAAACCCGCAGAAAGCTCTCCTGATAAATGTCGCGGGCGTCTTCGGATCGATGCACTAAATTGAGAGCCAGCCGCAGGACGTCGCGATCGTAGCGTCGGACTAGGTCGTCGAACGCCAGGCGGTCTCCGGCCTGTGCCTTTCGGACAAGCGCCTGCTCGTCCGCGAGCTTCACCGCAGCTGCCTGCCGCGCATCAGCTTCTAGTGCGACGGCCATATCCATCGCGCCCATCTGGTCCTTAACCAACCTGGATTCAGCCCTCGCCAAGGGCTTTTCCGCCGCT
>DATNKM010000070.1:0-6240 GCA_035603395.1 Candidatus Acidiferrales bacterium
GTGAGCAATGCCGCAATCACCGTCAGCGAAATTTCGTAGTGAAACAGGGAAAAGAAACCCAGCGTGATCAGCACGTCGTGGAAGACGGCGATGACAGCCGCGGCCCCGTACACCCACTCAAAGCGGAACGCAATATACACCAACATGCCGCCCAGGGCATAGATCGTTGCCCAGAAAGCCTGATGGCGGAGCTGGGCCCCGACCTTGGGTCCGACGATCTCCGCGTCGCGGATCGCGAACGTGCCGAGAGAATAATTATTCGAAAGCGTCGAGAGGACGGCGGGCGTGGCGCCGGACACGTTCTTCAGCTCGTCGAAACTTGTGATGATTCCGCCGTGATCGGTGTCGCGCGCGGAGGTCAGCGCATTGGCCAGTTGCGTGTATTTGTCTCCCGCGCCGGTCGCGAGCGAGAGGGGATCTTTTTGCGTGAGGTCGGCGGCAAGAGCGCCGGGGGTGATTGAATTAAAATCGGGCTTGCCGGGGTTCGTCGCGCCGAACGTCTTGCTCAGAACGTCGAGAATTTTCTGTTTCCCGGCGTCGAGCGAATCGTCACCCTGGGCCTGTTCGAGTCCGATCATCACGTCGTTCTGCGAACCGATCGATTGGGTGTCACTGATTCCCTGGATCGTGCTGTTCGGCAAGCCGGCCTGTTCCAGGCCCTTGCGAATTTCATCGATGGGCGGCTTGCCAGCGAAACGCACGTACACCAGCGTGCCGCCGCGGAAATCGATGCCGTACATTACCGAGGGATTTTTCGAGACGCGGGTGAAGATAGAGATCCAGCCGACGACCAGCAGAAGGGCGGAAAGGGCGACGAAATACTTCGCCTTTCCCATCCAGTCGACATTGACACCGTGGAAGAATTCCATGGCTAGTCCCGCCCCATTGCTTTGACACCATCCCGACGGACTTTGTGCCCGCCAGCGCCGTCGATCCAGCCCATCCTAGTACTCCATCGAACCTTCTATATACTTAGACGATCCTGCCTGTCCATGCGGGACAGATGGAAATCGAAGATCGCCCGCGACACATAGATCGAAGTAAAGACGTTAGCGAGCAAGCCGATCACCAACGTAATCGCAAAGCCTCGTACGGGGGTGCCCGACCCGAAAACGAATAGAAACACGGCAGATACGATCGTCGTCACGTGCGTGTCAATAATTGTCAAGAACGCACGATCGAACCCCGTATCCACCGCAGGGGCAGGCACTTTCCCATTGCGCAGTTCCTCTCGGATGCGCTCAAACACGAGAACGTTGGAATCGACGCCCATGCCAATGGTCAAAATCACGCCCGCGATGCCAGGAAGCGTCAGGACGGCTCCGGCTACGGCCATGAACGCCACGAGAATGATGAGGTTCATGATCAGGGCTACTACCGCATTGACACCGCTGAGCCGGTAATAGAACACCAGAAAAATCATCACGACGATGATGCTGCCGATCGAAGCGCGAACGCCTTCGCGAATCGAGTCCGCGCCCAGCGAAGGACCCACCTCGCGCTCCTCAAGATATTTGATCGAAGCCGGCAGCGCGCCGGCCCGCAGGACGTGCGCCAGGTCCTGGGCCGTTTCCTGGCTGAAGTTGCCTTCGATTACGCCGCTATCCTCGATCCGGCTGTTGATGACCGGGGCGGTGTAAACCTTATTGTCGAGCACGATCGCCATGGGATGGCCGACGTTGGCTTCGGTGAAGGGTCCGAATCGCGCGGCCGCGGAATTCGTGAGATGAAAAGCCACGTCGTACTGCCCGGGATTCTTGGTGCTGGGCTCGGGCGTAGGATCGACGAGATCCTCGCCGGTAACGATGGGGTTGCGCGCGACGATGTAATACGCCTGCTGATTCTGATCCGCCGTGGAGCTGTCTAATCGGCCGGGCAAGATCATCGAGCCGACCGGGAGCACGCCGCCATTGGCCGCGAGCGCGGCGGCCTCGGAAGGATACGGTTGCGGGCTGGTGACGAGAGTCAATTCCAACTGGCCGCTGGCTTGAATCACGGCCTTGGCGCGCGTGGGATCGCCTTCGCCCGGAAGCTGAACCAAAATCTCGTCATCGCCGTGGCCGGTGAAGGCGATCGTCGGCTCTTTCAATCCGATTTCGTTGATGCGCCGCTGGATCACTTCGAGCGATTGATCCATCGCGGATTTGCGGATGTCCTCTACGACGCTCGGCTTCATGGTGAGCAGGTAGCCGTTCACTTCGCCCGCCGCCGAAGTCATCGTCCAATCGGGATATTGGTTGTTGACGAGATCGCGGAAGGTGCTGGACGCTGCCGGATCGATGCCGCGTAGGAGAACGTGCGTGTCGTCGACGCGGCTAATTTCGGTGAAGCCGATGTTCTTGGTGTGAAGATCTTTGTTCAGTCCATCCACAGCGGAATCGCAGCGGTGGCCGATGGCTTCCTGGAGCTGCACCTGAAGAACCAGGTGGCTGCCGCCCTTGAGGTCCAGACCGAGCTGAATGTTGTCGGACAGGTTGTTTTTCAACTGCTGGCCCGACGTGGGGAACTGGGGCCGGCCGATGATGACGTAGATACAGACGAGCAGAACAGCCGCGATAAACGCAAACTTCCACTTGAGCTGGGAACTCATGCCGGGCGCTAGCTCTCCTTGCTTTCGAGCTGGAGTCCAGCGATGGCGCTACGCGAGACTTTGATTTTCACTTGCTCGGCGACGCGAAGCTGGACCGCGTCATCCTCCAGGCCGACGATCGTGCCGTAAATCCCGCCGTTGGTGATCACCTTGTCGCCGTTCTTCAAATTCTTCAGCATCTCATTGACTTTTTTCTGGCGCTTCTGCGCGGGCATGATCATCAGGAAATAAAAAACCACCATGATGAGGATCAGCGGGAGAAACAGCGTGAGCCCGCCCGACGGCGACTGGGCCTGCGCGAGCAAACTCAGGTCCGCCGGAACCACCGTACTGAGATTGAAAATCATTTCGCCTTTTCCACCCTGGTGGGCAATCCCGCCTCGGCCGGCAGGCCACGAATTTCAGATTCCGAAGATGCTTCCCCGCCCTCGCCGCGCCCAGCGCCCTCTTGTATTTGCCTACTGGAGGCGTGCCTGAAGGTCAGAGCGGAAACTTTCCAGCGTCCCAAACTCAATAGCCTTACGAATTTGGCGCATGATGTCAAGGTAAAAGTAGAGATTGTGGTGGGTGTTCAGGATGATGGAGAGAAATTCTCCCGTGGCGTAAAGGTGACGCAGGTATGCGCGAGAGTATCGCCGGCACACGGCGCATGCGCAGGTCTCGTCGATCGGCCGCCGATCCGTTGCGTATTGCGCGTTGCGAATCAACAGGCGGCCTTGCGAAGTGTAGAGGCAGCCATGGCGCGCGCTGCGCGTCGGCAGCACGCAATCCATCATGTCGACGCCGAGCGCCACGTAGTCGGGAATCTGTTCCGGCTTGCCCACGCCCATCAAATAGCGCGGGCGATCGGCCGGCAGCCGCGCAGTGGCGGCCTCGGTCATCGCGCATGTGACCGCATGCGTTTCTCCGACGGCCAGCCCGCCGATCGCATAACCGGGGAAATCCAGATCGACCAACGCGTCCGCGTTTGCGCGGCGAAGCGCGGCCTGCGTGCCGCCCTGCACAATTCCAAACAGCATTTGTTTCGTCCGATCGCCGTGCCGCGCAAAATAGTCGCGGGATCGGCGCGCCCAATCGAGCGTGCGGGCGGCGGCTTCTCGCGCGCGTGATTCTTCCGACGGAGTCTCGATGCATTCGTCGAGAACCATCATGATGTCGGAGCCAAGCGCGATCTGAATCTCGGCGGATTTCTCCGGTGAAAGAAAATGCTCGGAGCCGTCGAGGTGCGAGCGAAAAGTGACGCCTTGGTCCGCCACCCTGCGCAGACTGCTGAGGCTGAACACCTGAAAGCCGCCGGAATCGGTGAGGATCGGCCGGGGCCAGGACATGAAATTGTGCAGGCCGCCCAGGCCGCGAATCAGTTGGTGGCCCGGCCGCAGGTAAAGATGGTAGGTATTGCCGAGAATGATCTGCGCGTCGAGCTCTTCGAGATCCCGCTGCGTCTGGCCCTTTACCGTCGCCCCCGTGCCGACGGGCATGAACGCCGGTGTTTCGATCACCCCGTGGGGAGTGGTCAACCGGCCTCGACGCGCGCCGGTGGGATCGGTGGCAAGAACCTCGAAATGAAAACGCATCCGGCGAAGTGTATCAGGAGAAAGCAGCCGTCAAGCCGCCCTTGGCGAGCACATAGACGAGCCAGATCGCGACCACCCACAGGAGCGCACCGCCGAATTTCAGCTTTTTCGGAGAGACGGCGCTGAAGCCCAAGGCCAACAGGCAGAGAACCCAGATCGAAAAGATGTCGAGGGAATGGCACATCGCCACCAGCCATTTGGCCGTGCCTGTAGGAAGGAATGCGCCGACGTCGGCTGCCAGGGGATTATTGAGGTCCACGTCCGCCGGGTCTTTCAGCAGGACCACCACGATCGCCAGCAATCCACTCAGGAAAAACGGAAACCAAGCGTGAGCCGTAATCCCAAGTGAGGTTTTGAAATTCACCTTGATGCCCGCGCCCACGCTGAAAACACCCCAGTAAACTAATGCAATGATGAGCACGAGAAGAAAATCCGCGAGGACCACCTCGGGGTAGGCAAAAATCGGCGCGTATTTCAGCTGCACGGCCAGCGCTTGTTGCTGCTGCTGTTGGGAAAGCTGCTGAAAGCGCGATGAGCTGTCGAGCTGGCGTTGCATATAGGCGCGCCATGCGTCGGGCCGAGAGCCAAACGCGGCGACCACTCCCAGCGTGCAAAGGCACAGCAAGACGGTTGGCGCCAACCAGGTCGGACGGCGAGCGATGGATGCGAACGTCTCCTTGGGACTGAAAATCACGCCGACGATGCGGCTGAAAGGGTTAACGCGTTGGGGTGTTTCCGGGGCTTCGGGCGCTTGCTGCATAGTGGCGCTGGCCATGGGACGCCTCCGCTGGGTGGATTGCGGGCGATTCTACAGTGGACTACGTGCGGGAGCGGAAAATATTACGGCGGCTGACAAAGAATCGGGCTAGCGCGTGAGCACGCGGGTGATCGTGGGAGATACAAGCTCGTAGCGAACGTTGCGCCAGCGCATGCGGCGCGAGAGCAACGAGCTGACGAAATTCCAGGCGAAAAGAAATGGCACGACCGGGGCCAGCGCCGTCCAAACCCAGCTCCATTGCCCGAGTTGCGCCTTCCATTCCGGCAGCATTTCCGTCACCGCGATGGTGCGCAACACGCCCTTGATCACCGCCAGAAACGGCACGACGAAGGCGACCAGCGCCAGATTCATCCACGGATCGCCGCCGGCCATCTGCAGGACGATTACAATCGCGGCGAAAAGCATAGTGATCACGTAGCCCAGGTGCGCGGCCATGCCCATGCCCCAACGCTTCGGCGCGTAGACGCGGGTGATCAGAATCTGGCGGTTCGTGAATTCGACGAGGCTCGTACCGGTCCACGGATGCAAGGTGGCAGCCAGACATTCGGGGCAAAAGACGATCGGCTTGCCCGCGGCCTCCAACGCGTGGGTAAGAGCAAAATCATCGCTGATGGCGCCTTGCCATGCGTCCAGCACTCCGACGTCATTGAACGTGCTGCGGCGAATCGCCGTTCCACCGCCCCAGCAGAAGTTTTCGCGCGGGCGCCCCAGCATGGTGGCCACCGAGGCGTTCCATGCCGAGGCCATGGCGCTGGCGAAACCTCCGGAGCCGATCGCGCGACTGGGAATGATCCAGCGATAGGCGGTGGTCGCGCCGATGCGCGGATCTTGGAGAGGCGCGATTAGTTTTGTGAGCCAGCCTTTCGGCACGCGCACGTCGGAATCGGTGAAGACGATGACTTCCAAATTTTCGGTGAGGCCTTCGACCGCGCGGCGGAGATTGTGAACTTTTTCTCCGCAATTTTCCGGTGGCCCCGCGATCACGATATGCACGGGCCGCGTGCTGGCGGCCTTCACGCGCTCTACGATTTTCAGCGCGGGATCGAGGCTGGTGGCGAGGGTGAAAAAAATCTCGTAATTCGCGTACTCAAACCGCGTGAGGGACATCAGATTGTCTTCGAGGCCGGGTTCGGCGCCCTTGCAAGGGCAAATCAGCGCGGCCATCGGCGAATAAAATCCGGCATGCGTCGACAAGCGCCCCCGGACCGCGCGGAGCCATTCGTATCCGTCCCAGAGCGAATAGATCCCCAGCGCGATCTGCACAACGACTAAGAGATAGAAGAAGTAGAGCACCGACG
>DATNKM010000073.1:0-29257 GCA_035603395.1 Candidatus Acidiferrales bacterium
GTTGACGAAGAAAGAACGGCATATCGTGGCGCTCGATATCGGCAGCACGAAGACGTGTGCGCTGATCGGCGAAATGGACGACGACGGCGGCGTGAAATTCGCGGCGCTCGGCGCGGCAGAATCCAAGGGCTGGCGCAAGGGGCAGATCGTGAATCTCGATCTCGCGGTCAGCTCGATCCGGCGCGCGGTGGAAGAAGCGGAAACGATTGTCGGAGTGCCGGTGGAGTCGGCCATGATCGGCGTCGCCGGCAGCCACGTGCGCGGAGTGAACAGCCGCGGCGGCATCGCCGTGGGTGCGAAGCCGCGCGACGTTCAGCGCGATGACGTCCGCCGAGCCATCGAAGCCGCGCGGGGCGTCACGCTTCCACAGGACCGCGAAGTGCTGCATGTCCTGCCGCAGGAGTTTTCGCTCGATTCGCACGACAATATCCGCGACGCGATCGGAATGGTCGGCCAGCGCCTGGAGGCCAACGTACACATCGTCACCGCATCCGGCTCGGCCACGCAGAATATCGTCACCGCCGTCAATCGCGCGGGTGTTCGCGTGGACGACACCGTTCTTGAGCCCTTCGCCGCGGCCGAAGCCTGCCTCACGCAGGACGAACGCGAGCTGGGCGCCTGCCTGCTCGATATCGGCGGCGGCACCACCGAAATGATTGCCTATGCCGGCGGAGTGGTGCGTCACACAGCGGCCGTGCCGGTGGGCGGCGATCATTTCACAAACGATCTCGCCGTGGGCCTGCGCACGCCGATTCCGGAAGCCGAAAAAATCAAGCGCGACCACGCGCAGGCATTCCGCGAGCATCTGGCGGAAGATTTCCCCATCGAAATCGCCAGCGTCGGAGATCGCCCGCCGCGCACCGTGTTCGCGCGGATGCTGGCCGATATCGTCGGCCCGCGCGCCCAGGAATTGTTGATGCTCATCCGCGAGGAAATGCGCCGTGGAGGCATCGAATCGCAGATTCCCGCCGGAATCATCTTGACCGGCGGCGGATCGCAGCTCCGCGGATTGCCGGAGCTGGCCGAGAAGGTTTTCAACCTTCCGGTGCGCATCGCCTCACCGCGGGGACTCGCGGGCATGAGCGAAGAAGTTTCCCGGCCCGAATATGCAACAGCTGTGGGACTGGTTCTCTACGGGGCGCGCACGCGGCGCTTCACGAGCGCTCGTCCTATGGGTTTCATGGGCAAGCTGAAGGCTATGTTCGCAGGGGCCTAGCTCTTCGGTGTGCAGGAGATTGGCGAGTGGCAGTACAGTTCAAGACTGGGGGAGGACGCATGGCACCAAAAGAATCAGGCTTTCGAGTTTCGTTCAATGAAGAGGCGCAGGACGGCGCGCGGATAAAAGTGATCGGCGTGGGCGGCGGCGGATCCAACGCCGTCAACCGCATGATTCGCGCCAAGGTTGAAGGTGTCGAATTCATCGCCGCCAATACCGACTTGCAGGCGCTGAAGCTTTCGCAGGCGCCGGTGAAGCTGCAGCTGGGCGCGAAATTGACCAAAGGTCTCGGTGCGGGCGCGAACCCCGAGGTCGGCCGCAAGGCTGCGCTCGAGGACACCGAGAAAATTCTCGAAGCCCTTGACGGCGCGGATATGGTGTTCGTCACGTCCGGGCTCGGAGGCGGCACCGGCAGCGGCGCGGCGCCGGTGGTGGCGAATCTGGCAAGCGAACTTGGCGCGCTGACGGTTGCCGTGGTCACCAAGCCGTTCGCGTTCGAGGGCAAGCGTCGCATGCAGCAGGCCGAGCAGGCGCTTCAGGAGCTGGTCGGCTGCGTCGACACCGTGATCGTGATCCCCAACGAGCGGCTGATGGAATGCGTCGAGCAGGGCACCAGCTTCTTCGAGGCGTTCCGCATCGCGGACGACATCCTGCGCCAGGCGGTGCAGGGAATTTCCGACATCATCACCATTCCTGGCATCATCAATCGCGACTTTGCCGACGTGAAGACGATCATGTCCGGCCAGGGCTACGCGGTGATGGGCACGGCGGTGGCGTCCGGCTCGAACCGCGCCATCGATGCGGCGAATCGCGCGATCAATTCTCCTTTACTGGAAGACAACTGCATCAACGGCGCGCAGGGTATTCTGATCAACGTCACCGGATCATCCAGCCTTTCGCTGCACGAGATTCACGAGGCCTCGTCGATCATCCAGAAAGCCGCGCACGAGAATGCCAACATCATTTTCGGCGCCGTGCAGGACGATGCGATGAAGGAATCGGTGAAGATCACCGTGATCGCCGCGGGTTTCCGCGAGGTCGGCGCCAAGAAGACGAACACGCGGCCGTCATATCTCCCGAAAACCTGGAAATCAGGCCGCGAAACGCCGGTGGCTCCGCCGCAGACGACGGTCGTGCAGCAGGTCTCGCGCAACGTCAGCGAAGTGCTGCCCGAAATGCCGACGGACGATCTCGACGTACCGACATTCCTCCGTCGCCAAGCAAAGGCCGGCGCCTAGCGTTCGGTATAAACTGCACTCGTGAGTACGCGAGCGCGAATCCATCGTGACGTTGTTTCAAACATAATTGAAGTCGCTCAACGCGAGCCGGGCCGCGAATGTTGCGGTCTGCTCGCGGGGCGCGAGGGAACCATCGCGCATGCGTTTCCCACGGAGAACGTCGCGAGCGATCCGGCGAGGAATTACGAAGTCGCGCCTCGGGAAATCATCCGCTTGATGCGCGAATTTCGCGCGGCCGGGCTCGAATTTCTGGGAATTTACCACTCGCACCCGAATGGCGAGATGGAACCTTCGCCGCGCGATGTCGAGCTGGCCTACTACTCGGAGGAGGCTTACTTCATCATTTCGCCGCGGCCCGATACGCCGAAGCCGGTGCGCGCATTTTCGATTCGCGACGGCCGCGCGACGGAGCTTGAAATTGAAATCGTCTAGCCGTGAACTTTCAGCACCACGGCGGTAATGTCGTCCTGCTGTTCGCTTCCGCCTTCACAAAAAGTTCGCGCTTCCTCAAAAAGCAGACCGAGCGAGTCCTCCGCGCTGCGAGTGCGGCATTGCAGCCATGTGTCCTGCAGGCGCTCCCAGCTGAAATCCTTGTCGTAGCGGTCGCGCAGCTCGTGCAGGCCGTCGGTGGCGAAGAGCACGGCGTCGCCCGGATGCAGTTGGATCGAGTGGCTGTCGTAGGTGGCGCCGGGAAAAATTCCGGAGGGAAGTCCGCCCTCACCCAGTGGCATGCATCCTGCTTCGGAGACCAGCAGCGGCTGCGGCATTCCGGCGTTCGAAAACATGAGCTTGCGCGACACCGAATCGAAAATAGCGTAGAGCGTAGTGGCATAGCGCCCGGTCACGGGCCGCACCAGCATGCGATTGTTCAACAGAGTCAGCGAGTCAGCCGTACCGTTGCCGGTCTTGTGCAGTCCGCGCAGCAGCCCCATCACCAGTGCCGCATAGAGCGCGGCCGGCAAGCCTTTGCCGACCACGTCGCCAATGTAGAGACCAACCTGGCCATCGGGTAGTTCGAAGAAGTCGGCGAAATCGCCGCCGACTCCCGCGTAGGGAGAGAATCGATAGGCGATCTCGAACGACGACCCGACCAGCGAGCCCGCGGGCAGCAGGGAGCATTGAATCAGGCGAGCTTCCTCGCGTTCAAACCGGGTGAGCTGGCCGGAGAATCGATCGTCGACGGCGGTCTGCAAGACCATTCTCTGATTGTCTATCGGTTCGCCGCGGGAAAAACTGAGTGACGCCTAAAGGTTATCTTTCCAGCGCGCACAGCCGGCAGCGGGTATCAGAAAAATATTCAGCGGGCCGCGCGGACGCCGGCCAGGGCCGCTTCCGCGGACTCCAGGCGGCGCGCGTACAGAGGGAACTGCGATGCGAATGCGGCGACCTCCGCGCGAACGCGCTGTTCGACCCCTCGATCGCCGAGGTGGGCGAGCACTTCCGCAATCCAGCCCGCGATCTTTTCCATTTCGGGCTCGCGCATGCCGCGCGTGGTGACGGCGGGCGTGCCCATGCGGATGCCGCCGGCTTTCAGAGGAGGCAGCGGATCGAACGGAATCGAATTCTTGTTTACGGTGATGCCGGCACGATCAAGCGCCGGCTGCACGGCGCTGCCGGTGAGGCCGCGGCAATTGACGTCGACGAGGAACAGATGATTGTCCGTGCCGCCGCTGACGATTCGGAACCCATGCCGCGCCATCGCAGCCGCCAGCGTCTTTGCGTTAGCGACCACTTGGCGCTGATATTCGGCGAAGCCCGGCTCGGCCGCCTCCTTGAAGCAGACCGCCTTGGCGGCAATGATGTGCATCAGCGGCCCGCCCTGGTTTCCGGGGAACGTGGAGCGGTCGAGATCCCGGGCGTATTTTTCGGGGCACAGGATCATGCCGCCGCGAGGGCCGCGCAGCGTCTTGTGCGTGGTGGTCGAGACAAAATCGGCGTATGGCACGGGGCTGGGATGCACGCCCGTGGCGATCAGCCCAGCGATGTGGGCCATGTCCACGAACAGCAGAGCGCCCACCGACTGCGCGATTTTCGCCATGCGCGGAAAATCAAAGATGCGCGAATAGGCGCTCGCGCCGGCTACGATCATTTTCGGCTTGTGTTCCTGCGCCAGCCGATCGAGTTCGTCGTAGTCGATCGTTTCGGTTTCCTTCGACACGCCGTAGGGAACGAATTTGTAGGTGATGCCCGAGAAATTCAGCGGATGGCCGTGCGTCAGATGGCCGCCGTGCGCCAGATTCATGCCGAGGACGGTGTCGCCGGGCTTCAGCGCAGTCATGTACACGGCAATATTCGCCTGCGTGCCGGAATGCGGCTGGACGTTGGCGTGTTCGGCGCCGAACAGAGCCTTCGCGCGATCGATCGCCAGCTGCTCGGCCTGATCCACGAATTCGCAGCCACCGTAGTAGCGCTTGCCGGGATAGCCCTCGGCGTATTTGTTCGTCAGCACCGAGCCCATCGTTTCCATCACTGCTTCGGAGACGAAATTTTCCGAGGGGATTAGCTCGAGGCCGGTAGCCTGGCGGCGGACTTCTTCGTGCAGCACGTCCGCGATGGCCGGATCGGTTTCCTCGAGCGAACGGCTCATGCGCCGAAGTTCGGGCGTTTCCTTGACCATAGGTGCGCTCATATTAACAAAAGCCTTCGCGAGTGGCGAGGCGGGAAAGGCGCCCTGCGTGGGGCTTTATTACCCCTCGTTTTATTGTAGATTGGACCGTACACCGACGCTTTGTTTTCTGGAAGTTACGAGGGTTTCTGTTCGGCGGCATTGTCGCGCAAAAAGCGGACAAAAAGGAGCCGAAAAGCGCGCAGGTCTTAGACCCACCGCTACGACGGACGGCGGCGCGGGAACGGTTTCCGGTTCCTCGCTGGGTCGGAGGCCTTCGAGAGGGCCGTCGCGGCTTCGCCTTCCGGCCGCCACGATTTATCGTCGTCGGTCTTCCTTCCCTGGCGCGGGCATCGAGTGCGCCGATTGCGGTCCACGTTAGCACCAGGGATTCTGCGGGGCTGCGCCTGTGGACTTTTTGAAGAGGCAAATCCGTGGAGACTACCTAGAGCTACCGCGGTTGTTTCGCTGTAGGGGCGGGTTTCAAATCGGGCCCTACGATGCGTAACTCAGCGCAAAAGAAAAAGCCCGGCTGGCGCTGCCGGGCGCCGGCCGGGCCTGACCTCTCTTACAGAACTTCGATCGAACGAGATGCTAGAACACGTATTTTAGGCCGAATTGGAGAATTCTCCCCGGCACCGCACTCGACGTGATTTCGCCGAACGTGGTCGTGCCAAAGCTGTTCCCGGGTTCATTAAACTGGGAGTGATTGAACAGGTTAAAGAATTCAGCCCGGAACTGAAGGTTCGCGCCTTCACGCAGTCCCCCGACAATCGTGTTCTTGATGATCGCCGCGTCAAAGTTGACCTGGGTGCAGCAGCTCAATACACCGACACCCGAGTTGCCGAATCCCGTGCCGCATGCTAGGAACTGCGGTACCAAGGGCGCGGCCATCGTACCTGCGTTGCAGCCGGTGGCTCCGTCTCCCGCGGCCCATGCCGGATTCGGAGTGCCGCCAAACTGCGGCAAATTGGTGAACGCGGCCGTGTTGAAATACTGGCCCACGCGGTCCCGCGTGCTGCCGGGTTCGCCAAGCGGGATGCCCGACTTGCAGACTCCGTTCTTGTCGCAATCAACTGGGTCGGCAAGTTCGGACCGGACGTAGGGACCGGTCGCAGGAAGCGAGGGCCCGTAGAGAAGAGTGGCGGCCGTTGTGGTGCCGTCCACGATCGTGAACGGGAGACCATCCTGAATCGTGGTCACGCCGGATACGCCCCACCCGCCAACGAGCTTGCCCTTCAGCCCATCCGCCTTGAACGGCAGCTCGTAGTTATAGCTGATCACAAGGCGCTGCGGCCGGTTGAATGCCGCCAAGCCGTATTGCTGGGCGCGATTCAGTGGATCGTTAGAGGAGGCGCTGCCGGAAAGCACGTTGCCCGGAGTGGCGATTCCCGCGCCGGCCTGGCTGGCGTTGATGTCGGTGATGAGTTTGCTCCATGTGTACGAAGCCTGCAGGGTCAAACCGTGGCTGAACTGGTGCCGAAGCTGCATCTGTAGAGCGTTGTACAGGTGATTTCCGTCTGTTTCGACCTGCTGTAGGTTCCCGGGATTCACGCCCAGGTATTGCACGCGGCCGAGGTAATTTGTAGAGGTGTTCTCTGCAACCTGGGTTGACGGATTGGTGTTCGCCGCGTCGTTCACCGGGAAGGTACCGGCGGGCCGCTCGAGCAATTGGTTGACGAGATCGGTCGGAGGATTGGGCGCACCGGCAATCAGATACGCGACGTTTGGATCGCGGTTCCAATCGTAGAGGTGAATACCGTGAGTACCGACATAACCAACGTCTAAGATCCAGCCGTGCGCGAATTCGTACTGCAGATCCAGGTTGACCTGCTGGACCTTGGGAGTGCGCATCGCCGGATCGTCGCCGGAATCGAGCAGCTCCGTCGCGTTGCTGCCGAAGATGTCCGTAATCGACGTTGCACCCGTCGTGGGTCCGCCCGCGGCGACTTCCAGAGTTCGAGGAATAAACCCGAGGAATTGCGGGCAGCTGTTAGTGGTAGCGGGTGCCACGATGGTGCAAAACGGGTTCTGAAAAGTTTGGCCCACTTCCGCTCCGACACCCGTAGCGTAGGGCGGCATGTTGCCGAGGATGTTGTCGCCGACGAGGTTTCCGTAAACGCGGTCAAAGAAGAGGCCATATCCCGCACGAACGACAAATCTCTCGCCGAACGGCTGCCATGCCAGCCCGACGCGGGGAGAGAAGTTGTCGAGCGGGGAGCCGTGCAGCAACGTATCGTTCTGGTTCACCAGAATCCCGGTCGAACCAAACTGACCTGTCAAGGGTCCGTAAAATGCCTTGTTGTAATCGTGCTGAACGATCCAGCCCGCGAGCGTGCCGATCTGGTTCGCCGACACGCCGATGCCATCGGCGACCTGGTTTCCAAAGAAGAAGGAACCGGTGTCGACGAGTCCGGCTGCGGCGGCCGAGAAGTTCGTGAAGACGCCATGTTCATCGCTGGGCCAACCGTCGTATTCCCAGCGGAGGCCGAGGTTGACAGTCAACTTGCGGGTAACCTTGACATCGTCCTGAACGAATGAAGAGAATTCGTTGATACGCCAGTGGTGCGGGTTTTCCGAGCCATTGGGCAGGAGCCGGTTGGTGGAGTTGATCGCCCAGAAAGCCGCCTGTGCCGGGGTTCCGTCGATGGCAGGGCCGCTGCTGGCGGTCATGAGGTCGGAAATGCTGCCCGCCATGAGCCAGCCGCGTTCGCGGTTCGGCTGCGCCCAGTTCCACTGGATGCGCTGCGTATTCACGCCCGCCCGGATCGAGTGCTTGCCGTGATTCCAGGAAACCTGATCGCCGAGTAGGAACGAGTTCTGGATGCTTCGGGTTGCCGAGAAGAAGTTTCCGCCAGCGCTCCAGGCCGGCCAATCAACAGTACTGGGGGCAACGATCGTGCTCGGGAAACCTAGATTTCCGATGATAGGCACGAGGGAATCCTCTCGGTTGCCGGCCGCAACTCCTGAAAGAGGACACGGGGCGCCGTCATTGACGGCAGGAACGATTCCCAGCGCCGTGGTGCCGTCGCCTGCGCAGGACTGTACGGTAACGCCGTCATGGACGCTCAGGAAAAGCCGCTGGAATGAGCCGTACGCGTCGTTCACAAAATTGTTCGTGATGACGGACGTGAGCCTGGCTACGAGGGAGGTCGAACCATACTGAGCTTCTTCTGGTGCGCCCGGGTCGCAGCCGGTGACGATGCAACTGAAGCTCTGTTCCTGAGGATCGGTGGAGAAAAAGTACTTTTCCTGAAACGTGTTCTTGCTGTTGATGACGTAATCCGTATTCCCCATGTACTGGTTTTCGTTGGCCACGGTCGCCTGCGAAATGGTCGTGGGGTTGGAGCAGGATGGCGGGTTCGTGTCCATGCAGAAGGGCACGCCGCTGGAATCGTACCGCAGGCTGGGGATGTAGTAGCCGTTGTTGAAGCCTCCCTTGACCTGGGAAATGTTCTCGGTCTGACGCAGGAAATTGATGAAGGTGTTGCTGATATTCGCCCCGCTAGGAAGAACGGCCTGTGTATGCGGAGTAAACGAATCGGCCTCGTTCGCAAAGGCGCATCCCAGATACTCCCGATAAGTGTCGTAGCTGCACATCGGGTTTGCGGCGAGGTAGTCCTCGTGGATGCTGCCCGCGTTTCCGTCCGCGCGCGCGCTGGCGATGGGGACGCCCGGCTCATTGAAGGGCAACAGCCCGACGGAAGTGATCGCGGTGGCGAAGCCGTTGCTGCCGATGCCGTTCAGTTGCCTGGTCCCCTGATACGAGAAGAAGAAGAAGAACTTGTCCTTGATGATCGGTCCGCCGAATGTGCCGCCGAATTGATTCTGCTTCACCTCCGGCGGCGTGTTCGACAATCCCTCATCTCTTTCCGAGTTCTTGAAGAAGAATTCGTTGGCGTTAAAGAAATTGTTCCGGTTGAACTCCCAGGCAGCGCCGTGGAACTGGTTGGTGCCGCTCTTGGTGATGACGTTTACATTGGCGCCGGGATTCTGACCGTATGCCGCGTCGTATTGCGACGTTTGAACCTTGAATTCCTGAATCGAGTCCGGATTGGGAATCGGGATGCCGGCGTAGCTGCCCGACTGCGCCGCGCCGCCGCTGCCGTAGTTCGTGGTGATGACGCCGTCCATCATGTAGGTATTCTGGTCGGAGCCGGCGCCATTGACGTTGATGTCCATCGTGCCGTTTCCGACGGCGGTTGCGGTAGCCACGTTGGCGACGACGCCGGGCGACAGGTCAATCACCTGCGTAAAATTGCGCGTGCTCAACGGGAGTTCTGTAACAGTCTCTCCCGATACGAGGCCTCCAACCGTGGCGTTTTGGGCCTGAATGGTCTCGACATTCGACTCGACCGTCACTTGTTGTGATTGCGCGCCAACTTCAAGAGCGTGATCGAGCAAGCGGGTTTCCGTCACGTTCACCGTGACGGACGGAACTTCGATGGTCTTAAAACCCGAGGCGGAAAACCTTACGCTGTAGTTCCCGGGCGGCAGGAGGGAGACCTTATAGACGCCGCTCGTGTCCGTCGTTATGGTTCGAGACTGCCCTGTGGCCAGATTCGTGGCAGTGACAGTGGCGCCGGCGATCGTGCCGCCGGAAGGATCGGTCACCGTCCCGGACAGCGCGCCCGTCTCAGCGCTCTGCGCTCGTGCGGACGACGAGGAGAGAAACAACGTGAGAAGGCAAACCAGAAAGCCGATCGAGGCACACTTCAACACATTCCCGAAATTCCCACCCATTTTTCCCACCCCCCCAGAATATCGTCTTGGATAACCACGCCTCCCAAAAGGCGCCTCTTACTGGCGAATCCAATACTATGAGAGGGAATTGTTGTCAAGTGTAAACGGATCAAAATCAACGGATTTCGGGTGGCGCGCGGTCGCGGAAATGCGCGCCGGTGCTCGACGGAAGGCCGGCCCCTCACGGAATCGGCCGGTGATGCCCTGCTATGGACGAGATGACGCGGGAAATGTTGGCGTAGCCTGCGAAAGGAAAAAGGCCTGACCGGCGTAACCTTTCGTGCCGATCAGGCCCGGTCAATCAGAACGTGAACTTCAAAGCGAATTGAATTTCACGCTGCGAGTTCGGCGTAACCGTGGCCCCAATGGAAGCCGCTTCTCCCGGCAGGCCAGCGGGCGCAATCGACTGCGTGAACGGAAACGCTCCCGTGGTGGTGGCAATCGAGATCGGCAGGCCGAAGTTGGTGTGATTGATGAGGTTGAAAAACTCCGCGCGGAATTCCATGTTCACGCGTTCCCAGATTTGGGTCCGTTTGATGATCGAGGTATCGAGGTTCAGGAAACCGGGACCCTCGAGCGAGTTACGTGGAACATCGCCGAGCGTTCCAAACGGTTGCACGGCGTAGCACTGCACGTTGAACCACTCGTACCACTTTCCGAGAACCTGGTCGCGTCCGTTCGGGCACGTGCCGGAGTAATCCGGGCGATCACCCTGGATCGCTCCGAGGTCGGCGACGTCTGCTCCCTCCTGAACGGTGATTGGAAGGCCGGTGCTGGCGCGGAGAATTCCCGTGATCTGCCAGCCTTCGACGAGCCTGTTACCGTGGAAGGGAAGGGTATAGATGCCGTTGGCCGTGAAGTTGTGGCGGATGTCGAATGCACACAGGCCGTAGTCATACTTTCTGTTGTAGGGGTCCGCTTGCTCGTACACGTCCTGCTCAAGACCCGAGCTAGCCGAGCCGTCCGTCAGGCATTTTGAATAGGTGTAAGACACCTGGCCCTGGAACGCGCGGCTGAACTGGTGGTTCAACTGGACCTGGAGCGAATTGTAGTTCGAGTTCATGTCCGGCGTCGTGGTGCTAAGCGATCCGAAGTACGGCGCACCTGTGGCTGGATTCAGCGACGTGGGAGTCTTGGGGTTCTGTGCGAAGGTCACTGAGTTGGCAAAAATCGACGTCAAGGGATTCGCGCAGTTTGACGTGAAGTTGCCAGCGAGCTCGTCGGTCGGGCTATTGGCGCAGAGGGGAGGATTGAGGTCAACTTCGGAAAACAAGTGGCGTCCCTGCGAACCGATATAGCCGACCGACAATACGGTGCCAGGCGTGATCTGGCGCTGAATCGTCAGGTTGTACTGCATTTCGTAGGGCGAGCTTGAGGTGTTGTAGTTCACGCCGGCAAATTCCGTGATCGGTCCGGGAGCGCTGCCCGGAACGTATCCGGCAAAAGGATTCGGAAACGTGGGCGGCGGGAAGAACAGGAACGCGCTGGCGTAGGGGGGAGCGAGGTAATAGCCCGACGCGTAGGTGCGCGGCGCAACCTGGTCGTGGAACAGACCGAAGCCGGCGCGGATGGACGTCTTGTGGTTAGCAAATGGATCCCAGGCCACGCCGACGCGGGGCTCGAAATTCTCCGCATTGGGATTGGAAGCGAAGATGTGGGAGACGGGCGTAAATCCGTTTCCGTACGGGACGCCGTCGGCGTTCGTGAAGTAATCACGCGTATCCGGAAACGGCGGGTTCACGATCGTGGTAAAAGGGCCGCCTGTGGGGTTCGTGGCGTAGTCGTATCGGATGCCGAGGTTCACCGTCAGCTTCGACGAGACCTTCCAGTCATCCTCGAAATAGGGTGCGTAATCGGTCTCGCGAAAATGGCGGTCGGAATTCGCGAGGCCCGGATAGGTCCCCAGGAAGCCGCTGGACGTTCCTTCCAGAAATGCCTCTTCACTGCCGAAAGAGTAGCTTCCCCCGAAGACGAACGGTGCGTAAATGTTTGAATCTACGCGGGTGATGGCGACACCGACCTTGAACGAGTGCGCGCCCCGGACCCATACGATGTCGTCGCCGCCGCCGATCTTGTTCTGGGCGAGATCGTAGGGGAGCGCCGTGTTGGCGCCCAGCGGCGCGCAACCCGGGCAGCCGGCGCTGATCGTGCCGTCGGGAAAGCCGGCGACCCATTCGAGCAGCGGGTTGGGCGTGGTGGTCGTGTTGGCGTCCTCAAATGTGCGCGTGAAGTTGAAACGCACCTGATTGACGACGTTGGCCGAAACGATCCGCCGCTCTTGCAGAGTAAAGTACTGATTGGCGGTGTGATCGACCTCCGGCCAGTCCGGCAGAGCCAGCGACCCGGCAAATGGATTGGCACGGCGCGCGCGGTCGGATACGTAACGGCCGAAGATTGAATCCTTGGATGAGAGGTTGTAGTCCACGCGGCCGAGGACGTAATCTTCGCTTTCGGCAAGACTGCCCGCGTCGGTGTAGTTTGCGAAGCCGCCGAGGTCGGTCGCGCCAGGATTCGGAACGGGATACAAACCCAGCACACCTGCGATGGTCGTCGCAGCCGCTGCGGATTGCGCTCCGGCGCCGCTTCCAAAGGCGGGAGCGGCCTCGATGGGATTGCCGGAAGCGCCGACGGCGGGATACGTGTTCGTGCCGGTGGGGATAAACGGAGCGCACGCCGGGTTGGAATTCGCCGCGGTTTGAGTCCCCACCAAGCCGCAAGGCAACTCATCGCTGCTTAGAACGTACGGTTCGGGAACCAATACGTCATTGATCTGGCCGAGCGAATTGCGCAGCCCCTCGTAGTTCGCAAAAAAGAAGAGCTTGTCTTTCTTGATCGGACCACCAACGCTGCCGCCGAACTGATTCTGCCGGAATTCCGGTTTCGGCGTTTCGGTAACGATCGGCACGCCGTCCGCGTTCGCCTGCCCGGTTGAGGCAAAGTCGAAGAAGTTGCGGGCGTCGAGGGCGCTGTTCCTCAGGAACTCGTACGCCGAACCGTGAAAAGTGTTCGTGCCTTGCTTGCTGGCCATGTTGACGACCGCGCCGTTGCCGGAAAACTGCGCGCCGTAGGTGTCCGTGAGAACTTGAAATTCCTGTAATCCCTCGATGCCCAGCGCCGTGCCAAGCGACGCTGATCCCGGCCCGTGCTCCCAGAAATCGCGCACGTCTTCGTTGTCGAGCAGAAACGCCTGTCCTTCCGGCCTCGATCCGGCAATGGTGTAATTCGTCTGCGCTCCATAGAACGAACTTGAGGTGCCGCCGCCGCCGGGCCCGCTGTTGATGACCTGGACGCCGGGGGCAAGCTCAATCAGCTGCGTATAGTCGCGGCCATTGAGAGGCAACTGACTGACCTGCTCCGAGCTTACGAGGGAAGAGACGGTCGCGCTCTGCGTATCGACCTGCGAGACCTGGCCTTCGACGGTTACGTTTTGCGTGGCCTCGCCGACGGGAAGCGAGAAATCAACCAGCGGGTGCGCGCCGACGGTCAGCGTGACGTCCTTGTGCGTCACGGTCTGGAATCCGGCGAGTGACGCTTGAATGTCATACGTCCCGACGGGCAGGTCGGGCACTTCGTAACGGCCCTGCGAATCCGTCGTTGTGGTTTGTGCGACATTGGTGCCGGCGTTGGTGACCACAATTTTGGCGTTCACCAATGCGCCGCCGGAGCTGTCCGTGGCGGTTCCTGAAATTGTTGCGGTTTGAGTTTGCGCCTCGACCGAGCTGGCGCCCATGACGAAAAGCAGCAGTGAAAGCACGCACACTGCGGCGTGCGAGAGAAATTTCACACCACGATCATTACGGCTTCCTGAATACATGCCCACCCCCCCCCAAGTTCCACCCAAATTGAACTTCTGCCGCCACCCAGTGCAGCACAAATTTTCTACTACTGGGATTTGGGGGTGTCAAGAGAGATCAACATAGATACCCACATACGTGCTCACATATGTACTCATGACGAAGGCGGAGGGGAGAAAAACACGGGCAAAAACCCCGCTGAGCGGTTGGACGCGCCGAGCCGCCGGAATGGGTACACGTCAATTGTTGCCTTTACGAGGCAAACTATGTTAGAAGTACGCCAATTTACCGGCCAGCTCTGGGGACCATGACAATCCATCGGAACGGCGATCAGTTGCGCCAGCGGCTCACGAGGGCCGTGAATTCTTTGCAGTCGCGACCCGGGTTCCTGCTCTGGCGCGCGCACCACATCGCTGTATCCATATTCAGCGATGAATGCCGCGATCTGGCGATCACGCCGTCGCAACTGGCCGTGCTCTCCGTGGTCAGGGAAGTGCGCGGCATCGACCAGATGGAAGTCTCTCGTCTGGCTGGTCTTGACAGGTTTACGACCGCGCTGGTGGTTTCGAATTTGACCAAGCGCGGCCTGATGCTACGCGAGCGGCGCGCCAACGACCGGCGCTGTTACGGTCTCGCAATTAGTCCCGCTGGGCAGAGGCTCCTCAATCGCGTTCGCCGCGGCGCCAGCCGTGCCCGGGCCCGCCTGATTTCACCGTTTACCGGCTCCGAGCAACGCGCTCTGACCAAACTTCTTTCCAGGCTCGTCGTCTCGCTCAATCACGATGCGCGCGCACCTTTAGACGAAGCTGCGCTTCCCGCAGATCAGCTGGCCAAAAAAAAATCACGCTGATCGCGACCCCCGCGTTGCCGAAGGGCCAACAAACTCTGGACGCGAACTGTTCCCGCCTAGATAATGTAGGTCTGCCCAATCGCAAAAGCTGATTTCCGGCGCCGGGCCGCGGGCGAATGGTCGCCTGCCTCGCGCGGACAAGGACACCGAACCGAATGTCGGATCAGAAGCTGACCACGCGCGCCGAGGATTTTTCCGAATGGTACAACCAGCTTGTTCTGCGCGCGGAGCTCGCCGATTACGCACCCGTTCGCGGCTGCATGATCGTGCGCCCCTACGGATGGGCGCTGTGGGAGAACATCACCGCGGCGCTCGACAAGCGCTTCAAGGCGACCGGCCACGTCAATGCGGCGTTTCCGCTGTTGATTCCGCGCAGCTTCATTGACAAGGAAAAATCGCACGTGGCCGGATTTTCGCCCGAGCTTGCCGTGGTCACGCATGGTGGCGGCGAAAAACTGGACGAACCTCTGGTGATTCGCCCGACGTCGGAAACGATCATCGGCCACGCGTATTCAAAATGGATTCAGTCCTACCGCGACCTGCCGATCCTGATCAATCAATGGAACAGCGTGGTGCGTTGGGAGCTGCGCACGCGCCTGTTCCTGCGCACGCTGGAGTTTTTTTGGCAGGAGGGCCACACGGCGCACGCCACGGCCGAAGAAGCCGAAGCAGAAACGCGCCAGATGCTCGACATTTATACAGACTTTGCCGTGAGGGAAGCGGCCGTACCCGTGATTCCCGGGCGCAAGTCCGCCGCCGAACGCTTTGCGGGGGCCGACCAGACGTATTCGATCGAAGCCATGATGGGCGACTGCAAGGCGCTGCAAGCCGGCACTTCCCACAACCTCGGCCAGAATTTCGCGAAAGCTTTCGAAATCCGCTACCTCGATAAAGGTGGCGTGCTGCAGCACTGCTGGACGACGTCCTGGGGACTTTCCACTCGATTTGTCGGCGCCATCATTATGGTTCATGGCGACGATCAGGGTCTGATCATGCCCCCTCGTCTGGCTCCGTATCAGGTGGTGATCGTGCCCATCTACAAAACCGACGAGGAGCGCGCCACGGTGATGGAGAACGCCCATACGCTGCGCCGCGAGCTCGTCGACGCCGGCATCCGCGTGAAAATGGACGAGCGCGAAGGCATGAGCCCGGGGTTCAAATTCAACGATTGGGAGATGCGCGGCGTCCCGCTGCGTCTCGAACTCGGGCCAAAGGACGTCGCCAAAGGCTCGGTGGTTCTCGCCCGCCGCGATCGTCCCGGCAAGGAGGGCAAGGCTTTCGTCCCGCAGCCGGGAATTGCGGCGTCGGTCGCACAGACGCTCGACGAGATCCAACAAGCGCTCTATGACCGCGCGCTGGAATTTCGCAAGTCGCATACGGCCGAGCCGGCCGATTACGCGGAGTTCAAGTCCGCCGTCGAGAAGGGATTCGCCTTCACCTGGTGGTGCGGCAGCGGCGACTGCGAGGGAAAAATCAAGGAAGAGACCAAAGCCACCATGCGCTGCATCCCGCTCGAGCATCCCGGCGGCTCCGGTCCGTGCGTTTATTGCGGCCATCCGGCCACCGAAAAGGCCATTTTCGCCAAGGCCTACTGATCGGCCCCCGGGCGCGGAGTCCTGCGTTTACTCATCGCAAACACGGATTCTCGGTCAGGCCTACGTCTGCCCGCCGACGTGGTAGCTTTGAATCACGAAAGATGCCCGTGGGAGAGCGCACAACTTTGATGGCTCGGTCGTTTCAACCTGGCGAACATGGTGGCTCCAAGATGAGCCTCCTGATCACGCTGGTCATCCTCGGGGCCATGGCTTTCACGGCGATCAAAATCGTGCCCGTCTACGTCGAAAACTACCAATTCCAGGATTCCATCGAAGCCGAATCCCGTTTCGCGCTCACCGGCTACCCGAAAAAGGGCCCTGACGACGTCCGCGCTGACATCTTCAAGAAGGCCCAGGAGCTCGACATCCCGGTGAAGTCGGAAGACATCCGCGTGAACATCACGAACGGGAGCGTCGAGATCGGAACCGACTACTCCGTGCCCATCGACTTGAAGGTCTATCTGTTTACTTTGCAATTTCATCCCCACGCAGACAACCATAGCATCTAGAATTGAATTCAGTTCATATGAGGCGCCGCGCAACCCGGCCGTCCTTTGACGCGCGCGTCGTTTTGCGTATTCGTAACCGGAGAGCTTGATTGCGGATTCAACTTGCCCGTGGCTTCTGGACGTCCCGGCTCGGCCTGAGCTTGCTCGGCGGAGTGCTGGCGATCCTGCTCGGCCTCACCTCTGTGGTGGCCTACTACTACATCGAGTTCGGGCACATGATCAACGAGCACCTGACCGGGCAGATCTACCAGAACACCTCGCGCGTTTACTCCGCCCCGGGTCATGTTTTTACCGGCGAGACCCTGCGATCGAACGACCTCGCCACGTATCTGCTGCGCGCCGGATATCAGGAAAGCAAGGTCGATGGCTCTCCCGGCCAGTTCCGCGAAACCGCCTCGGCCGTCGAGATTCGCCCCTCAGCGGATTCCTACTTCGAGGGGATGAACGCTCTGCGCGTCGAGTTCACGGGAGCCGAAGTCTCGCGCATCACGCTGCTTTCCGACGGCTCGCCCGTTGACGCCGCGGAAATCGAGCCCGAGCTCATCACCAACCTGTTCGACAGTTCGCGCGAAAAGCGCCGCGTGGTCCGTTACGAAGATTTGCCGCCCGTACTGATCCACGCCCTGTTGGCAGCGGAGGACAAGCGCTTCTTCGAGCATGGCGCGCTGGACGTGGTTCGCGTGTTTGGGGCTGCGTTCTACGACGTCAGCCGCGGCCAGAAGGCGCAGGGTGCCAGCACGATCGACATGCAGGTGGCGCGCACCTTCTTCTTCACTACCAAGCGTGAATGGAGCCGCAAGCTGAAAGAAATCCTGATGGCGGCGGAGCTCGACGAACGTTTTTCGAAACAGCAGATCCTCGAGCTCTACGCCAACGACATCTACATGGGCAATCGCGGCAGCTTTTCGATCCGCGGGTTCGGCGAAGCCTCCGAGGCCTATTTCGGCAAGGACCTTCGCGAGATCACGCCCGGTGAAGCCGCCTTCCTGACCGGAATTATTCGCGCACCGAATCGCTATTCCGCCGCCGAGCGTCATACGGACCGCGCCGAAGAGGCCCGCGACCGCGTGCTCGCGCAGATGGTGGAGGATGGCTACCTGACGGCTGAGGAAGAAGCCGCCGCCAAGCACGCCAAGCTGCATTTCGTGAACGGCGGACTCGCCAGCAGCTCCGCGCCGTATTTCGTCGACATGGTGAAGGATCACCTGCTCGAGAAATACTCGGAAAGCGACCTGGAAAACGAAAGCTACCGCATTTACACCACGCTCGACCCCAATCTCGAGCGCGCCGCCAACGAAGCCGTCGAGATCGGCGTTGAGAACGTGGACAAGCTTCTCGCGCACAAATATGCCGTCTGGAAAAAACAGGGTCAGGTCGTTCCCCCCGTGCAAGTCGCCATGGTCGTCCTCGATCCGCGCAGCGGGGAAATTCGCGCGCTGATCGGCGGTCGCAACTACGGCGAAAGCCAGCTCAATCACGCCCTGGCCCACCGCCAGCCCGGCTCCGTATTCAAGCCGTTCGTTTACGCGGCGGCGTTTAACAACGCCGCACAGGGCCTTTCGCCGGTCGTCACGCCGGTGACCACCGTCGATGACACTCCCACGACGTTTGAATTCGACAACAAGGAATACACGCCGGACAACTACGGCCAGGAATTCTACGGTACGGTCACCGTGCGCGACGCTCTGATGCATTCGCTCAACGTGGCAACCGTGAAAGTCGCCGAAATGATCGGCTATCAGCGCGTCGTCGATCTCGCGCGGCAGATGGGCCTCGGCTCGAATATCCAGCCCACTCCGGCCGTGGCGCTGGGCGCCTATGAAATGACGCCGATCGATGTCGCCGCAGGCTACACCGCCTTTGCGGACGGAGGCATTCGCGCCGAGCCGCTGTTTATCCGCAGCGTCGTCTCCGGCGACGGCAAAGTCGAGGAAACGAACGAACCGACCACGCGCCTGGTCCTCGATCCGCGGGTCGCCTATCTGACCACAAGCCTCATGGAGGACGTGATCAACCACGGCACCGGTTTCCCTGTGCGCCAGCTCGGTTTTCAAAATCCCGCGGCCGGAAAAACAGGCACCTCGCGGGATGGATGGTTCGCCGGCTACACCTCGAATCTGCTCTGCGTCGTCTGGGTGGGATTTGACGACAACCGCGATCTAGGCCTCGCCGGTGGCGCGGCGGCGGCGCCGATCTGGGCCGAGTTCATGAAGCGGGCGGTGGCGCTGCCGCTTTATCGCAAGACGCAGGATTTCGAGCCGCCTGCCGGAATCGTCCAGGAATCGGTTGACCCGCAAAGCGGCCAGCTGGCCACGCCATCGTGTCCGGAGGTCGCGCAGGAATATTTCATTCAGGGCAGCGAGCCGACGCAATACTGCGATCTTCACGGCGGCGGACAAAACGCGCAATCAGGCGCAGGCGGCGGTTGGCTCGCTCATCTTTTCGGCAAGGATCAGGCCGCGCCGCCCCAACCTGCGGTCAATACGACCGGCCAGCCTCTCGGTTCCGCGCAGAGCCAGCGCCCGAAGACCGGACAGGCGGCGAAATCGGGGCAAAAGCCCGCGGACGCGGATTCGCCAACGGCACAGGAGCCCGAGAAGAAAAAAGGCTTGCTCGACCGGATATTTGGTATCTTTGGCGGAAGCAAACAGCCCTCGGACAATTCGAATTCCAAGCCGCAGCAGTAGTTGAGCTGGCGCAACAAGGGGCAGGGCCATGACGCGATTCGGCCTCTTTGCAGTTCCGCTCGTTTTCGTCGCAGGATTCATCCCCGGAATTGTGCAGGCTCAACAGGTACCGAACGGCCCTGTGGGCGCCACTCCGGCCGACACGGCTCCCGCGGCCTCCCCGGAGAGCCCCGCTCAGCCAAAAATGACCGCGCGGCAACGCGCCGAAATGAACGCCGAAATCCTGATGGCGCGCAAGGAATTTGACGAGGCGGCCAAGGCTTACCAGACCATCCTGATCGACGATCCGCACAATTCAAAAATTCTCAACTCCGCCGGCATCGCCTTTCAGCAGGTCGGCGACGGCGTGAAAGCCGAGCACTATTACAAGCTCGCCGCTCGAGCGGACAAGAAGGATTCCAACCCGCTGAACAATCTCGGCACCGTCGAATTTGCCGAGAAACGCTACGGCAAAGCGATCAAGTATTACAAGCAGGCCCTCTCCAAGGGCGATCCGCTCGCGACCATCTACACGAATCTCGGCTACGCCTACTGCGCAATCAGGGAGTACCCAAAAGCAATGGTGGCGTTTGGCCAGGCGCTGGCGATCGACCCGGAGGTTTTCGACCACAAGAGCACCGCCGGCAACGTCCTGCAGCAGCGCTCGGCGGAAGATCCGGGTCCGCTTCATTTCATGCTGGCAAAGTCCTACGCGAAGATCGGCGACGCCGGGCGCGCCGCCCGTTACCTGAAAATGGCCCGCGACGAAGGCTATAAGGAATTCAAGGAAGCCGAAAAAGACCCCGACTTCGCCAAGGTCATCAAAGACCCGCGAGTCCGGGAAGTGCTGACCGTCGAACCCGCCTACGCCGTCCAACCCGTGAAGGCCGCCACGAATTGACGCTTGGCCGCCTTGTTTTTCGCGTCGCGGCCCCACTTCTGCGGTTCACACAACGCGTCGAACATGGCATCATAAGAGCAGCAATCGATCTGTGCATGCACGTGCAGTTCTAAGCGAGGCTTATTCGATGGGTGTACCAGGACCGGTATCGCAGATGTGGGCCGTGTCGTCCTACGTCATCCGCCAGAAGCTCAAAGGGCGGAAACAATACCCCATTGTCCTGATGCTCGAGCCGCTGCTGCGCTGCAATCTGGCATGCGCCGGCTGCGGCAAGATCCAGTATCCCGCGCACGTCCTGAAAAAACAGCTCACTCCCGAGGAGTGTTTCCGCGCGGTTGAGGAGTGTGGCGCGCCGGTCGTCAGCATCCCGGGCGGCGAGCCGCTGATGCACCCGCAGATCGTCGAGATCGTGAACGGGCTGGTGGCGCGCAAGAAATACATTTATCTCTGCACCAACGCGCTGCTGCTTTCTGAGCGGCTCGACGAATTCAGGCCCAGCAAATATCTATCGTTTTCCGTTCACATGGACGGCCAGCGCGAGCACCACGATTTCTCGGTGTGCCGCGAAGGTACGTATGACAAGGCCGTCGAAGGAATCCGCATGGCGCTCGGTCGCGGATTCCGGGTCACCACGAACACGACGCTGTTCGACGGGGCCGATCCGCAATCCGTGCGCCAGTTTTTTGACGACATGATGGACCTCGGCGTCGAGGGCATGATGCTTTCGCCCGGCTACACCTACGACAAAGCGCCCGATCAGCAACACTTCCTGAGCCGCAAGAAAACGCGCAATCTTTTCCGCCAGATTCTCAGCAACCGCTCGGAAAAGTGGAGCTTCAATCTGAGCCCGTTGTTTCTGGAATTCCTGATGGGCAAGCGCGATTACAAGTGCACGCCCTGGGGCATGCCCACCTACAATATTTTTGGATGGCAGAAGCCCTGCTACCTGCTGCAGGACGGCTACGCGGACACGTTCGATGAGCTGCTGGGCGAAACGAACTGGGAAAACTACGGAACCGAGAGCGGAAATCCCAAGTGCGCCAATTGCATGGTTCACAGCGGCTATGAAGCCAGCGCCGTGAACGATACGTTCGGCTCCGTCGGCGGGTTTCTGGCCACCGTGCGCGCCACGCTGTTCAACAAATACAAGGACCCGGACGCGATGGGCGGAGTTTCCGGCCAGGCCAGCAAGGATTCCGGCCAGCTGGTGCAGATCTCCGTATCGCCCAAGGCCTAGCTTTCCCGTCCCCTATGTCTGAAATTCACAGAACCTCCGCTGCCGAAGACGAAGAGCGGCTCGGATTCGTCCACGAAAATCTGGAAGGCTGGATTCCGTCCGTATCGTCGGAGGGCGAGATCCGCGACGCCCTCGAAAAAGCGTTCGACTATCGCGGCGATCTCACGATCACGCTGAAATCTGGACAGAAGATCGAAGGGTACGTTTTCGATCGCAAGATCAAGGGACCGTCGCTCGCCGAATGCTTCGTCCGCATGATGCCGAAAGACACCGGGGAAAAACTTTCAATCCCGTTCAGCGAGGTCGCCGCGCTGGCCTTCACCGGCCGCGACACCGCCGCCGGAAAAAGCTTCTCTGCCTGGGTGAAGAAGTACAACGAAAAGAAAGCCGCCGGCGAAAAGAACATCGGACTCGAACCCGAATCCATCGACTAGCCGCACGCCGTCTGGTTTGCTCCCTCGGCGATCTTGGTGCTCGCTCGGCGTCCTGTGTGTTAAATCTTGGCTTTGCGCCCGATCTTTAGCGCCGCCCATCCATTCCCTTGCTATACTACCGGTTCGTGAAGGGCTTCGTTCGATCGCGGCGATATCTGTTCGTCGTGTGCGCCGTCGCAGTGGCCGTCGTACTGACATTGATGGCTGTTGCGGCTCGCGTGGCGGCGCCAGTGTCCGCTGGGCCTGTTCCGGATACATCGGCGTCCGTAGTGCATTTGCAAATCGACGGCGACATCGAACCCATCCTCGCCGAATACATCGTCAGCGGCATCGCCCAAGCCAATCAAGAGCACGCGTCGCTGATCCTGATCACCCTCAACACGCCCGGCGGCCTGGACACCTCGATGCGCGCCATTATCCAGGCGATCCTGAATTCTCCGGTTCCCGTCGTCACCTACGTGAGCCCCACCGGCTCGCGCGCCGCCTCCGCCGGATTCTTCATCTTGCTCTCGGCTGACGTTGCCGCCATGTCACCCGGCACGGACACCGGCGCCGCCTCGCCCGTGGCGTTCGCCTTCGGCCAGGAAGCCAAGATTGACGACACGATGCACAAGAAAATCACCAACGAGGCGACCGCCTACCTGCGCAGCTACGTTGAAAAGCGCAACCGCAATCCCGACCTCGCAGCCACCGCGGTCACCGACGCCAAAGCCTTCAGCGCCAAGGAAGCTCTCGACGGGAAGCTGGTCGACTTCATCGCGAATTCGCCTGAGGATCTGCTGGCGAAGCTCGACGGCCGCACCGTCACGCGCTTTGACGGCTCAAGCGTCACGCTCGCTCTGTCGCATCCTCGGTTCACCGACCGGGGCATGACCGCGCGCCAGAAGTTCCTGGCCTTCATCGTGCAGCCCGATATTTTCTTCATCCTGCTGATCGGCGCGGCACTCGGTATCTACACGGAATTCACGCATCCGGGCCTTTTTGCACCCGGCGTTTTCGGCGGCATCGCGGCGGTGCTCGCGATTATTTCGATGCAGATGCTGCCGGTGAACATCGCCGGACTGCTGCTGATGGTCTTGGCTCTCGGCCTGTTCGTCATCGAAGCGAAATATCCCACGCACGGCGTTCTCGGCGTCGGCGGCGTGATCTCCATGGTGCTCGGCGCGCTGTTTCTGATCCGCACGCCGTGGACGGGAATGGGAGTGCGCTTTGCCGTTGCGCTCGGCGTGGCGTTGCCGTTCGGGATTCTCGCCATCGCTCTCATGCGCGTGGTCCTTCGTTCGCGCAGCTGGAAAATGGCTACCGGCAAGGAAGAGTTGCTCGCCGAAGAAGGTGAAGTCGTGGAACCGGTCGGTGCGACTTCGGCCGAAGGCGCTATCGCCGGAATGGTGCGCATCCACGGCGAGCTGTGGCGCGCGGCAACGTCGGCAGGTGAGACGATCCCGAAGGGCGTGCGCGTACGCGTGAGAAAAGTGGACGGGTTGACGCTCGAAGTCGAGCCGGTCGGCCCTCGGCCGAGCTAAACGAACGGGTTCGAGCGGAGGAAGCAACGATGGATTTCAATTTCGTAACGGTGCTCGGGATCGCCGGGGTCGTCATTTTCCTGTTCTGGTTCTTCAACTCGATCTATGTGATCAAGGAATGGGAACGCGGTGTGGTGCTGCGCCTCGGCCGGATGCTCCCGGAAGCCAAAGGCGCGGGCTTGCAGCTGGTTCTCTATCCCATCGACAAGCTCACGCGCATCTCGCTGCGCATCGAGACTCTTGACGTGCCGCCGCAGGACGTCATCACGCGGGACAACGTCTCCGTGAAGGTCAACGCGGTCTGTTATTTCCGCGTGGTGGACGCGAACCTTGCGCTTTCGCAGGTTCAGAATTATCTTTATGCTACCTCCCAGCTAGCGCAGACCACGCTTCGGAGCCTCGTCGGCCAGTTTGAGCTCGATGCGATCCTCTCCGAGCGCGAAAAGGTTAACGCCAAGCTTCAACAAATCCTTGACCAGGATACGGAGCCTTGGGGCATAAAGGTAACGAAGGTAGAGGTCAAGCAGGTTGATATACCGGAATCGATGCAGCGCGCCATCGCCCGGCAGGCGGAAGCCGAGCGCGAACGTCGCGCGAAAGTGATTCATGCCGCGGGCGAGTTGGAAGCCTCTTCGAAGCTCGCGGAAGCCGCCGGAGTGTTGGAAAAGGAGCCGGCCGCGATTCAGCTTCGTTATTTGCAGACATTGACCGAGATCGGCGTCGAGAAGAATACGACGATTGTTTTCCCGCTGCCGGTCGATATCATTTCACAGTGGGTCAGGGCGTTCGCGGAGAAGAAATAGGGGAACATGACGGGTAGCTCAAAGCGCGGCGGCGATCGGGTCCTGGAAAGCAGACACCTCGTAAGTCTGTTCCTGGGCGTGGTCCTGCTTTGCGGCGTGTTTTTTACGCTCGGCTATGTGATGGGCCACAACCAGTACGGCGGTCCGGTCCACGCCTCCGAGTCGGCCGATGCCGATCAACCGGTGAGCCGCCCGACATCGAAGCCGAAGGCGGAACAGGCGCCTGCCGCTACGCCCGCACCCGCGAACAACGAGTGGGATTTTTATTCCAAGAAGAACGCGGACGACACCGTCAATTCGATGTCCAAGCCCGCTGCGTCGCCATCCGCTTCTGTCGCCGCGCGGCCCGTGAATCCGGCTTCTCCCGCAATAGCTCCTAACGCCGCCGCGAAATCGGTGCCCACGGCCGCCCGCTTTCAGGCGCCCAAGCTCAATAAGGGCGCCCTCGTTCTCCAGGTCGCGGCCGTCACGCACGAAAGCGACGCGATGGCCATGGCGGACGTTCTGCAGCAAAAGCACTTTCCGTCGTTCGTCGTCACGCCCACGAACGACAATTTCTATCGCGTCCAGGTCGGCCCTTATCCTGACGTGCAGGCCGCCGACGCCGCCAAGCAAGCCCTCGATCACGCTGGCTTCATCGCCATCATCAAGCGCTAGCATCGCGCCCCTAAATCCACTACAGTCTTCGCGAACTTTGAAAACATGGCAGCGGAGCCGCCTTCAAGTCTGTGAACCTTTCCTGGCAGAAACGCTCACTCCTCGCTCTGGCGAGCGGCGCGGCCCTGGCGCTCTCACTTCCAAACTACAATTGGTCGCTGCTTGCCTGGATTTCCGTGGGCTTGCTCGTGCTTGCTTCCTTTGGCGCTCGACCCGCCGTCGCGCCTCTGTATGGATTCCTGCACGCCATCGTCTTCTATCCGATGAGCCTGCCGTGGATGGCCGAGGTGGTACAGCAATACGGAAACGTGCCGCCGCTCATCGCCGCGGGCCTGCTGCTCCTCGTCAGCGTCGCGGGCGGCGTCATTGTGGCCGTCTTCACCTGGGGAATCGCCTTCGCCTCGCTTAGACGGGCCCTCATCACCTGGGCGCTTGCGCCCGACCTCTGGGTAGCCCTCGAATACGCTCGGGCCCACTTGCCGATCTTCGCGTTCCCGTGGAACTTGATCGGGTACGCCGCGAGCGGCCATCTGGCGCTGTTGCAGGTCACCGCCGTCACCGGAATTTACGGACTCAGCTATATCGTCGCCGCCTACGGTTCTCTGGTCGCCTACGCGATCGTTTCCGGGCGCCAGCGGGACTGGAAAATCGTTTTAGCCTCGGCCGCCGCGCTGATTTCCATCGCGTTTGCGGGCCGTTATTTCGTGCCGCGCGAAAACCCGCGCTACGTTGCGCATCTGGTGCAGACCAATTTCGCGCAATCCTACGAATATCAGGCGGACTGGATGACGCAGCACGCCGGCGATCTCGACGAGCTCGAGCAGATCAGCATCGACGCCGCTCGAAAAAATCCCGGCGTGATCGTCTGGCCCGAAGCGCCTGCGCCATTCACCCTGCAGGACAGGAATTTTGCCGCCATTGCGCAAAAAATTGCGCAGGAATCAGGTTCCGATTTTCTGGTGGGTGCGGAGGACTGGAAACACGACGCGGCGGGGAAGTGGCTGGCGACCAACAGCGCCATCCTGCTGAACCCGTCGGGCGAACGCGTGTATTCCTACGACAAAATCCATCTCGTGCCGTTCGGCGAATATGTCCCGCTTCGCAAATACCTCACGTTCACGGGCAAACTCACCGCGGACCTCGGCGATTTCACGCCCGGTGATGACTACGGGGTGGGCCGCCTGCCCGGCGGACGCTTCAGCACGTTCATCTGTTTTGAGGCTGTCTTTCCCGACGCCGTCCGCCGTTTCACCGCCAACGGCGCCGAGCTGCTGATCAATATCTCCAACGACGGATGGTTTGGCCGCTCCTCCGCCCCCGCGCAGCACCTGATGATGGCCCGCGTGCGGGCCGTGGAAAATCGACGCTGGCTGTTGCGCGGCACCAACAACGGCTACACGGTGTCGGTCGATCCCTACGGCCGCATCGTCGCTGAGCTACCAACTGACATTCGCGCCCAGCTCGACGCCCCCTATGATTTCCGCGACGACACCTCGCTCTACGCCCGCTTCGGCGATTGGTTCGCGTGGCTGTGCGTGATCGCTTCTGTGGCGCTACTGGGAATGGCCTTTATGCGCCCCGCCCTTGCTAAATAATCGCCGAAGCTGGGCTCAGGAGTAATCAACTGTCGGCGAACCGCTTTTGGTGCCATGATGATCCTGTTACGAGGAATCTTGTGGAAGGTAACGCCGCTTATAGGCTGACCCGGCCCTGCTGATCGGAGCATATCGTGCACAGACTTATGGAGATTCGACGAATCGGGTTGTTTGGGCTGATTCTATTTTCCGCGGGAAATGTTTGGGCGCAGGGAACCGCGTCTCCGGCGACGAAGACGCTCGTCGTGAACGGAAGAACCGTGGGCGCGGAACTGAAAGTGATTGACGGCCACTCCTACGTGGACATCGAAACGCTCGCTCAGATCACGAACGGCGTCGTCACCGTGGAGCCGAATCGCATCGTGCTGACCATACCGACCTCAAACCCGACCGATGCCGCGAGCTTGGCCTCTCCGCCGCCTGTCCCGAGACTCTCTACGGATTTCGCCAGCGCGTCGGTCGGCTTATTGGCGGACATGAGGGAGTGGCGTGGCGCCATCGGCACGATGATCACTTTCGGCTTGGCCGTAAGCGACTCATGGTCTCAGCAGTATCACGACCGGGTCGAGGCGGGGCTGACCCAGGCGGCGGTTGTGGCGACGACCGAGTCAGACCGGAACGCCCTCCCGTTGCTTCGGAATGAATTTGACAAGCTGACCGAGTGGGCCAATGAAACCCTCGCGGCACGGCAAGCGCTCAATGGCGCCAAAACGATTGACCCAGATGCCTTAAAGAACGATCCGTCTCTGGCAGCGATCACCAACTGCAGCCGGTTCTTGAATGGGATGATCGTCAGCGGCACGTACTCTGACAACGCCGCCTGCCACTAGGGATTGGCCTGCTTCGGGCGTTCAACCCACGTGGTATTCGGTTTTCACCAGGCCGCTCGGGTAGTGCTGGGTCGCTACGTGACGTAGTCGCAGATCGTGTGGCAGCGCCCCGAACAAGGGAATCCCGGCTCCTATGAGCACAGGCACGCGAGTGACTACCAGGCGCTCTACGAGCCCCGCGCGCAGAAATCCCTGGATCGTGATTCCTCCGTCGACATAGAGACGGTGGGCGCCGCTGGCCGCCAGTTTGGAAACGATTTCGGCGGGAGATCCGGCCATCTGCTCAACAACTCCGCCGCGAACCGTGGAAAAATCGAGCGGCCGGCTGCTGAGGACTACCACGCGTTTGTCACCGTAGGGCCACTCTGGAAACGCCAACACCGTCTCGAACGTTTTCCTGCCGATCACCAGCGCGTCAACGGTGGCGATGAATTCGTCGTAGCCGTGGGGCTCCCCGCCCTCCGCGGGCAGGAAGTCGAGATCACCGTTCGGTCGCGCAAGGAACCCGTCGACACTGATTCCGACAAAGACAGACACCGTCATCCTAGACTCCTCGCTTGCGGCGCCCACAATCGGGGCTTTCCTTAATTTTGCCCAAGCAATCCTACAATGCGCCCTCTCGGAATTCGGCCGGGAAAAACGTTTTGCCAAGTTTCAATTTTCCATTTCGCACGTTCCTGTGTAGGATTTAGATATGCCCGCGCACATTGAAGACCTGCAACAGCGCTACGCCGAGCTCCAGAAACGCATCGAGCTTGTGCGGAGCTATCTTTGACGCATCCGCAATCGAACCACAGTTAGCCGCGCTCGAACAAAAAATCAACTCACCCGACTTCTGGCAGGACCCGGAGAAGGCCCAAGCCACCATGCAGGAGCGCAAGCAGCTCGAAGAGCGCGCCAACGCGGGCAAATCACTCAGCGGTAAAATCAGCGACATCGACACGTATTTCCATCTGGCCGAGGAAGAATCCGATCATGGCCAGCGCGACTCGCTTCTCGACGACATTGCCCGGGAAATCGACTCCGCCGACGCGTTTGTGTCCGACCTGGAAACGAAGACCTTGCTCGCGGGCGAGAGCGATCGCCTGAACGCCATCGTGACCATCAAGCCTGGCGCCGGAGGCACCGAATCGCAGGACTGGGCGGAAATGCTCCTGCGCATGTATTTGCGATGGGCGGAGCAGAAGGGTTTCAAGGCCACGATTCTGGATTCAACTCCCGGCGAAGAAGCGGGGATCAAGTCCGCCACCATTCAGGTCGAAGGAGAAAACGCTTTCGGCATGCTTTCCGGTGAAAGCGGGGTTCACCGCCTGGTGCGCATCTCGCCTTTCGACCAGCAGGCGCGCCGCCACACGTCGTTCGCGTCCGTCTTCGTGATCCCGGAAATCGACGACAGAATCGAAATCGTGGTGAAGCCCGAGGATCTGCGCATTGACACGTTCCGCGCCGGCGGCCATGGAGGCCAGAACGTCAACAAGGTCGAATCCGCGGTTCGCTTCACGCACCTGCCCAGCGGCATCGTCGTCCAGTGCCAGAACGAGCGCAGCCAGCACAAGAACCGCGAGTCCGCCATGAAGGTGCTGCGCTCGCGCCTTTACGAGCTTGAGCTTGAAAAGCGCCGCGGCGACCAGCGCAAGCTCGACGCCACCAAATCCGACATCAGCTTCGGCAGCCAGATCCGCTCCTACGTGATGCAGCCCTACCAGATGATCAAGGATCACCGCACCAAGGTCGAGCGCGGCGACGTCCAAAAAGTCCTCGACGGCGACCTCGAACCCTTCATCCGCGCCTATCTCCTCTACCGCCGCGACGCTGCATAAGCGGACCCGCGGCCGGGGTAAACCCTGCCATTCCAGCGCGCCCGAATGCCGTATTTCGCCATTCAGCCGTGCGGTAAGGCCTTTCAGTGCACTTCGTTGACACCCCCCACGGCCTATGCTAGCGTCGAGAATTCGAGTAGTGCGTACATTCGCTGGTTAGGCACGCGAATCCCGTCTTAATTCTGGTGGAGGACACTGTTTTGGCTAATTCCGAAGAGAAATTCCTGTTCACCTCTGAATC
>DATNKM010000083.1:0-5199 GCA_035603395.1 Candidatus Acidiferrales bacterium
GCATATGGCCGCGTACAATTTTTCGGGCGCGGTGCAGGCGATCTGGGGGCTCATCGGGGCGGTGGATCAGTACATTGCGGACGCGAAGCCGTGGAAGCTCGCAGAATCGACCGAGCCGGCCGCGAAGAGACAGCTTGGGGCGGTGCTTTGGACGGCTGGGCAGGCGCTGCGCTTCGTGGCTGTCCTGGCGCATCCTTTTATTCCGGAATCGACGCTGCAGCTTTGGTTGAGGCTGGGGCAGACGGGATCGGTGGCGGATCAGAGGATCGATTCGCTCGGTTGGGGAATGTTGGGATCGGGCGAGAAAGTTGGGAAGGCGGAGGCGCTGTTTCCTCGAGCCGACGCGAAGGAAATTTCGGAAAGGATTGACGCGATGGAAAATGAGATTCGGAATCCCGCGGCGGCACCGGCGGCTGTAGCTTCCACACCGACGGCGACGCCGTCTGCAGCCGCTCCTGCGCCCGCTGGCGGGAAAATCACGATTGACGATTTTGCGAAGGTGGAGTTACGCGTGGGGCAGATCAAATCGGCCGAGAGGATTCAGGGCGCGGACAAATTGCTGAAGCTGATGGTCGATATCGGCGATGAGGTGCGGCAGGTTCTAGCGGGGATTGCGACGGGGTATGCGCCGGAAGAGTTGGTTGGGCGCAAGGTCGTGTTGGTGGCGAATCTGGCGCCCCGGAAGATGCGGGGGTTGGAGTCGAACGGGATGCTGCTGGCAGCTTCGGCAGGGCCGGATGGCAAGCCGGTGCTTTGTACGTTTGCTGAGGATATTCCGCCTGGCGCAAAGGTGAAGTAGGCGTTCGGGATGGGTGCGCGCTGGGCGCGGCTGGTTTTTGTCGGAGCTGAAGCTTCCCCACCGCAGGATCCAAAGCGAGATGCCAGGCTTAAGCCCCAGGCTTTTACCGAGGCTGAAAGGCCTCACTCCTTCGGGAAGGGTTGAGCTACCTACCGCTACCTACGGTTTCATTTTCATTGCGAAATCCACGATCGAGCGGATGGCTATACCTGTGGGCCCCTTGGCTAGCCAAGGGCGACCTTCGTCGATCCAGCAGGTGGAGGCTATGTCGAGGTGAATCCACGGCGTGTCTTCGGCGAATTCCTTGATGAACCAGGCACCGGTGCTGGCGCCGCCGCCTTTGCCGCTGCCGGTGTTGCGGATGTCGGCGATTTCGCTTTTGATCATCTGCTGATATTCCTCGTCCATGGGCATGGGCCACATTTTTTCGCCGGCGGATTTCGTGCTTTCGAGAAACGTGTCGAGATATTCGCGGGGCACGCCAAAGGCGCCGACGTGGACGTTGGAGAGCGCGACTTCGATGGCGCCGGTTAGAGTGGCGGCGTCGATCAGGTGCGTGGCGCCCAGCTTGCGGGCGTAGAATACGCCGTCGGCGAGGATCAGGCGGCCTTCGGCGTCTGTGTTGATCACTTCGATGGTCTTGCCGGACATGGCGACCTGGACGTCGCCGGGTTTTTGGGCGCGGCCGCCGGGCATGTTTTCGGTGGCGGGGATCACGGCGATCACCGGGATCGCGGGTTTGAGCGCGGCGATGGCGCGCATGGCACCGAGCATGGTGGCGCCGCCGCCCATGTCGTACTTCATTTTTTCCATATTGTTCGCGGGCTTGATGGAGATGCCGCCGGTGTCGAAGGTGACGGCTTTGCCGACGAGGCCGAGCACCGGAGCATTCGGCGCGGGATTTCCCGGCGTGTAACGCAGGACGATCACGCGGGGCGGTTCAATGCTTCCCTGGGCAACGCCGATCAGAGCTCCCATTTTTAGCTCGGCGATTTTGCGCTCATCGAGGATTTCGATTCCGAGGCCGGCTTCCTTGGCCATGGCTTCAGCGCGTGCGGCGAGAATTCGCGGCGTGAGTTTATTGGATGGCTCGACGATGAGGTCGCGGGCGAAATTCATCGAATCGCCGATCGTGCGGCCGTCGGCGATTGCGGCTTTCAGGTCCGCGTTGGAATCGAATCCGGCGAGGCCGACCGAGGCGATTTCGCGGTCTTTTTTGTCGGTGTGATATTTGTTGGACTCGAAGTCGGCGACGATCAGGCCTTCGACCACGACTTGCGCCGCGCCTTCGCCGTTTTCGCCTTCGCGCGTGAGGAAGACGAATTTTTTCGCGCCGCGCGCTTTCAGCTGTCGCAACGCCGTGCCGGCGATCTTGCGCAGGTCGGAAACCTGGAACTTCGCCGGCTTCCCTGCCCCGATCAGCAGAAGCTTTTGGGCCGCTAAGCCATCGGGAAAGTGCAGCAGCAGGATCTCGAGCGGCTTCCCGGTGATTTCGCCGTTCGCAGCGAGCGCGGCGAGGCGGCCGTTCATGGCACGGTCCATTTCTCCCAAGACTCCGTCGAATTTGTCGTCCTTGTCGAAAACGTAGGTTACGAGCGCGTCAGTTTCCACTGAAGCGTACGGCTGAGTCTCAATGTTGATCTGCATGTCTCCCTTTCGAATGTTCGTTCCAAGTTAGCGGCGCCGCGAGCGGGAAATGGCTTCGTCCGCTTCGCGCTTGGCTTCCTTTCGGCGTTCGGATTCGCGGCGATCGTGGAATTTCTTGCCTTTGCCAACGGCGAGTTCACACTTTGCCAGCCCGTCACGGAAATAGATCTTCAGCGGCAACACGGTCATGCCCTTTTGCTGGATGCTGGCGTCAAGTTTTTCGATTTCTCTGCGGTTGAGCAACAGCTTGCGCCTTCGCAGAGGATCGTGGTTACGAGATCCACCGGGCCGATATTCCGGTATATGGCAGTTTACCAGCCAGGGCTCTCCGGCGCGAATTTCGGCGTAGGATTCGCGGATGGACGCCTTGCCTTCGCGGAGGGTTTTGACCTCGGTGCCGACGAGGACGATGCCGGCCTCGAACTTGTCGAGAAGCTCGTAGTTGTAGCCGGCGGCGCGGTTTTGGGCCACGATCTTGTTGTTTTCGCGTTGCGCTTTTCGTTCGGCTGCTTTCATGCGCTGAATATCATAGCTGCCGCGCGCAACCGGCTGCAAGGCAGCGAAAGCGGCCGGTTTCTCAGGTTTTCTCACATACTGCCGCAATGCGGGTCCCCCAAGAGGCGAATGCTTTTGCCCGCATCCGGGTTTAAATTCATGGGCCTGTAACGGATGTGTCTAGAAAGGTCGATAATAAGACATGGCTCGCGGCAACGGGGCCGGTTCCTTGCCGCATCATATCCCGGGTGCTAGACTCCCATAGCATCCGCACGATCCTTCGGAGGGTTTGTTTGCGCCGTACAAAGTGGTTGCCGCTTTTGGGGTGTGCCGTAGTCTTTCTAGCCGGCTGCCCCAAAGGAAACCAGGACTATGACGCCGGCCGGAAGGCCGAGAACCTGCAGGACTATGACACGGCTCTCGTCCATTACGATGCCGCGCTGCGCAGCGATCCCGCCAACGCGGAATTCAAGCTTCGCGCCATGCATGTGCGTTATGAGGACGCCCAGTTCCATCTGGAACAGGGACAAAAGGCGCTGCAAAAGGGCGACTTGCAGCTGGCTTTGACGGAATTCCAGAAATCGCAGGCGCTGGACCCTTCGAATTCGGCCGCCGATCAGCAGATCAAAAAGACGATGGAACTGATCGCCGGTAAAGCGGCGGTGACGGTTCCCCGGGCGGTCGATCCCAACGTGAACTCCGACGAGGACTTGACGCCAGCCCCCCCGCTACTGAAACCGCTCTCGCAAGATGCCATCAACTTGAAGATGACGAACGATGCGCGCGTGGTGTACGAGACAATTGCGAAGCTGGCGGGGCTGAGCGTGATCTTCGATCCGGATTTCACCTCGCGACGGATCACCGCGGATCTGCCGGGCGTGACGCTGGAGCAGGCGCTGGACGACATTTCGCTCGAGAGCAAGGCGTTCTGGAAGCCGCTGTCGGCGAGCGTGATCTTCATCGCGCCGGATACGCCGCAAAAGCGGAAGGACGTGGAGGACGAGGAAGTTCGGACGTTCTATCTATCGAACACGCTGACGCCGCAAGATTTGACCGAGGTTGTGACCTCATTGCGGTCGCTGCTCGACTTGCGCCGCGTGCAACAGGTGAACGCGCAGAACGCCATCGTGATTCGGGACACCCCTGACCGGCTGGCGCTGGCGTCGAAAATCATCCGGGATATCGACAAGGCCAAACCCGAGGTGTTACTGCACGTGCAGGTGGTAACGGCGAGCGTGGACCGCTTGCGCGATTTGGGACTTTTGCCTGGGCAGAGCGTGGCGATTTCGTTTACGCCGCGAACGAGCGTGCAGCCCAGCAGCACGTCCGGCTCAACCAGCACGACCACGCCGACATCGGGCACATCGACTTCGCCGACGCAGATTACGCTGAGCAACCTGAAGAACCTGACAGGCGCGGACTACAGCGCGACTTTACCTGGAGCAACGGCAAACGCGATTCTGACCGACAACAAGACACGGATCATTCAGGATCCTGAGGTTCGCGTGAGCGACGGTGAAAAGGCGACTTTGAAGATCGGCGAGCGCGTGCCCGTGGCGACCGGCAGCTTCCAGGCGGGCGTCGGCGTGGGCGTGGGCACCGGAGCGGGCGTCGTGAACCCGCTGGTGAACACCCAGTTTCAATATATCGACGTCGGCGTGGATATCGACGTGACGCCGCGCGTGCATCCTGACGGCGACGTTAGCATGAAGCTTTCGATTGAAGTTTCGTCGATCACGGGTACAGACAGCATCGGCGGCATCAATCAGCCGGTGATCGGCAGCAAGAAGATCGAGCACGATATTCGCCTAAAGGACGGCGAGGTGAGCGTCCTGGGTGGGTTGATCGAACGCACGGAAACGAAGAACCTCAACGGCATTCCTGGTCTGGCGCAGATTCCGTTCATCAAATACTTCACGGCGGACAATAGCAACGAGGTGCAGGAAGACGAAGTGTTGATCGTCCTGACGCCGCACATCATCCGGTTCCCTTCGATCGACGCGGACAACCTGCAAACGGTGGCCGCCGGAACGGATTCGAATCCGCACGTCTACCGCGGGGCTGGGGAAGCTTCTGCACCGAACACGACCCTGCAGGCGCCTTCGCCTTTCGCAGGCCCGCAAGGCGACTCGGCTCAAACCATACCGCAGGCTGGCGCTCCGTCGAGTGTCTCGCAGCTGCATTTCAATCCGCCGACGACGATGATGAAGGCGGGCGATACGACCACCGTGGGACTGGCCGTTTCAAACGTGAATGAT
>DATNKM010000110.1:0-16897 GCA_035603395.1 Candidatus Acidiferrales bacterium
GAGATCTTCCACTACGCAACGCGGCCCAACGGCTTCCTGGTGCTGGGGACATCGGAAGGAGTCGGGGCGGTCGCGAACCTGTTCACGCCGGAGAACCGGACTCTGCGGATCTTCTCGAAGAAGTCCACCACGCGGCACGCGCCTCTGGTCTTCTCCATGCATCCCGAACGGCCGTCGTCCCAATTCGGTGCCGTGCGGCCGAGCGCCCGGTTTGGCGAGGAAAACTGGAACTATCTCGAGGTGCAGAAGGAGTTCGACCGGCGGTTGCTGGCGCAACATTCGCCTGCGACGGCCTTCGTCAATGACGACTTCGAACTGGTCCATACGCGCGGGAACGTGAGCCCCTATCTGAAGATTCCCCCGGGCCGGCCCAGCCTGAACATTGTGAAACTGGCGCGCGAGGGGCTTCAAATCGAATTGCGCAACTCGCTGAACCGGGCGAAAAAAGACGACGCCACGGTGCGCAAAACCCTGGTGCAGATCAAGGACGACACCGGGCAGGCAGCGGAAAGTACGGAGCGCCCGGCAACGCGCCGGGACCGAATCCGGCAGGTGAGTTTTGAAGTGAGTCCGCTTCGCGTGGGGAACGTGTCGGAGCGCTATTTCATGCTGCTTTTTCGGGATTCGCCGGTCGTACCGCAGAAAGCGGAATCCAGCGCCAAAGGCCGGAAGGAATCGGAATCGGCCGCCCGGCGGATCTCTACACTCGAGGAGGAGCTGGCCTCGACAAAGGAATACTTGCAGTCTGTGATCGAGACACAGGAAGCCACAAACGAAGAGTTGCAGTCCGCAAATGAGGAGGTGCTGTCCAGCAACGAAGAGCTGCAGAGCACAAACGAAGAGCTGGAAACCGCGAAGGAAGAGCTGCAGTCCGTCAACGAAGAGCTCAACACCGTGAACGACGAATTGCGCGAAAGAAATTTGGAGATTACGCGGGCGCAAAAGGACCTGACCAACCTTTTCTCGAGCATCGATATCGCCGTCCTGACGATCGGCACGGATCTGAAGATCGGGCAGTTCACCTCACAAGCGCAGAAGATGCTCGGACTGGTTCCCGGCGACGTCGGCCGACCTCTGGCGAATATCAATTTGAACATCGACATACCCGATCTCGAGGCGACCATCCGCAAGGTTCTGAAGAGCTCGGTCGCGGTGGACTCCGAACTTACGGCGCGCGATGGGACTCGCCATTTATTGCGTGTGCTGCCGTCGTTGTCGTCGGAGGGCCCGGAGGGTGTCGTGTTGACCGTCGTAGCGATTCCGGGGAAGAAAATACGGGCGGGGGCGTAACTGCTACAACGGCCGGAGCGAATCCGCTATTTGCCGAGGAGTTGGCGGGCAATTACGAGGCGCTGGATTTCGCTGGTACCTTCGCCGATGGTGCAGAGTTTCACGTCGCGATAGTATTTTTCCGCCGGGTAGTCCTTGATGAAACCGTAGCCGCCGTGGATCTGCACAGCCTCGTTCGCCACTTTCACGGCCACTTCTCCGGCATAGAGCTTCGCCATGCTGGATTCGCGCGTGATGCGGGTGTCGGTGTCACCGTTGGCAATGGCGCGGTCGGCTAGCCACGCGGCGCGGTAGGTGAGCAGGCGGGCGGCTTCGATCTGCATGGCCATGTCGGCGAGCTTGAATTGAATTGCCTGGAATTCCGAGATGGTCTTTCCGAATTGTTTGCGCTGCTTGGCATACCGTACCGAGCATTCGTAGGCGCCCTGGGCCATGCCGAGGCCGAGCGATGCGATCGAAATGCGGCCACCGTCGAGAATTTGCAGACTGTTGACGAAGCCCTCGCCTTGGCGGCCCAGAATATTTTCGGCCGATACGCGGCAATCGCTGAATACGACCTCGCTGGTGTCGCTGGCGCGCAGACCTAGCTTGTTTTCTTTCTTGCCCGGCCGAAATCCGAGAGTGCCCTTTTCGATGATAAATGCCGAAATGCCGTGATGCTTTTTTGTTGCGTCGGTGACGGCCATGGCGACGCATACATCGGCGTGATGACCGTTCGTGGTGAAGGTTTTCGCGCCGTTGATGACCCAGCAGTCGCCCTGCCTTGCGGCAACCGTGCGCGTGCCGCCGGCGTCGGAGCCCGCTTCGGGCTCGGTGAGCGACCAGCAGCCGAGCTTTTCGCCTTGGGCAAGCGGCGTGACGTATTTTTCGCGCTGCGCCTCAGTGCCGAATTTGTAGATGTGGTTGGTGCAGAGAGAATTGTGAGCGGCTACGATGATGCCGATCGAGCCGTCTACGCGCGAAAGCTCTTCGATGATGATCGCGTATTCGACATAGCCCATGCCTGCGCCGCCGTATTTCTCCGGAAAAATGACGCCGAGGAATCCCATTTCGGCGAGCTTGGGAATGATCTCGGAAGGAAATTGCGAGGCTTCGTCCCAGTCCATGACGTACGGGGCGATCTCGCCTTCGGCGAATTCGCGGACTGTACGGCGAAGCTGCTGCTGCTCGTCGGTGAGGGAGAAATCCATAGAACGTTTATATCACGGACGCGTGGCTGCAAAAGCGAGTGCCAAGGGGGGTTGAGCACAGATCTGGAGCACTCGAATTTCGTAAGTCCGGGGCGGGTTAAAGAGCCAGCGACGCGACGCCGGCGCGACGGCCCACGGCGCGAAGCGTGAGGTCGGCGAGCGCTCGGATCAACAGCGGCGAATCGTTCAGCGCCGGCATCATGTGGAACTCTTCGATGCCGAGCGATTCGGCCTGCTCGCGGGCTTCGATGTTTATTTCGTGCAGGGTTTCGATGTGCTCGGTCAGGAACGCAATCGGAATCACCAGCATGCGGCGCTTACCCTCGCGCGCCATCCGCTCGATCGTGCCGGTGAGCGACGGTGTCAGCCACTTCTGCGGACCTACGCGACTTTGGTAGCAGAGCACGTGCGGGTTGCTCCACGATCCCATCTCGCGGACGAGTTTCACCGTGGCTTCGATCTGTTTCGGGTAAGGATCGCCTTTTTCCACCAGCGCCATGGGCAGGCCGTGAGCGCTGAAGACCAGATGGACGTCTTCGGGGTCCGGCAGCTGCTGGAGTACGCTATTGATACGCTCCACGACTCCCGCGATGTAGTCCGGATGATCGAAGAAATGATCGATCAGGTAGACGGGAACCTTGGGCCTGTACAGGCGATTCCATTCCTTAAGGCTGCTGCCCGTGGTGGCGAAGGAATAGTGCGGATAGAGCGGCAGTAGGACAAGTTCATCGAACTCGGCGCTTTCCAGCGCGGTGATTGCATCGGACGTGTCGGGATGCCAGTAGCGCATGGCCACGATGGTGCGCGCGGAGATGTGCGGACGCAGCGCAATTTCCAGTGCGCGCGCCTGTTGCTCGGTGAGCCGGCGGATGGGCGAGCCGCCGCCGATCTGGGCGTAATGAGCGCCCGCTGTTTTCGAGCGAACGATGGAAATCAACTTCGCCAGCGGCTTGCGGGCCAGAAACGATCCCGGGAAATTAATAATGTCCGGATCGCAAAAAAGATTATAGAGGAACGGCTTGACGGCGGCCTGCGAGTCCGGCCCGCCCAGTTGGAATAACACGACGGCGATTTTCTTCGAGTCGGGCATGGTTTCCAGTTCCAACTACTAAGATGCCACAACCGAAGCGCGCGCTTCCAGAAAAAGTCGAGCCGCCCCGCCGGCGCTCTGAATCGCAAGCGACGTTCGCTGCGGGAAATCGTCCCGGAGATGCGTGGTTGACGCGTCCCGCGATTGTGACTACATTCGTAAGGTGCCAGCCAAAAAGATTCAAGTCGGCCAGGTCTGGAAGAACGATTCCACCGGCGACTCCTTTCTAGTCACAAAAATGTACAACGAAGGGCTTTCGTCCTATGCTGTGCTGCGCAAGACGGGATCGGAGACGGATCCCCCCGTGCGAGTGAAGGTTACGAACTCCAGCGGGGCGGCAAATCTTCCCGGATACACGTACACGCAGCAAGCTGACGACTTCTAATTTTTCCCGCCGAACAGGTTTACATTCACGATTGCGCAAAGCTGGATTAGAATGGGTTTCGCATGGCATCTTCCTCGTCGGGCGCGAACTTCGTACATCTACACCTCCACACAGATTACTCTCTACTCGATGGCGCTTGTGAAATCGGCGAATTGACCGCCGAAGCTGCCCGGCGCGGCATGCCTGCCGTGGCGGTCACGGACCACGGGAACCTGTTCGCTGCGGCGAATTTTTACAGCAAAGCGATCACGCACGGCGTAAAGCCGATCATCGGCTGTGAAGTGTACGTCGCGCCGGACAACCACAAAAACCGGGGGGCCGAGGCGGAGCGCTCCAACCACCTGGTGCTGCTCTGTGAAAACGACGAAGGCTACCGCAACCTGATCCAGCTGGTTTCGACCGGCTTCCTGGACGGTTTCTATTACAAGCCGCGCGTGGATCACGAGCTGCTGGCGAAACATAGTAAGGGGCTGATCGCGCTTTCCGCTTGCCTGCGCGGCGAAGTGGCTGACGCGCTCGTAACGGAGAAATACGATCAGGCGCGCGCAAACGCCTACCGCCTGCGCGATATTTTCGGCAAGGGCAATTTCTTTCTGGAAGTGCAGGATCAAGGACTTGAGATCGAAACGCGGATCAACCGCGATCTGGTGAGCCTCTCGCGCGAAACCGGAATCCCGCTGGTGGCCACGAACGACTGCCACTACCTGACCCAGGCAGACTCGCATGCGCAGGAAGTGCTCATGTGCATTCAGACCGGCAAGACGATGAGCGACAGCGCGCGGATGAAATTCGCGACCGACCAGTTTTATTTCAAAACGGCGGACGAAATGGCGCAGGTGTTTCGCGAGATTCCCGACGCCGTCTCGCGCACGGTCACCATCGCCGAGCGCTGCAACGTGAAAATCCAGCGCGTCAGCAATCCCTTCCCTGAGTTCAAGGTTCCCGAAGGCCACACCACGGACTCCTATTTTGAAAAAGTTGCGCGCGAAGGCTTTACGCAGCGGGCCGTGCAGCTTGAAAGGCTGGCACGCGAAGGCAAGCTGCGCCATTCGATTTCCGAATACGAATCACGTCTGGCCTCGGAAATTCAGATGATCCAGAAGATGCGCTTCGCCGGATATTTCCTGATCGTTTGGGATTTCATCCGCTACGCGCGGGCACAGGAAGTTCCGGTAGGACCCGGGCGCGGATCGGCAGCCGGCAGCCTGGTGAGCTACGCGCTGCAGATTACGGACGTGGACCCGCTCCAATACGATCTGCTTTTCGAGCGTTTTCTGAATCCCGAACGCGTCTCGATGCCCGACATCGATATCGATTTCTGCATGCGGCGCCGCGGCGAGGTGATCGATTACGTTCGGCGCACCTACGGGGAAAAAAGCGTCGCGCAGATCATCACTTTCGGGACCATGGCCGCCAAAGCGGTGCTGAAAGATGCCGGCCGCGCGCTCGACATGCCCTACGGCGAAGTCGACAAAATCGCCAAGATGGTGCCGCTGACCCTGAATATCGAGCTGGAAGACGCTCTCAAACAGATGCCGCAGCTGGAATCGCTTCGGAAAACGGACGAGCGGGTGAAGGAGTTGGTCGAGGTGGCACTGCGGCTGGAAGGGCTCGCGCGGCACGCCTCGACGCACGCGGCGGGCGTGGTGATTTCCCCGCAGCCGCTTACCGAGATTGTGCCGCTTTATAAGTCGACGAAAGATGAAATTGCGACGCAGTACGACATGAACGCGCTGGAGCGCATCGGCCTGCTGAAAATGGATTTCCTGGGGCTGACCACGCTGACCGTGCTCGACGACGCCGTGCGGCTGATCAAAGAGAATCGCGGCGTCACGATCGACCTGCCGAACCTGGCGCTGGACGATGCGGAGACCTATGCGCTTTTCACGCGAGGCGACGCGACCGGCATCTTCCAGTTTGAATCGCACGGCATGCGCGACATCTTGCGGAAATATCAACCGACGCGCCTTGAGGATTTGACCGCGCTCAACGCGCTTTATCGGCCCGGCCCGATCCAGGGCGGCATGATTCCGGATTTCATCGCGCGCAAGCACGGCGAGAAGAAAGTCACCTACGACCTCCCTGAGCTCGAGGAAATTCTTTCTGAGACGTGGGGCGTGATCTTGTATCAGGAACAGGTCATGCAGATTGCGAACCGCCTCGCGGGATTTTCCCTGGGCGACGCGGACCTGCTGCGGCGCGCCATGGGCAAGAAGAAACCGGAAGAGATGGCCGCACAGCGCGAGAAATTCCTAACCGGTTGCCGCGCACGCAAAGTGCCCGAGAAAAAAGCCACGAAGATTTTTGACCTCATGGCGGAGTTCGCCGGTTACGGCTTCAACAAGTCCCATTCCTGCGCCTACGCCTTGCTGGCCTACCACACGGCGTGGTTGAAGGTGCACTACCCGGTCGAATTCATGGCCGCGATGCTTACGTCGGAAACGGGCAATACGGAAAAAGTGGTGAAGTTCATCAACGAGGCGCGCAGCATGGGCATCACCGTGCTGCCGCCGGACGTGAATTCCAGCGACTTGAACTTCACGCCCGTGGGCGATTCCATCCGCTTCGGGCTGGCGGCGATCAAGAACGTCGGCGAGAACACGGTAAAGGGAATCCTGGCCGCGCGGGCGACCTTGGGCCAGTTTACAAACTTCTTCGAATTCTGCGAGTCCGTCGATTCGCGGCTGATGAACAAACGCGTGCTCGAGAGCCTCGTCCGCGCGGGCGCTCTGGATGGATTGGGCGCGCATCGCGGGCAGATGATCGCAGTCATCGATCGCGCGATCGAACGGGCGCAAAAGCTGCAGCGCGCGAAAGAAAGCGGGCAGCATGGGCTTTTCGGCGGGGGGTCGGCGCCTGTAGCCGCATCCCCGGAAGAATTGCCGAACGCGCCGGAATGGCCGGAGCACGAAGTTCTCGCGGCGGAGTACTCGACGCTCGGGTTTTACATTTCCGGGCATCCCCTGGATAAATATGCCGGCCGCTTGCAAGATCTGAAGGCCATCGATCTATCAACGCTCGAAGGCCGGCGCAACAATGAGGAAATCGTGGTCGCCGGAATCATCGTGCAGGCGCGCCCGATGCGATCGCGGCGAGGCGCGCGCTGGGCGATCCTGACGCTGCAGGACCGCACCGGAGTCTGCGAAGCGCTGGTGTTCCCCGAGGCGTTTCAAAAGCTCGAAGGAATTCTGAAGGCTGCCACGCCGCTGCTGGTGAAGGGCCGGGTCACCGTGGAAGACGCGGGCACGCGCGTGATTGTGGCGGACGCGCGGCTGCTCGATCAGGTAAAGGCGCCTTCGGAAAACGGAGCGAATGGCACGGCGGGTCAGACAAATGGCGCGCCGACACTGCTTCGCGTGCGGGTCAGCCGCAGCGCGATCGACACCGGAGTGATCGACCAGCTGCACGAGCTTTTCGCCAGCCGGCCCGGGCGCTGCAAGATCGCATTCGAACTGATCCAGGACGACGGCAGCGAAGCCACCATCGACGCCGGCAGCGCCGTGCGCGCGGATCGCGATCTGCTGGAGCGCGTGCGACAGATCTGCGGCAGCGACTCAGTCGCGGTGGTGCAATGACGGAAACTCCGGAGCAGAAGGAAAAGCACCGCGTAGCCCGTGAACGCCTGAAGCGCCTGCGGGCGCTGGCTCGGCAACGAAGACTAAAGGAACGCGCCGACGCGCGCGCCGCAAAAGCCGCAAAGGCCTCCCCGGCTGCACCGGCTGGGAAATCCCGCCGCGCCGAGCCGGCATCGGCACCGAGCGAATCCGGCCTCACTAAGCAGGACGAGCGCCGCCAGCTCGAAATCAACGCACTCGAGCGCGACATCGCCGAGTTGAGCCGGCTGACCGATCCGACCGACGCGACCTCGAGCGAAATCGATCGTATCCGCAAGGAAGTCGACGAGCTGAAGCGCGATTTTTACGCACACCTCGCGTCGTGGCAGCGGGTGCAACTGGCGCGCCATCCCCAGCGCCCGTATACGGACGATTTCATCCGGCTGATGTTCGACGATTTCAGTGAAATTCACGGCGACCGGAGTTTTGCCGACGACGCCGCGTTGATCACAGGCATGGCACGATTCAACGGCCGGCCGGTAATGATCGTCGGCAACCAGAAAGGCCGCGACACGAAGCAGCGCCTTGCGCGGAATTTCGGGCAGGCGAAGCCGGAAGGTTACCGAAAGGCCCTGCGCGCCATGCAGCTCGCGGCGAAGTTTCGCAGACCGATCATTGTCTTCGTCGACACGCAGGGCGCCTATCCCGGCATCGACGCTGAAGAACGCGGCCAAGCTCAAGCCATCGCGCACAATCTCCGCGAAATGTCCCGCCTGCCGGTGCCGATCATCGTGACCATTACGGGCGAGGGAGGTTCAGGCGGTGCGCTCGCGATTGCCGTCGGGGACCGCGTCCTGATGCTTGAGAATTCGATTTACTCGGTGATTTCGCCGGAAGGCTGCGCGTCGATCATGTGGCGCGACTCGACGAAAGCCGAACTCGCGGCCGAAGCGCTGAAAGTCACGGCGCAAGATCTCCTCGAACTGAAACTCATCGACGAAATCGTCTCCGAGCCTGAAGGCGGCGCCCACAACGATTACGCCGCGGCAGCGCGCATGCTTTCGCCGGTGCTGTTGCGCACGCTGGACGATCTATCGCGCCTCGGCCCCGAGGCTCTCCTCGAGCAGCGGTACGACAAGTACCGCCACATAGGCCAGTTCTACACCTGACGAGCGCACCGTGTCGGCAGATGGCATGTCGCAAATTCGTATCGGAGCCATGACGCATGTTCTGCCAGCGGTGCGGCAAACAACTCGATGGGACGGCGAAATTCTGCGGAAACTGCGGGGCGCGTACGCCGCTGAATAACGATCCGGCCGTCTTGTCATCGTCGCTTGTATCACCGGAAATTTCCACCGTGGTAGCCAGCCAAACGCTGAACAGGCACCTCCGCGTGATGGGAATCCTGTGGGCCATCTACAGCGGGTTCCGAATCCTGATGGCCGTGTGGACGCTGGTATTCAGCCGGATGTTTCTTCCAACGTTCATGAACGTGGTTACGAGGTCGATGCCGCAGGACAGCGATCCCGGCATGGCGCCGCTGATGCGGTCAATCGTTCAGATGATGAGCGGGTTCTATGCTATTTCGGCGATTTTCGCGATTCTGGCAGGCTCGCTGGGGTTCTGGGTGGCGTGGGCGCTGCTGAAGCATCAGCCGAACGGACGCACTCTCGCGCTAGTGGTTGCGTGCCTATCGCTGATCAGCATCCCGTTCGGCACCGCGCTCGGGGTCTACACGCTGGTGATTCTGCTGCCCGCCAAGGCCGATCGGGCCTACCAGCAAATGGCGGCAGCGGAGTAAGTCACGGGAAGCCCTGCGGTTCCTGTGAGGGAATGCAGGGTGTTTACCGTATGGCCCTGGACGTTTGCTTCCGGTAGCCTTGCGCCGAGTTCTGGTCGATTCATAACCGTTCGTAGGAGGCGCTCCCATGCAGACGAATCGCTCGCGCCACGGTACGCTCGGCTTGCTCTGGTTGGTCTACGGAGTGATCTGCCTCGCAAAGGCTGCGTGGATCGTTGTGTACACCTCCACTTTGACGCTGATGTGGGGCGCAATCATCACGCGCGTTGCCGATCCGTTCTTCTGGATGGACGCGTTCCACATCTGGTTGATCGGCGCGGTGGTTTTGCTGGTTCTCGCCGGTATACTCGCGTTCGTCGCGGGTGTCGCACTGATGCAAAGCGGCATTTCCGGGCCAGCATTGCCGCTCATCGCCAGCGTTCTCGCGATTCTCACAGGGCCGCTCGGCATCGCGCTCGGCACCTACACGATGGTCGCCACGGTTCGGCCCGCTGCAGGCGAAACGCGCAGCAACTACGCCTCCGCCGCGTAACCGGACCAGGCGAAATACAGCCGCGTACGCGCCGCGCGCGGGGCATGCGGCCACGACCTGCGATTTCCCTTCGCCAGTAGAGCATTGGGCACGCCCTGCGGCGTTCCCGTTGCTGCTTCGCGCCGTCTCGTCTAGCTTTGGTAAACGGGGTTCCGTTTAATGGTTGAAGGCGAGGCACACCTAATGTCGGAAGTGTTCCGACCTTACGAACGGCTTGTGGAGATTACCATTCAGGGAAAGACGTTCCTCGTCCCGGAGCGCAATTCCCTTCTGCGTGCCTTTCAGTTTATCAGCCCGGAGACGATTCCCTACGGCCGCTTCTGCTGGAATCAGGAATGCCAATATTGCCGGGTCAATTGCCAGCTCTCTGACGACGACCAGGCCCGCCCGATCCTGAGCTGTAAATTCATCGTCTCGGAAGGCATGAACATTTCCGAGCTGGCGCCGGAACTTGTCGGCTGCCTGCGAACGAAACTCGGCGCGCCCGCCGGGGGCCCTCGAGAGGAAGAAGACCCGCCCGGACCGGCCGTAGCCGCCGGCATCGATCCGGTGACAAGCGTCGAAAGAATCGACACCCCGGGCAGTACGAACGGCCAGTAGCATCTTATTTTCCTGCCGCCAGGCGGCGCCACCTAATCTTTTCGAGGACTTCATGAACGGCTTCACCGTACTCGTCGCCGACGACTCACCCGTGTATCGCAAGCTGGTCGAACAGACCCTCGCCGACGAAGACTGTGTGGTGGTTTTCGCGAAAAGCGGCAACCAGGCAATTGAGATTTTCGAGCACGGTCAACCGGACCTGGTGATCACCGATTGGAATATGCCCGATCTGACGGGCATCGAGCTGTGCCGGCGGATTCGCGCCAGTGTGTCCACGCGGTACAGCTACGTCATCATCCTCACAGGCAAGGCGGAAAAAGAGAACGTGGTCAAGGGTCTTTCCGCCGGTGCCGACGATTATCTGGCGAAGCCGTTTGACCGCGACGAATTCCTCGCGCGTGTGGGCGTGGGCCGGCGGCTGATCGACCTTCACCGCCAGATCGAGGCGAAAAATCGCCTGCTCGAGGAGCTCGCCCTCACCGATTCGCTGACCGGTCTGCCGAATCGACGCGCCATCGAAGCCTGGTCTTCGGGGCAACTGAGCGGCGCCGCGCGACACGGCTTTTCATTTTGGGTGGTGCTCATCGATCTCGACCATTTCAAGAAGATCAACGATAGTTTCGGACACGAAGCGGGAGATGCGGTGCTCAAGAGGTTCGCGGAAATTCTGCGCGGCCACACGCGCTTGTCCGATATTTCCGGGCGCATCGGCGGCGAGGAATTTCTTTTCGTGCTCACGCATGCCGACGGGGACGGCACGATGATGGTCGTGGACCGCATCCGACAGCAGCTGGCCTCGGAGAAATTCACATTCGACGGCGCAACCGTCCAAGTAACGGCGAGCTTCGGCATCGCCGGATTCTCGGGCACGTCCGCGCCAGAATTTGAAGAGCTGCTCGCGCAGGCTGACGACGCTCTTTACCGGGCCAAAGACTACGGCCGCAATCGCATCGAGCTGGTCGTCGCCCTCGCTCAGTAATTCCCTACGGACGTCATTTCAAGCGTCCGAGTGATCGCTTGCTCAATTTCCGCGCTCCATGCGATGCTGCTTTCCGCACAGGAGGCAACGCATGCCGGTTTGCGATGGATGCGGCGCGCAGGTCGACGACGCACACATCCGCCAGCGCATCGAACGGCTCGAGCTGGCCACACGATTCCGCCCGGTTCACATTTCCGTGCTGCTCATTGACGCCGCCCCGCCCGCGCGCCCGGAAGATTATTTTTATCGCGCCGCCGCCAGCTCCTCGGATCGCTCGTCCGCCGGCCGCGAATACTTCGACGCACTCATGAATTCCGCCGGCGTGGACGCCCACGCCCAACCGAACGATGAAACCGCCCTCGCCGAATTCCAGCGTCGCGGCTTTTTCCTGATCGGCGCGGTCGAATGCGCGCTGGCGAATCCGCTCGACGCTCAAAAGGCCATCGAGCACGCAGCGCCCACCTTGCTTCGCCGCGTCAAAATCTCCTACAAGCCTAAATCCATCGCCATGCTCTCGGTGGCTACGCAACCGCTCGTCGCGGCCTTCCAGCAAAGCGACTGGGCCCCTCGGTTGATTCTTCACGACGGAAAACCCTTCGACCATCCTGTGCGAAAAGAACTCCTGGCGAAAGCTCTGGCCCCGAAAGCCCACGCCTGAAGCGCCGCGCACGAATGTGCTAGAATCTTGATTCCGGCAACCGGACAGATGAGGCTACTCGCATGAATCCGCGCACGAAGTTCGCCGTGGGGTCGGGGATTATTGTGGCCACCCTGCTCGGGCTTGCCTACGTCGGCTACACTCAAAGCAAGACTTACTATCACACGATTTCCGAGCTTCCGACCCTGAACGGATCCACGCTTCACCAGCGCATGCGCGTTTCGGGTAACGTCCGCGCGGGCACGATTTCGCATCAGGACGGTCGCACGAATTTCGTCCTCGAAGAACAGGGCAAGACGCTTTCGGTCAGCTATATCGGTAACGATCCCCTGCCCGACACGTTCAAGGATGGCGCACAGGCACTGGTCGAGGGTCGCCTGACGCCCGACGGCCGCTTCACGGCCGAACAAGTCCAGGCAAAATGCGCCTCGAAATATGAAGCCTCACCGACCGGCGCGCCCGCCGCCGGCGGCAGTGTTCCGAACAAAACCTAAAATCCGGGGGACTTCGTTTGGATATTTTCGGCTCGTTTGCGCTGCTTCTCGCGTTCCTGGCAGCGGTGTACGCGTTCGTGGCCGGAATCGTAGGCATCGTCACGCGTCGCGTTTTGTTGACGAAAAGCGCGCGCAACGCGGGAATGGCGACGTTCGGCCTCATCACCCTGGCCGTCGCCACACTTGAGTATTTTTTCTTCACCGACAATTTCTCGCTCGCCTACGTCGCCGCGCACAGCAACCGCGCCCTGCCGCTCTACTACAAATTCTCGTCACTCTGGGCCGGGCAGGAAGGTTCCTTGCTCTGGTGGAGCTGGCTGCTGTCGATCTACGTCTTCCTCGCGTTGTTTCTGAATCGCCGCAAGCATCCGGAACTGATGCCCTACGTCGGCGTCACGCTCGCCGGTGTTCAGATCTTTTTCCTCACGCTGAACAATTTCGTCGCCAGCCCTTTTCACGTGATGGCCGCCGCCGATTCCGCGGGCGTGATGCACGTCGCGCGGCTCTCGGAAGGTACCGGCCTCAATCCCCTGCTCCAGTATCCCGAGATGGTGATTCATCCGCCGATGCTCTACCTCGGCTACACCGGATTCACGATCCCGTTTGCGTTTGCGATGGCCGCGCTGCTCGGCCGTTATCCCGGCGAAAAATGGATTCACATCACGCGCCGCTGGACCATGGTCGCATGGTGCTTTCAGGGCATCGGCGTGCTGCTGGGCGCGCACTGGGCCTACGCCGTGCTCGGCTGGGGTGGCTACTGGGCGTGGGACCCGGTTGAGAACGCCGCGCTGCTGCCGTGGATTACCGGCACCGCATTCCTGCATTCGGTGATGATGCAGGAAAAGCGCGGCATGATGAAGGTCTGGAACGTGTGGCTCGTCTTCGTAACATTCATGCTCTGCATTCTGGGCACTTCGCTCACGCGCACTGGAATCGTCAGCTCCGTGCATGCGTTCGCCGAATCGAATATCGGCGGCTATTTCTTCGGATTTCTCGGCATCGTGCTGGTGGTTTGCCTGGCGGCTTGGTACAAGAATCGCGACTACCTGCGCAGCGACAATCAGCTCGATTCGCTCGTCTCACGTGAATCGAGTTTTCTTTTCAATAATTTGATTCTGCTCGCCGCCTGTTTCGCGGTTCTCTGGGGCACGCTTTTCCCAGTGATTTCCGAGTGGGCCACCGGCAGCAAGATCAGCGTCGGCCCGCCCTTCTTCAACAAAGTAAATGTGCCGATCGCACTGTTCTTGCTCCTGCTCACCGGTGTGGGGCCGCTGCTGGCGTGGCGCAAGACTTCGGTCGATGCGCTGAAGCGCAATTTTGCGTGGCCACTCGTGGGAGGCCTGGTCGCGGGCGCCGTGGCGTTCGCGTTGGGGTGGCGGGAATTCTATCCGCTCGTTTGCCTAATCCTCTCGGTTTTCGTCACGCTAACGATCGCCGCCGAATTTTATCGCGGTGCTCGCGTGATTTCTGCGCGCGACGGCTCCTACATTCTCACCGCTCTCGGCGAGCTGACCATGCGCAACACGCGCCGCTACGGCGGCTATATCGTCCACTTTGCCATGGTGATGATCTTCATCGGCATCACCGGCTCCGCGTTCAATCAGGACATCCAGAAAGAAATGAATATCGGCGACAAGCTGAGGATCGGTCCCTACACGATTCTCTGTCAGAATTTCGACCAGCTTTCGACCGACAACTACGAATCGAATCGCGCCACGCTGGAAGTATTCCGCAACGGCCACTCAGAAATGATGCTCTATCCCGAGCGCCGCCTGTTCCGCACCAGTCAGGTCACCGAAACCGTCGTCGCGATCGAGAGCACTGTGGTCCACGATTTGTACGTCGTGTATGCCGGCCGCACGCCGGATACGAACGTACCCGTGATTCACGCGTACCTGAATCCGCTGGTCAAATGGATCTGGTTCGGCGGCATCGTCCTCGTCCTGGGCACGATCCTGGCGATGTTTCCCGACCGCCGCGCCGCACTCCTCCTGCGCGCCGCCACAGATCGCCCGTGGGCCGACAGAACCGCACCGAGCCCCGTTACCGCGCCGATCCGGCATTCGAGCTCCGATGACTAAGCCGCGAATCGTCGCCGGGCGAATCTTCCGGGATCGCAGCTGCCGGTGCGGCATCAGCCGCTCCACGCGAGAACGCTTTCACCCGCTGAAGCTCTCTGCCGCTGGAGCCGCGCTGATGATTGCATTGCTCGGTTCGGTTCTGCTGCCGAGCTCACGCGCCGACAACACAGATCGCGCCAAGAGTCTCTCGAAGAAAGTGATGTGTATGTGCGGCGGCTGTAACGATACAGCCGGCACCTGCAACCACACCGGAGGCGCCTTCTCCGGTCCATGCGACACCGCGAAGGCGATGCAGAAAGAAGTGGCCGACCGCGTCGGCCGTGGCGACTCCGACGACTTGATTCTGCAATCGTTCGTTCAGGAGTACGGCCCGACCGTGCTGCCCGACCCGCCGAAGAAAGGTTTCACCTGGCTCGTGTGGATCGCGCCGATCGCCCTGCCGGTGTTCGCGCTGTTTCTGATCTGGGAAGTGGTGCGCCGATGGCGCCGCAAACAGGAGTTGGCGCCCGCGGGCGGCCCGCCCATTTCAGCCGACCTGCTCGATCGCGCGCGGCGCGAGGTGGATCGCAACGATGAGTAACGTCGACATCGCCGTCGCCTGCATCCTGCTCGCCCTGGCGACCATGATTTTCATTTTTGGCGTGCACCCGGAATCGTCCGACGCCCAGCCGCACCGCACAAAGCTCGATCAGCTGATGGAACGTCGCGACGCCATCTACGACAACCTCCGTGATTTGCGCTTCGAGCATCGCGCCGGCAAGTTCTCCGAGGCCGATTACGACGAAATCAAGCAGTCGCTCGAAATCGAAGCCGCCCGCGTGCTGGCCGAAATGGACATCTCGACCGGAAGCGCGCCCACACCTGCCACTCGCCAAGCCGCTTCACAAAAAGGATCGCGCTCATGATCGCGCGCGCGAAAGTTCTTCGTCCGCTGAAAGCGTCGAGATTCATCCTCGGGAATCAATCGCCAGACGGATCGAGGGTTCTGCCCCTGGGAATTTGCGCCGTGCGTCTGGCTTTCATGCTGCTCGCCCTCGCGACGCTTCCAACCCTCGCCGGCACGGTGACCGGTACCGTCACCAACGGCACCAGCGGCAAGCCTGCCGCGGGCGTGGACATGATTCTGATCCAGCTGCAGGGCACCATGCAGCCTGTCGCGAACACGAAAACCGACGCCCGTGGTCAATATCACTTCGAAAATCCGGGCCTTGGAGCAGGACCGATGCTGATCCGCGCCGTGTACCGCGGCGTGAACTATCATGAGCCGGCGACGCCGGACAAAACCACAATCGACATGACGGTGTACGAGCCGACCGACAAGCCTTCCGCCTTTTCCGTCAGCGTGCACGCGATCATCGTGCAGCCCAACGGCCCGGACCTCAACGTCACCGAGGAATACAACATCTCGAATAAAACGCAGCCGCCGATGGCCTACTACCGCGCAGACGGTTCGTTCATCTTCTCGCTACCCCAGGGCGCCCAGCTCGGCAGCATTTCGGCCGGCGGCTCCTCCGGCATGCCCGTAGTCGAGACGCCGATCGACAAGGGCAACAATCAGGAAGCCATCGCCTACCCGTTCCGTCCCGGAGATAGCGCTGTGAGCTTGACCTACAAGATGCCCTATCCGGGCAATCAGGCTACTTTGCACGTGACCTCGCGCTACGCCGTTGAACATCTCGGCGTGTTCGCACCGCCCTCCGTTCAGATTTCGGGCGGCGACTTCACTCCCAAGGGACAAACGGAGGGCTTCAGCGCCTATACGCGCGATGCCGTCGCGGCGAATACGCCGATCGCGATCTCGGTTTCAGGCACCGCTCCGCCTCCCGCGCCGGACGCGAACGCCGGAGCGATCGGTGGTCCGAACGGTGGCCAGGGAGGCGGGAATGATACGCAGAACCCGTCCGTGAATTCGCGCATCGAAACCGCGGGCGAAGCTCCCACCGCCAGCGTTACCACGATGCCGGCCCGGCTCGACGATTTGAAATGGATTCTCGTCGGTGGCTTCGTCGCGCTCTTCCTGGTCGGCTTGATATTTCTCGCGCGCCAGCCGCAAATTGCCATCGCCGCAGCCGACGCGGCCTCCGCCCAGCCCCCCGGGTTCCCGATGCCGGCTACGGTGGTGCCATCTGCGCCGCAAACACAGGATTCCCATGTCTCGACTGTGGCCGCTACTCTTGATCGCCAGGTGCGCGGCAGCCTCGATGAACTGAAGGACATGCTCTTCCGCCTCGAACTCCGCCGGG
>DATNKM010000115.1:0-21071 GCA_035603395.1 Candidatus Acidiferrales bacterium
GCCAATTCGAGCCGGGAACTGGTCACGCAATTGCGATTGCTGCGGTCGACGGTGGACATCAAGCTCGATCAATTCGAGCGCTCCGAACCGCGCAATCTTGAAAGCGGCAGAAAGTTCCGGTAGGGAGCACTACCATGGGCGCGCAAGCACTACAACTCGACCCGACCCTCCGCAGCGTGGAGTCGCGTGATTTCGAGGGAGGGCTGCGACGAAAGATCGTTGGGCAGGACGAAGCCGTGCAGGCCGTCGTCGATCTGTACCAAGTGTTTCGTGCCGGCTTGAATTCGCCTGGGCGCCCGGTGGGGAATCTCTTGTTCCTCGGGCCGACTGGAGCGGGCAAGACGCGTGTGGTGGAGGCAACGGCCGAAGTGCTGTTCGGCGATCCGCGCGCGGTCATCAAGATCGATTGCGCGGAATTCCAGCACTCGCATGAAATCGCCAAACTGATCGGTTCGCCTCCGGGATACCTGGGGCACCGCGAGACGCATCCGCTGATCACGCAGGAGGCGCTCGCCCAGTATCACACCGACAAATTGAAGATCAGCTTCCTGCTGTTCGATGAAATCGAGAAAGCCTCCGACGCGCTCTGGCAACTGCTGCTCGGCATTCTCGACAAGGCCACGCTCACCCTCGGCGACAATCGCCGCGTCGATCTGTCGCAGACCATGATTTTCATGACCTCGAACCTCGGCGGCGGCGAAATTACCGAGCTGATGACCGGCGGAATGGGTTTTGCGCCCCTGCTGCGGCCCGAAACGCAGACGGGCCTCGACCAGAAAGTCGAGCGCACGGCGTCCGAAGCAGCTAAGCGCAAATTCGCGCCGGAATTCATGAACCGCATCGACAAAGTCGTGGTGTTCCATCCTCTGCGCTCGCAGCAGCTCGAGCAGATTCTCGAAATCGAGCTGGGCATGGTGCAGCAGCGCGTGCTCGAAACGGCCAAGGGTCGCTTTCTGTTCCGCGTGACGCAGCCTGCGCGAGACTTCCTGCTGCGCGAGGGCACGGACCTCAAATACGGCGCGCGTCACCTGAAGCGCGCGATCGAACGCAACGTCGTGTACCCGCTGGCCAGCCTGCTGGCGACCAGCCAGGTGCAGCTGGGCGACGTGATCTCGATTGACTGGAACCAGGGCGACACCGGCCTAACCTTCCTGAAGGAAGCCGAAGGAGCGCTGGTGCCAATGGCTTCGCCGGTACCCGAATCGCGCTCCGAAGCTGCTGCCGCGATTTCAGACGGTCGCGAGCTGACCTTTCCGGCGACCACTCCGGCAACCGCAACGTCGGAAATCAAGCCGACCGTAGCGGCACAACGAGCTTTGCCGGTCGAAAAGGCACGGAACGAGAAGCAGCGCTAGCCGGGTCTGCGCTTCAATTGCCTCCGGCTGCGCTTGTCTCGCGCGCGTCTGTCACCTAGTATTGTGTCAGGCGAACCCGGCTACCGGCGGAAGGACAACCATGGCGACCATCGTCGTTTGCGCGCAGTGCGACAAGACGGAACACCAATGCACTTGCGAAAAGTACTGCTCCTTCTGCCAGTCCATGGAAAATATCCGTCTCTGCGAGGACGGTATGTATTACTGCCCGGATTGCCGCGAAGCCTGTGATCTGCACGTGGCCGAATCCGGGGAATTTCGATGAGCGCAGAGCCTGCCGCCAAATCTTCGTCCTCTCCCGGCGCCCGAACCAGCCGAATCGAATGTCATCTTGATAACGATCCGCGGCTCCTTGCCTCGGTTGAGACAATCGTCGCCCATGCGGCAGGTCGGGCCGGTTTCTCGGAGGACGCTCAACGGGAGGTTTCGGTGGCGGCCGCCCATGCATCTCGTGAAATGGCCGTTTCCGCCAACGGAAACGTCGCGGCAACCACGCGGCTGATTGTCGATGAATTCCCGGATCGCTTGGAGCTCACGTTCGAATCGCCGGCGGGTTCAAACTCCGCGGGAATGCACAAGCGATTGGAACGCAACGCGAACGATCGCATCCGGTGCGAATCGCGCGAAGGCGGCGTCCGAGTCACATTATTGAAGTCCTGTGGTGCAGCGAAGTCCGGCTCGGCTTACTAAAGTTTCTTCCCCTGAAAATCCGTACTCAGCCAGATCGTCGCCGACTCACATCGTCGTGGCTAGCGCACGCGTCTTGATGATCGAGAGCAGTTGGTCCTGGGTCACCGGCAGATCGATTTTCAATCGATCACCCGACGGTGAAATGCGCACCTGATCGAGAGCGCCCGCAAGGTCGGGATGGCCTTGCGCTTCCTGATAGCGGCGCATCATCAGCGCGCCTTGCATTCCCGCAGCCAGCAGATTGGCATCGTCCGGCGTGCTGCACACCGCCTGAAAATTCGCATCGATTCCGCTGTCGGCGGTCACGGTAATCGTCATTGCCTTGATCCGGCCCATGATCGGCGCCGCTTGGGCGAACTGACTCGCTTCCGGCAGCAGCTGCGTCAGCGCCATGTGCGCATAATCCTTGTTGAGCACGCCCCAGATCAGCCCGGTGCCGTTGGCTTCATTAATAAGCGGAAAAATCAGGTCGTTGGCGAACAGACTTTCCGTCACTCCCGTGCGAACGTCCACCAGTTTTTCGAGCGCCGGACGGCTGCCGAACGCCGCCGTGTTCGCGTCGATGTACATGAACAGAATATCGCCTGCGCCGGATCCGGTACCGAACGCGTACATGTGGTAGCCGTGATAGTCGATCATCGGGAGCTTTTGCGCCTTGAAGTGGTCCTCGCTAGCGGAAGGGTTGAATGCGCCCAATGCGATGCCCACGACCTCTTCGCCGCTGGTTTTCGTGGCGCTGATTCCGCCCCAGGCGAGCTCGTCGACTTGCGTATTCGGATCGACGCCCGCCGACGCCAGGAATTTCTCGAAGTCCCGGAAGTGGCTCGGCAACAGCTGCTCTTTCAGCTGGCTGAACCAGGGGAATTTTCGTGCCCCTTTCAGATCCGCGTAGGTGAATTCACCCACCTCCTTCGGAAACATGCCGATGACGGCCGTGCTGAGCGATCCGGCGGAGCTCGGCTGCGGCGCAAGTGCCAGCGCGGTCATGTAGATGAGTGATGCCAGCAGTCCAATTCCGGCGAACCAGCGTGTTTGTCGATTCACTTTAAGTAACCTCAGGGTTTCAGGATAACTCTATCGGCCGGTGGCGACGGAACTTTCACCCACGTGGACGCTGAGAGATAACACCTCTGCGCGCACGTTGCTGGCGAAAGCCGTATCGGTTACGGATGCGAGATTGGTGCTCACGTTCTCCAGCGCGCCGCGGACCGCCGTCGCGGCCATCAGGCGGCCCACGCGCACGTCAGACAACATAGACGGTGCGGCCAGTGGTTCCAGTTGCCCGAGCGTGTCAAAAACCTCGGCGCCACGGCGCGCCATCTCCAGCGGCACGCTTACGGCGCCCACCAGCGCCTTCTGAATCGCGCGGTCACGGTGACTGGATGCTTCGGCGGAGTCTCGCGGAAGCCGGTAGGCCGCCAGCACGGAATCAAACGACGCCGCGTCGCGATCGATTCCCTCCGCCAGGGCCTTTGAGGACTTGTGCAACTTTCTCTCGATCGACTCGAGCTGCGGCGCATGGGCCGCCAGCGATTTTTTCTTGCTGGAAATACCCGCCACCATCTGCCCCAGCGCCGCTGCCAGCGAACCCGCAAGCGCTGCGACCGACCCGCCGCCGGGGGCGGGTGTGGGATTCGCGACCGCGTCGATGAACGGCTGCGCCATCGCTGCCAGGCTCGCATGACTTTTCGCCGCCGCTTCGGCCAGCGATTCTTCCAGTCGATTCTCTAACACCTGCGCGGAGGAAAAGTTCTCGACTTTCAGAAAGTGCTCCGCGGTCATTTCAATCGCACCGCGCGGAATCAATCCCACGATTTCGCTGCCGACGATTCCGACGCCCAGCCGCTCCGCTTCATTTTTTACCCGTTCGAAGACCGCGTGAACCGGAGTCTGCTCGAAATCCGTCAGATTCATCGAAACCTGCGCCAGATTTCGCGCGCGCAGGTCCACGCCCATCGCTTTCACGCAGGGCATTCCACCGCTCGAGAACCGAATCGTCTTCGCGATGCGCTTGGCGATATCCAGATCGGCGGTATTGAGGTTGATGTTGTAGGCGATCAGGAATTTGCGCGCGCCCACCACCGTCGCGCCGGCCGTGGGGTGCAGGCGCGGCTCGCCGAAATCGGGGGCGCGCTGCGGATTGCGCTGTACTTCCTCGCGCAAGCCCTCGAATTGTCCGCGGCGAATGTTTTCCAGGTTCGTGCGTTCGGGCCACTGCGCGGCGGCTTCATACAGATACACGGGAATGTGAAAGCGGTTCCAGATCTCCTGCCCGGCTTCGTGCGCCAGTTTGACGCAATCCTCGATCGTGACGTTGTGGATGGGCACGAACGGCACCACGTCGGTTGCGCCGATGCGTGGATGCGCGCCGGTCTGGCGCGTCAGGTCGATCACTTCCGCCGCTTTGCCAACTCCGAGCACCACGGCATCGCGCACCGCTTCCGGCTCGCCCGCGAGTGTGACCACGCTGCGGTTATGGTCCGCGTCGCTTTCGCGCGCCAGCAGATACACTCCGGGCACCGCGCGCATCGCGTTGACGATGGCATCGACTTTCGCCGTCACGCGGCCCTCGGAAAAATTGGGAACACACTCGACAAGCGGCTTCATCGGCTAACGTTTCTTGCTGTGGATGATCGCACCGCGCTTCATGGTCAGGCTGCAGAGGTTCACGCCAAAATAATACGGAATTTCGCGGTAGCTGGCGACGTCAAATGCGGCCAGGTCCGCATATTTGCCAACTTCGAGCGATCCGACACGATCATGCAGGCGCAACGAATAAGCGGGATTGATCGTCGCCGCCGCGATCGTTTCGGCGGGCGTCATGCGCATCTGCGTGCAGGCCAGCGACATAATCATCGACATGCTCACCGTCGGGCTCGTGCCCGGATTGAAGTCCGTGGCCAGTGCTACGATCGCTCCGGCCGTGATCAGCTCGCGTGCGGGTGCGAAGCCGCCGAGGCCAAGATGAAAACCGCAGCCCGGCAGCAGGACGCAGACGATGTTTGAAAGCGACAGCGCCCGCACGTCGGCGTGATCGATCTTTTCGAGATGATCGGCGCTCGCAGCCTGCATTTCGATCGCGAGCCGCGCCGCGCCCGTGCGTGCCAGCTGCTCGGCGTGAATGCGCGGCACGAGTCCGCACGCGCGCCCTGCCGACAAAATCCTGCGCGACTGCGCCACTGTGAACGCGCCGGTATCGCAGTACACGTCGCAGAATTCCGCGAGCCCGGCGGTGGCGACGGTGGGGATCCAGCGCTTCACCAGCAGATCGACGTACTTTTCAGGATGGCTCTGATACTCCTGGGGAACCACATGCGCGCCGAGAAATGTGCGGACAATGTCGATCGGCTGCTGCTGATGCAACTGGTCGAGCACGTCGAGAATCTTGACTTCGCTCTTCCAATTGAGGCCGTAGCCGCTCTTGGCTTCGAGCGTGGTGGTTCCGTGAGCCGCGAATTGCCGCAGATGCGCGCGGGCGTGTTCGCGCAGCGATTTCGAACTCGCGCTCCGCGTGTGCGTTACTGTTGAGCGGATGCCGCCGCCGTCGCGCGCTATTTCTTCGTACGTTTTTCCGGAATTGCGCTGCTCGTATTCTGCTGCGCGGCTTTCGGGGAATACCAGATGCGTGTGTGCGTCGACGAAGCCGGGGAGCACCACGCGGCCGCCGAAATCAAGTTTTTCGGCGCGGCGCGCGTCTTGATGGCGCTCGACGCTTTTGCGCGGGCCGATCGCCGTGATGCGATCGCCGTGGACAAGGATCGCCCCGTCACGAATGAGGCCCAACTCGGCAAGGCCGCGTCCGCGGCGCGGAACCGGACCGCGTAGCGTCAGCAGCTCCGAGCAGCCGGTGATCAGCCAGTCGGGCAAGGGCGGTTCGCCGATACTAACGCGGACAGTGCCAAAAAACTACTGGTGCGGCCAGCGATCATGCCATGGGAATTTTCACGCCGGACCTGCGGGCGAAGTCGACGGCTTCGGGGTAGCCGGCGTCCACGTGGCGCGCGACGCCGATGCCCGGATCGTTGGTGAGGACGCGCCCGATGCGCGCGGCCATTTCCTTCGTCCCATCGGCCACGAGAACTTGCCCGGCATGCAGGGAGTATCCGATGCCGACTCCGCCGCCGTTATGAATTGAAACCCAGCTGGCGCCGCTCGCGGTGTTGAGCAGCGCGTTGAGCAGCGGCCAATCGGCCACGGCGTCGGAGCCATCGCGCATCGATTCGGTCTCGCGATAGGGCGAGGCAACCGACCCGCAATCGAGATGATCGCGGCCGATCACGACGGGCGCCTTCAATTCGCCGCTCGCCACGAGATCGTTCATCGCCAGGCCGAATTTGTCGCGCTCGCCGTAGCCGAGCCAGCAGATGCGCGAGGGCAACCCCTGAAAGCGAACGCGCTTTTGCGCGAGGGCGATCCAGCGGCAGAGAATTTCATCGTGGGGAAACATCTCGAGCACGAGCTTGTCTGTACGATGGATGTCGGACGGCTCGCCGGAAAGCGCCGCCCAGCGAAACGGGCCGCGGCCTTCGCAGAAAAGCGGACGAATGTAGGCGGGCACGAAGCCGGGAAAGTCGTAGGCGTTCTTGACGCCCTGCTGAAAGGCGAACGTGCGGATATTGTTGCCGTAATCGAACGTGACGGAGCCGAGTTTCTGGAGCGCCAGCATCCCTTCGACGTGGCGCGCCATGGATTCGAGCGAACGCTTTTGATATGCGTCGGGATCGGAGCGGCGCAGCTCGGCCGCTTGCGCGACGTCGAGTGCCTGCGGGATGTACCCTCCGACTGGATCGTGCGCGCTGGTCTGGTCGGTGAGCAAGTCGGGGACAACGCCACGGCGAGCGAGCTCTGGAATCACGTCCGCGCAATTTCCGACCAAGCCGACCGAGGTTGCTTCGCGCTTGCGCACGGCATTTTTCAGAATGCGCAGCGCTTCGTCGAGATTGTTCACCATCACGTCGCAGTAGCCGGTCTTCACGCGGCGCTTGATGCGTTCAGGATCGACATCGATGCCGAGGAACGCGGCGCCATTGAGAGTGGCGGCGAGAGGCTGCGCCCCACCCATCCCGCCCATACCGCCGCTGGCAACGAGTTTTCCGGCGAGGTCGCCTTGAAAATGTTTTCGCGCGGCTGCGGCGAACGTCTCGTAGGTGCCCTGCAAAATTCCCTGCGAGCCGATGTAAATCCAGCTCCCGGCCGTCATCTGGCCATACATCATCAGGCCGGCACGATCGAGCTCGTCGAAATGCTTCCAGTCACTCCAGTGGCCGACGAGATTCGAATTCGCGATCAACACGCGTGGAGCGTAAGTGTGCGTGCGGAAAACGCCGACGGGCTTGCCGGATTGCACCAGCAGCGTTTCGTCATTTTCAAGCGCGCGGAGCGACGTGACGATGGCGTGAAAACATTTCCAGTCGCGCGCCGCTTTGCCGCGCCCGCCGTAAACGATCAAGTCCTCAGGTTTTTCGGCGACCTCGGGGTCGAGGTTGTTCATCAACATGCGCAGCGCCGCTTCCTGCTGCCAGCCTTTGCAGGAAAGCGTGGTGCCGCGCGGCGCTCGCTGCGGCTGGTAGCCGGTGGCTTCGTCGGTGGCGATTTTCACCATGCGTCGATTGTAATGATCGCGCGACCATATTAGTACGGAATAGGCAGGGCGCAAGGGTAGGCGTCATTGCGTGGGGCGCACGCGATGGGCTAGAGTTGCGGCGATGACCACCGAATATCCGGCGATTACAAAGTGTTTTCTCGACGCGGTGGATAATTTTGCAAATCCGCGGGCGCAGATGTATCGCAAACCGCGCGGGGCGCATCCAGCGGTGTGGGAGTCGATACCTGCGAGCGAGACTATGCGTCGTGTCGCTGGTTTGTCGAAGGCGCTGGCGGAGCTTGGGATAAAGGCGGGCGATCGGGTGGGAGTTTTCGCGCCGAATTGTCCCGAGTGGGCGATCGCCGATTTTGCTATTCTCGGGCTGGGTGCGGCGAGCGTGCCCGTGTATTTCCACGAGTCGGACGACCGGTTGATCTACATCCTGAGAGATTCAGGCGCGCGGGTGGTGATCACGTGCGGCGAGGAGCAGGCGCGAAAAATCGAAGCGTGCCGCGAACATTTGCCGGAACTCGAACAGGTGATCGCGGCATCGCCGCCAGCGGAATTGCTGGGCGACATCCTGCACTATGAAACGCTGATCGCAGCGGCCGGGGACGACGATATCGCCCAGTATCGCCGGAGCGCGGAGCAGGTGACTGGCGAGCACCTGGCGACGATCATTTACACCTCCGGGACGACGGGTGAACCCAAGGGCGTGATGCTGACGCACGCGAATCTGACGTCGAACGCGATCGATTCGTGTCGCGACGCCGAGGTGCTGCCGGGAGACATTGGTCTGTCGTTTCTGCCACTTTCGCACGTATACGAGCGCGTGGTGGACTACACCTATTTTTTTCGCGGGATCAGTGTGGCGTACGTCGAACAGCCCGAGACAGTAGCGCAGGCGCTGCTGGAAGTACACCCCACCACCGTCGCAGCGGTGCCGCGATTTTTCGAGAAAATCTACGCGACAATCATCGAGAAAGGTCGCCGCGGGACGGGCCTGAAGCGCGCGATATTTGATTGGGCTCTGCGCGTCGCGACGGCAGCAGCGCCGTGGAAGGCGTATGGCAAACCGGTGAGCGCCGGCGTGAAACTGCGCTGGAAATTCGCGAACCTGCTGGTCTATCCGAAATTTCGCGAAGGAATGGGCGGCCATATTCGCACCTTCACTTCGGGCAGCGCGCCGCTATCGGTCGAGCTGCTGGAATTCTTCTGGAGCGTGGGGCTGCCGATTTATCAGGGATACGGGCTGACGGAGACTTCACCGGTCGTGTCGATGAGCAGTCCGCATTCATACAAAGTGGGATCGGTGGGGCGGCCGATTGCGGGCGTGGATGTGAAAATCGCGGACGACGGCGAGATTCTGGTGAAAGGGAATTGCGTGATGCAGGGGTATTACCACAAGGCGGATCAAACGCGCGAGACGATGACCGGCGACGGGTGGCTGATGACCGGCGACATCGGTCGGATCGACGAAGACGGTTTCCTGATGATCACCGATCGCAAGAAAGAGCTGCTGAAAACGGCCGGAGGAAAATTCGTGGCGCCGGCGCCGATCGAGAATTTACTGAAGGCTTCGCCGCTAATCGCGAACGCGATGGTCGTGGGCGACCGCCGTAAATTCCCGGCCGTGCTGCTGGTAGCGAATTTTACCGGCATCGAGGATGCGGCGCGGAAGGCGGGCCGGGAATTTTCGACGCACGCGAAGATGCTGGCCGATCCCTGGGTGCGCGACCTCTACACGCGCGAGCTGGACCGGCTGATGGCGCCGCTCGCGCAATTCGAGCGCCCGAAGCGGTTCGCGCTGCTCGAAAAAGATTTCACGTACGCGGACGGCGAGCTGACATACACGATGAAGCTGAAGCGGCGCGTGATCGCCGAGCGTTACGCCGATACGATCGAAAAAATGTACGCGGACGTGGAAGAGCCGCGCCCGCAGCGGACGGCTTGAAGTAAAGAAACAAGGGCCCGCGCAAGGCAGAACAAGACCGGGAAACACATGACGAGCGGTGCGGCAGGAGGTCCCGGGCATGGATGCGAAATTACGGGAGCTGCTTGCGGAGCTGGAGCGGCAGGGAAAAGAAACTGACGCGCGCGAGACGGACCGCGCGAAGAAGATGCTCAATTTGGACCCGGAGACGGCGCAACTCGTGAGCCTCCTGGTGCGGAGCAGCGGCGCCCGCCGCGTGCTGGAGATCGGGACGTCGAATGGATACAGCACGATCTGGCTGGCGTCAGCGGCGGCGGAGACGGGGGGGCAAGTCATCTCCCTGGACCGCAGCGCCGAAAAACAAGCCATGGCGAGAAAGAATCTGCTCCGGGCGGGCCTGGCCGATCATGTTGCGTTGATTTTGGGCGAGGCGACCGAGCTGGTGCGGGGACTGGCGGGGCCTTTTGATTTCGTGTTTTTCGACGGAGACCGTGTGACCGCGCCGGAGCAGCTGGAGCTACTCGTTCCCAAGTTGGCGACCTGCGCGCTAATCGCCGCCGACAACGCGATTTCGCATCCCGACGAGATCCGCGGGTATCTGAACGCCATTTCGGGGACGGAAGGGTTTATGCACATGGTTCTTCCGGTCGGAAAAGGGCTGAGTCTGGCGTATCGAGGCGCGATACCAGCCGCCTCCTGAATCGGGAATCGGTGGCGAAATCGAGTCTAGGGAGAAGCGGTTGCCTCCTTCATGGCTGCGAGCGGAAGGCTGCCGGTTGGGAATCATGCCACGGCCAAGGGGCGGCGACTGGCTGGAAGAAGATTTCCGTTTGCTCAAAGCCGAAGGGGTCGGGGGCATCGTCTCTGCCCTGGAACCGGATGAGTCGGCCGAGCTTGAGCTTTCGCAGGAGGCCGACGCGTGCCGCCTGGGCGGAATTGATTTTATTTCCTTTCCGATTGCGGACCGGTCGGTACCGGATTCCGTCGAGGACTTTCGCGGTTTTCTGAAAGCGGTGGATAAACATCTCCGATGCCACAAGGCCGTTGTGGTTCATTGCCGGGCTGGGATTGGGCGCAGCAGCATCATCGCTGCTTCGTTGCTGTTAGGATATGGGTTCTCGGTCGCGGATGCCTTCGAACTTTTGCGGCAAGCGAGAGGCTTCCCGGTGCCAGACACGCCGGAACAGCGCGAATGGGTTGAACGTTTGGCCGCCCGCACGATAAACCCGGGAGAGCGATAGAATGTGCATGGAGATAACTCGATGAGCGACCAACTGGTGATTGCAGGGCGCGCGTTCAAATCCCGGCTGATTGTGGGCACGGGAAAATATCGCAGCTTTCAGGAAATGGCGCTGGCGCACGCGGCGGCCGGCGTGGACATGGTGACGGTGGCGGTACGGCGCGTGAATCTGACCGACCGCTCGAAGGAATCGCTGCTCGACTACATTGATCGCGAGAGAATTTTCATCCTGCCGAACACGGCGGGCTGCTATTCAGCCGACGAAGCGGTGCGCGCCGCGCGGCTGGGCCGCGAAGTCGGGCTTTCAGAGTGGGTGAAGCTCGAAGTGATCGGCGACGAGCAGACGCTGTTCCCGGACACCGAGCAGCTGATTGCCGCGACGAAAACGCTGGTGAAGGAAGGATTCATCGTGTTGCCCTATACCACCGACGATCTGATCGTGGCGCGCAAGCTGATCGACGCTGGAGCGTCGGCGGTGATGCCGCTGGGAGCGCCGATTGGGTCCGGCATGGGCATTCAGAACATGGCCGCGCTGCGGATTCTGCGCGAACGCATCACCGAAGTGCCGCTGATCGTGGACGCGGGCGTGGGCACGGCATCCGACGCGGCGATTGCGATGGAGCTGGGCGCCGACGGTGTGCTGATGAACACGGCGATCGCAGGCGCGCAGGACGCGGTCTTGATGGCGGAAGCGATGCGCGCCGCCGTGGAAGCGGGGCGGAAAGCGTTCCTCGCCGGACGTATCGAAAAGAAACTATACGCGACGGCGTCGAGCCCACTGGCGGGGATGGTGAAGTGAACCGCAAAACCGTTTTTCTGCTCGTGATCGTGAACGGGTTTGTCGGCCTGGTTTGGTATCGCGGGTGGGAATCGGGGACGCCGCTTGCGCGCGTGATTCCCCTGGGCCTGCTTTCGCTGGCTGCCGTGACGGCTGCCACGATTCTCGGCGCGATTCTCGGCGAAAAAAAGGCGCGGCAGAAGGCCGGCCGCACCACCGCGCGAAGATAGCGTCAACGGAAAAGAATGTGCCAGGAAATGTCCACCAGGGCGTGGACGAGCGCGCCCGGCAGCAGCGAGCGCGTCCGAATCCAGCAGTGACCGTAAAATAATCCCGCGATGGTAGCCAGCAGCACATACTTCCAGTTGGGAAATGGCGCGTGGAAGATGTGCGAGAAGCCGAAGACGATCGACGCCACGATTAGGCCCGCCCACTGATTCTTCATCGCCCGCGACAGCAGGTTCTGCAGCAATCCGCGAAAGAGAAATTCCTCAGGCCATGCGGTAAAGAATAAAATCCCCAGCATCGTGAGCGGGGAACTGCGCGCCCGTTCGAGCGACGGCTGATATTTAAGGAAGCCGAGCGTGACGCCCAGAGGAATTCCAATCGCCGCAAAGATGGCGAAGTGCAGCGCGAAATTCGCGGTGTAACCGCGGCCCCAGGCGACGGCGTACCCGATGCCGTCGAGCCGGCGAAGCATCACGAACGCCGCGACGGCGGTGCTCAACGCCAGCAGGATCGCCAGCGTGTGCGTCAGCGGCGGCGGGTAGGGAAACAGCCGATAGAGCAGCCGCACCGGCACAGGCAGCACGGCCGGCAGCCAGATCAGCACGAGCGCCGCATAATCTTCCCATGTCCCAGGCGATTTTCCGGCGCTGCTGGCCAGCAGGATCGCGGGCAGAACGCAGTACGCCATTCCGAGCAGCCGAAGCGCCCCGTTGCCCGAGGCGCCGAGCGAGTAAACCAATACCGCAAGCAGCGGAACGAGCGGGCCGAGAGACGCGGCGCGTCCGCCCAAAGCCCGTTGCGTCCATGCAAGCACGCGTGGTGCCGCGAGAAATAATTCGAACCCGAAAAGCATCGACGCGACGCTCAGCGCGATGACGAACGCGCCTCCGTGGAAGCCGCGTCGCATGCCTTCGAACGCCGCCGCGACGACGACCGCCGCCCACACCACGAACGCACAGGGAAGACCAAGCTGCCAGTTGGATTTTGCGGACGCCGACATGCGGGTCGATTTTACCGGAGCCGGCGCGCGCCCTGCCAAGAACTTCAGGATAAGAACTTGATTTGAAATTCGGCGTCGGCCATCCTGTCGCGTGCCAAATCCGCACGCCGTTCCCGTAAAACACCGGCTAGCCTACATTGACTGGATGCGCGGCCTGGCGTGCGTGGTGATGTTCCAGACGCACTGCTACGACTCTTGGCTCGGCGGCGCAGCGCGCGACGGAAAATTCATTCGCTGGTCGCAGCTCGGCGGGACGCTACCGGCGCCGCTGTTTCTCTTCCTCGCGGGAATTTCCAGTGCGCTGCTTACCGATCGCATGCGGCAAAAAGGCAGTCCGCCGGGCGCGATCGCCCGCACCACGATCTTTCGTGGCGCGGAGATCTTCGGGCTGGCGTTGCTGTTTCGAATGCAGGAGTTCGTCTTCGGCCAGCCGTGGGCCCCGTGGACCGATCTGCTGCGCGTGGACGTGCTAAACGTGATCGGCATTTCGCTGGTGCTGATGGGCGCCGTCAACTGGTTGGCGCGAGGCCGCGCGGCGAACGTGATTCTGGCCGCGGCCGTAGCTGCGGCGATCGCGATGGCCACACCGCCGTTGTGGACCATCTGGCGGCCGCGCTGGCTGCCGTGGTACCTGGAGTCGTACGTCAATGGCGTGCATACGTTCGGCGTGCCCCAGCCGTGGCTGTTTCCGATTTTTCCGTGGACGGCTTTCGCGTTCGCGGGCCTCGCGGTAGGATTCTTGTTGTTCAGCGATTGGCCAGCGAAAAATCCGGGGCGCGCCACGGCTCTTTTCGGCGCGGCTGGCGTCGGGCTGTTTTATCTCTCCGGATGGCTCGATCGGCTGCCGCCGTTCTACGCCGCCTACGATTACTGGCACACGAGCCCGAATTTCATTCTGGCCCGCGTAGGAATTCTGCTGATGATCCTGTGGGGCGTATACGCGTGGTGCCGCTGGGGGCTGGGGCAAATCGGATTCAGCCCGCTCATACAGCTTGGCCAGGCGTCCCTGCTGGTGTACTGGGTGCACATCGAATTCGTCTACGGGCGATTTTCGATTTTGCCGAAGCGCGCGCAGACAATTGCGACCGCCTCGCTGGGTTTGTTGGTGATTTTCGTGGCCATGGTCGCACTGGCGACGCTGCGGACGCGGTGGAAGGGGCGCGGCGGGGATATTTTGGCGCGGCTGCGGCGCGTGCCGCATGCGGCGGAGAACGTTTGAGGGCGATGCGGCTACTTGGCTGCGGTGGCGCCGGGCTGCGCGGAGTTTGACGTGTCGCCTGGGCGTGGAGCGGTCTTGAAAATGTACTCGCCGGGGCGCGCGAGGCCCATTTCTTCACGGGCGATGTGCTCGATGGCTTGCGGATCGTTCTTCAGCGACTGCACGCGATCCTGCAGCTGCTGATTTTCCTGATTAATTAGGTCGATTTCCTTCTGCACGGAAGCGGCTTCTTTTTGCGCGCGCCGCATGGCGACCACTCCGTGCGTCCCGAAAACGTCCTGCAGCAGCAGCAAGCTGAACGCGGCGGCCAGAAACCAGCTCATATTGCGGCGCAGGAATTCGCGCAGCTGTTCGCCGAAACTTATGGTGTCCTGCATACGGGCTCCATCACGGCAAGATCATTGCACAATCCAGGTGCGCGCGTCTTGTGCGAGTTTGTTTGATTCGGCCTGTGATGTCGATTCAGTATAGATGCGGGCGACGGGCTCGGTGCCGGACGGCCGCATCAAAATCCACGAACCCTCGTCGAAGGTGAGCTGACAGCCGTCGGTGCGGTCGATCTTGGCGACGCGGCGGCCGGCGAAGGTCTTGAAATCGTCCTTCAGACGCGTGGGAAGCCTGGCCTGCGAGTCGTCGGGCAGATGTAAATTCATGCGCACGGGCCAGAATTCGCGGCCCACGCGGCGGAAAAGATCCCGCAGCTGTTCGCCGATCGACGCCTGCCGCGCCGCGATCATTTCCGCGACCAGCAAGCAGGCAAGCACGCCGTCTTTTTCCGGCAGATGGCCGCGGATGGTCATGCCCGCGCTTTCTTCGCCGCCCAGCGCGATTTTATCCTCGCGCAGCAGCGGGCCCACGTATTTGAATCCCACCGGCGTTTCGTAAACATTCACGCCGTAGAGCCTGCCGACGGCGTCGAGCAGCTGCGTGGTCGCCACGCTGCGCGACGCGCCAAGTTTGTAGCCGCGCGTTTCCAGCAGGTAATCGAACGCGAGCCCCAGAATGTGATTCGGCTGTACGAACGCGCCGTCGCGATCGACAATGCCGAAGCGGTCCGCGTCGCCGTCGGTGGCCAGACCCGCCAGAGCCTTTTTCTCGGCGACGGCCCTTATCAGCGGAGCGAGATTTTCTTCCGAGGGATCCGGCCCGGTGCCTTCGAAGAGCACGTCGCGGTTCGCGCGAATCTCGATGACCCCGATGCCGTGGTCCCTCAGGATGCGGTCGAGCCAACCGGCGCCGCAGCCGTGCACCGCGTCGCAAACGAAGCTGCCTTTGGCTTTGGCCAGCACGTCGAAGCGAATCATTTTGCGCAGCTGCTCGAAATAGGGCTCACGCGGCTGCACGCCTGGGAAGTCGTTCTTGATTTCGTGATGGTTCGTGCTGCCATCGGGCAGCGCCGCAGCGCGCTTTTCGATGTCCCTCGTAATTTCGGGCAGCGCCGGCCCGGCGTCGGGTCCGGAAAATTTCAGGCCGTTGTATGCCGCGGGATTATGGCTGGCGGTGATGTTCACGCCTCCGTCGAGCTTCCCGTGCAGGATCGCGTGCGCGATCACGGGCGTGGGCGTCGGTTCGCCGCACATCAGGATTTTGCAACCGTGTGCGCGAAGCACTTCAGCCGCCGCCAGTGCAAATTCGGGAGAGAAAAACCGCGTATCGTAACCAACGATGATCGTAGGAGATTTCTGTTGCGCGAGGACGTGTCCGGCAATCGCGGCCGCCGCGCGGCGCACGCCGGGAAAAGTAAAATCGTCGGCGATGATTCCTCGCCATCCCGAGGTTCCGAAATGGATCGCTTGGTTCGTCACGCGGCGCTATTGTATCGTGTCGCGCAAGCGGGCCGCATCGGGTATTCACCGCCGAGCGAAATCCAAGAGTGACGGCGCACATGACGGATAAGATTGTGGTCTTAGTAACCTGCGGATCGTTTCGCGAGGCGCGCAGCATCGCGCGGGAGCTCGTTGAGCGACGGCTTGCGGCTTGCGGCAATGTGGTGGAGGCGCCGGTCCTCTCGATCTACCGGTGGAAGGGAAAAGTCGAGGCAGCGAAGGAGTTTCTGCTGATTTTGAAGAGTTCGCGGCGGCGTTTCGCTGCCCTGGAAGCCGCGGTCGAGAAGCTCCACAGTTACGATGTGCCGGAAATCATCGCCTTGCCGGTTTCCGCGGGTTCGCGCGCGTATCTTGGCTGGATTGCAGAGTGCGTGGCAGGCCGAAAATCATAGAGCCGGCAGGCCGGCGCTACTGATACCGAAGGTTGCTTGAGGCGGGCGGTCAATTGGAGTAGAAAAGAGGCGTGAGCGCGTCACGGGCCCATTTCGCTTCAATCGGGAAGAATCTGCTCGGCGTGTCGGCCCTGTTGACGCTCGTTTTGTTTTCCGCCGGCGCCATCGCGCAGGATACGCACTCCAGTCAGAGCGGGTCGACGGGTGGCACGAGCCAAGATCCATCCGCGCCTAAGAACGATAAGGCGCCATCGTCCGCTCATTCCGGAACCGTCAAAATTCACATCACGGTGACCGATCCCCATGACCAGCCGGTCTCCAACGCGAGCGTCTACGTGCGCTACAGTGAACAGGGCAGCTTTCTTCACCACGACAAATTGGCCGAGCTGAACTTCAAGACGAACCAAGAAGGATCGGTGAAAGTTCCTGAAGTCCCGCAGGGCAAGGTGTTGATTCAGGTGATTGCGAAGGATTGGCATACGTTCGGCAAGTGGTACGACATGGACAAAGACGAAGAAACGGTTTCAATCAAGCTGGAGCCGCCCGCGAAGTGGTACTAAGAAATATTTTCCCTCGACCGCGCACGAGAATTTCCTTTCGCAGAAGATCAAGAGCGCGTCGCAGTTCTGCTCGATGTTCAGCACGAGTGGACCGGTGCGCCCGCGTACAAAATTTTTCTTGGCTAGTACTTTTCTGCCCGGATTTTGTGCAACGAGGACTAAACTCAACTCTGTCGTGCGATTTCGATTTGCGTCGTTGTCATTTCCACATGGTTTTCAACAGAACTGTTGAAAACTTTCACACAACGTTCACGAAGACTCGCGAATTCCTTGCGCATGTGGCGAGGGAATTGCTGTGTCGCGCAATGCTCAACGTCCCGAGTTTTCCCCGCAGCGTGGTAACATTTCTTCCCGCTTCAAGACTCGCCGCCAGGAAATATGAAAGAGCTGATTATCAACGCAGACGATTTCGGATACACGCACGGCGTGAACGAGGGAATCATTCGCGCGCACCGCGACGGAATTCTCACCAGCGCCACGTTGATGGCCAATGGCGCAGCGTTTAGCGATGCGGTCGAGCGCGCGAAAGCCAATCCGAAGCTCGGCGTAGGATGCCATCTGGTGCTAACCGGAGGAAATTCAGTCGCTCCTAAGGAACAAATTCCGTCGCTTGCAGATAGGGAAGGGCGGTTACCGCCGTCGTTGGCTGCGCTCGTCACGCGTTTGAGCCTCGGTAGCGTCCGCAGCGAAGACATCGAGAGGGAATTAAGCGCGCAACTTGAAAAAATCCGGCACGCCGGTATCGAATTGACCCACGTGGACACGCACAAGCACACGCACGTGCATCCGCGGGTGATGGCCGCAATCGGGCGCGTGGCCGGCAAGTTCGGAATCACCTGCGTGCGCAATCCGATCGAGAATCTGCGCGACTCCTGGCGCACTGCGCGCAGCGAAAATACGGGCCTCGCGCTGAACATGGCGGCTTCCTGCGCCGTCCGCTCGGTCGGATCGTGGTTTCAATCGACCGCGCGCCGCTACGGCCTGCGTTCGCCGGAGCATTTTTTGGGTTTGGCGATCACGGGAAGCGTCAGCGCAGCGGCCCTGTGTCGCTTGATAGACACACTTCCCGATGGTCACACGGAAATCATGACGCACCCCGGTCTCTGCGACGCCGAGCTGATGAGCACGGACACGCGATTGAACCAGCAGCGCGAGACCGAGCTCAACGGGCTTCTTTCGCCGGAAGCCCGCCGCCTCGCCGAGGCAAGAGGCGTCCGCCTGATCAGTTATCGAGAATTGAACTAAGGTCGCAAGTCGAACCGAACGCTCGCCCCGCACTGCGATAAAATCAACACCGGGAAGTGCAATCCGCAGTTCAACTTCAAGGGGGGATGATGAGGCAACTATCCAAGTTTGCGGCGGTTTGCACGTGCGGACTCACGATGCTGGCTGCAGGCGCAAGCGCGCAAATGGGCATGCGTCCGTCGATGCCGTCGGGAATTTTCACTCCGACCGTCGGCGCCGGCGCGGCATACGAAGTCACTTCGTCCGACGGCAAGACGCAGCCCATCGAATTCGCGCTCGTGGGCAAGGAAAGCGTCAACGGAAAAGATGGCTACTGGATGGAATGGACCACCAGCACCGGCCGCACGGGCCAGATGATCATGAAGACCTTGATCGTTCCCGGCGCAACCGACGCCCCCACGCGAATGATTATGCAGATGGGCAGCGGGCAGCCCATGGAGATGCCGACGCAGGGTCGCATGGGCGCTCAAGCGAAGCCGAATACGGACATCCGCGAAGGTGGCCAGGATCTCGGCAAAGAATCCGTCACAGTTCCCGCCGGCACGTTCAACTGCGAGCACTACCGCTCGAAAGACGGCGGCGATGTGTGGATCAGCAGCCAAGTGCCGCTATTCGGCATGGTGAAGTCCGTGAGCAACGGATCGACGATGGTGCTGACGAAGGCGATCACCGGCGCCAAGGACAAAATCACCGGCACACCCGTGCCCTTCAATCCGCAGATGATGATGCAGGGCGTGCAGAACCAGTAGTCCGCGCTTGGCAATTCGAGCAGTCAGACGCTATTCGAGGTCGGGTGGGGTAACTTTGGCGATCCAAGAGTCGTAGTCGCCGGTATATCCCACCCGTTCCTGTATCTCGCGGACGCGCCGCTCGAGTGCCGCTATCTTCTCGGCAGAAAGAGTCGGCAAACCTTTGAGCGTTTGCTCCACGGCCCGCGCCTCTTTCGCCGCTCGCGCCTCGGCCGGCGCGAACCCGGGCTCCACATCCGGGTCTTCATCGTCCGCGCGCAGGTAATTCTCCACCAGATGTTTCGTCACGTGTTGGCTGTGCACCAGCGACACGTGAATATTTCCCTGCCCGGTCACCACGTTGCCGACGCCGAACACGCGATCGGCGCCCGAATAGCGCGGCAAAGCCTCGTCGCTGAAAGTGTAATACTCGCCCCTCATGGCCACGCCCGGCAGCACCTCCGGCACGGACCCGATCGACGAAATCACCAGCGGCGCCCGCAGCTCGCGCTCGCTGCCGGGAATCGCGTCGCACCGCCGCCCTTCGATTTGCGTGTCCGCAACCTTCAGCCCGACCACACGCCCGTCCTCGACGATCAACCCCGTCGCCACGCTCCGCTCCCGCACGCGGAATAAATATTTCTCCCGCGCCAGCCGCAGCATTTTCTGCCGGATAATTTCGGTCTTCGCGATCTGATCGGGAGTGGCGTGGTCGGGTGGCTGCGCCAGCGGCATATCCTGCTCGCGCCTCCGGTAAATCAACAGGCAGCCCTTCACGCCCAGGCTCTCCGGGTCCACGCTATGCGCCTTGCACGCCGCCGGAATTCCTTTTTCCAGCTCGTGCATGTCGATCGAGATCCCGCGAGCCCTCAGCGCCCGCTCGTAATTTTCGATCTGCAGCACCTTCACCACGTCGATCGACGCCAGCCCGCCGCCGACCACCAGCGTTTCATCGGGCGTCTCGTAGCGCGAGCCGATGTAATCCTTTTCGTTCTTGTGGTTGTACCAGTAAATGAACGGGTTCTGGTACACCAGACCCTTATCGACGTAATCCTGCGCGCCCGGCAGTCCCAAATCGCGATCGCGCCAAGCGCCGTTGGCCAGAATCACGGCCGAAAATCCCCAGTTACGCGTGAAATCCTCGAAATCCAGATCGCGCCCCAGCCGCGTGCATGGCACAAAATACACGCTGCGCTTTTTCAGCCGCGCGTCGATGCGCGCATATTCCTGCTGCCGCTGCTCCACGTGCCAGCGCGGCAGCCCGTCTTCGATTTTTCCGTACGGACGCTTGTTCTGCTCGATCACCGCCACACGTACGCCGTGATCGGCCAGAATTTCCGCTGCCACCGAGCCGGAAATTGCCCCGCCGACCACAGCCACAAAGTATTTTCCACTCTCAGCCATCGGCAGCAGCGAAATCGCCCTCCACCCCGCGGACAAAACAGCCGGATTGTACACCGCCTCGACGCATTTGCCTTTGCTTCCGGCGCGGTAGTGCCCCTCGCGTCAATCTGTTATATTTCCGGGAATGGGGCATTCGGGCCGCGAGGCCTACGAAACAGGGGGCGGCGATGCACGTTGGCTACGGCGCAGGCTTTCAACACTTGGGCGGATATTCCGATCGCCAGTACATGCGGGAAGAGATCGGCAACTGTATCCGCTCGGAAGAGCTCGGCTTCGAATCCGTCTGGGTCACCGAGCATCACTTTGACGATTACTCCGTTAGCCCCGATCCCTGCCAGCTGCTCTCGTTCATTGCCGGGCGCACGAAAAAAGTAAAGCTCGGGTCGATGGTCATCGTCGTGCCTTGGCACGATCCTGTCCGCCTCTCTGAACAAATCTCGCTGCTCGACCACGTTTCTGACGGCCGCTACATTCTCGGCTTTGGCCGCGGCCTCGCGCGCCGCGAATTTGAAGGCCTGCGCATCGACCAGAACGAAGGCCGCCAGCGCTTCGACGAATACGCGCAGCTCGTGCTCAACGCGCTCGAGACCGGCTTCATCGAAGGCGGCGCCACCGTGAAGCAGCCGCGCCGCGAAATCCGCCCGCGCCCTTTCAAATCGTTCAAGGGCCGCTCGTTCGCGGCGGCCGCGTCCGCCGATTCCGTGCCCGTGGTCGCGAAGCTCGGCCTCGGCATGCTCGTCATCATTCAGAAGGCCTGGAAGCTCGTCACCGCCGATATGGAGCGCTACCACGCGCTCTGGACGCAATATCATCCGAATGAAGAGGCGCCCAAGCCGTTCTGCTCCGGCTTCGTCTTCGTCGACGAAAGCGG
>DATNKM010000119.1:0-20398 GCA_035603395.1 Candidatus Acidiferrales bacterium
GTAGCGCTCGTAGATCGCTCGCAGATACTCCCATCGCCCTTTGTTTCCCAACCTAACCTCCTCAAATCGCTCTCTGGTTGGGTTACATTTTAAATGGCGCGACGTTTCACTCTACGGTTACATTCTAGACGGCGCGATTCGGCCTATTGTCAAATTGCTTCGCGCTAGCGTACGATACCCGCGCTTGGCCCTATATTGAGGCCTGGCCCAGTTGCGAGCCGGGAAGGCGGCTCCCCTGGACCTTCGCCCCCGCAGAAGGCAGTTCACGATGTGCAGCAACACCCCAGCGACGCTCGTCATGGCGCTGAAATTAGAATTTCTGCCCGTGTCACCTCGACGCGGCCGGATTCCGATCGACTGAACTAGAGGAGGAAAGATGGCAACTGCAACGCAAGCGGTACCGCTTACGGAGAGTGTTTCGCGCTACGTCGCGAAGACGCGACAAATGTTGATCAACGGCAAATGGGTGGACGCCGCCTCTGGCAAGACGTTCCCCTCCTACAATCCCGCCACGGGCGAAGTGCTTGCCAAGGTGGCCGAAGGCGATAAGGAAGACATCCATCGCGCCGTGGCCGCCGCGCGCGCTGCGTTTGAAACTGGTCCCTGGCGCAAGCTGACCCCGTCTGAGCGCGGCCGCATGATCTGGAAGCTTGCCGACCTGGTCGAAAAGCACGCCGAAGAATTCGCACAGCTCGAATCGCTCGACAATGGCAAGCCCGTCACCGTCGCGCGCGTCGCGGACCTTCCCAACACCGTCGACATGTTTCGCTACATGGCCGGCTGGGCCACGAAAATCGAAGGCAACACGATCACGCTTTCCGGACAAGGCGACAAGTTCTTCGCCTACACGCTCCGCGAGCCCGTCGGCGTCGTCGGCCAGATCATTCCCTGGAATTTCCCGCTGCTGATGGCCGCCTGGAAACTCGCTCCGGCTCTGGCCACCGGCTGTTGCGTGGTGCTCAAGCCTGCCGAACAGACTCCGCTGACCGCTCTTCTGCTCGGCGAGCTGGTTCAGCAAGCGGGAATTCCCGATGGCGTCGTCAACATCGTTCCCGGCTACGGCGAAACCGCTGGTGCGGCTCTTTCCGCGCATCCAGATGTCGACAAGGTCGCATTCACCGGCTCAACCGAAGTCGGCAAACTGATCCTGCATGCCGCCACCGGCAACTTGAAAAAGGTTTCTCTCGAGCTCGGCGGAAAATCGCCCAACGTGGTTTTCCAGGATGCCGATATCGAGCAGACGATTCCTGGCGCGGCCATGGCCATCTTCTTCAATCACGGCCAGTGCTGCTGCGCGGGCTCGCGGCTCTACGTCGAAGAGAAGCAGTTCGACAAGGTCGTCAGCGGCGTCTCCGACATCGCGTCGAAGATCAAGGTCGGCCCGGGAATGGATGCGTCCACCGAAATGGGCCCGCTCGTCTCCGAAGAGCAGATGAACAAAGTCTGCGGCTATCTGGAATCCGGGTTTGCCGAGGGAGCCAAGGCCACCGCCGGCGGCGCGCGTCACGGGAACAAGGGTTACTTCGTGAAGCCTACCGTGCTCGTGAACACCAACGACAAGATGAAAGTGGTGCGCGAGGAAATCTTTGGTCCCGTCGTCACCGCCATACCGTTCAAGGATGTCGACGACCTCGTCGCTAAAGCCAACAACTCCGAGTACGGTCTGGCGGCGGGGGTTTGGACCAAGGACATCGCCAAGGCTCACCGCATCGCGTCGAAGCTCCGCGCCGGCACGGTCTGGATCAACTGCTACAACGTGTTCGACGCCGCTCTGCCGTTCGGCGGCTACAAGCAATCCGGGTGGGGCCGCGAAATGGGTCACGAAGTCCTGAACCTTTACACGCAAGTGAAATCCGTCTGCACGCCGATCGCGTAAGCACACGGCGCGCCACAGTTCCGCGGGGTCTACCGCCCTTTCCAATGCATCGGGAAGGGCGGTTCTTTTTTTGCGACCCGCGCTAGAATGTTTCCGGTAATTTTCACCCAGCAGCCGGGAGGATTTCGTGAGCGCACATGCTGAGCCATGGCCGTGGCCCGATTCGCTCGACGCGGTCGCCGCCGCGCCCGAACATCACAAACTGATGTTCGAGAATGAGCGCGTGCGCGTGCTCGAAGTTCGGATCGCGCCGGGCGAAACCGTGCCGGTGCATACGCACCGCTGGCCGGCGCTTATCTACGTGGCGAAGCAGAGCGATTTCCTGCGCCGCGACCATCACGGCAGCCTGCTGTTCGACAGCCGTTCGATGGGACCACCGCCATCCAAGCCCCTGGCGCAGTGGACGCCGCCACTGCCACCGCATACGGTTGAAAACATCGGAGCGAATGAGATCCTGCTCATCAGCACGGAACTCAAAGACCCCGTCTGAACGCAGCCGGCGGGTTTGCGTCGGACGGCTATGCAAGACGATGTAAATAGGATGTTTACATCGCCCCGGGCCAATAGTAGATTGCCTGTCCCGGCTCGGGACATCCAAAACGGAATCCGCCCTGACAACTTGCGACTGAGCGGCCGCGCGTTGTCAATTGCGAAGCACTTTCGCCCCTAGGCGATTGCGCACGCGAGGGCCTGTGCTATAAGTAATAGGCTGCCGCAACTTGAGGAAATAGTGCCCTTTATCAATTTTCCCGCTCGCGAAATCAACTGCAAGCTCGTGTACTACGGTCCCGGTTTGGGCGGAAAAACCGCGAATTTACAGTGGATTTACGAGCACACCGGAACGAGCCAGAAGGGCAAAATGGTGTCGCTCGCGACCGAGACCGACCGCACGCTTTTCTTCGATTTTCTTCCGCTGGACCTCGGCACCGTGCGCGGATTCAAGACGCGCTTCCACCTTTACACCGTGCCCGGCCAGGTTTTCTACGAAGCCAGCCGCCGCCTGATTTTGAAGGGCGCCGACGGTGTCGTGTTCGTGGCGGATTCGCAAGAAGAGCGCATGGACGCGAACCTGGAAACGCTCGATAACCTGCGCGAGCATTTGAAGGATCACCATCTCGACTTCAATACCATTCCCTATGTGCTGCAGCTGAACAAGCGCGACCTGCCGAACGTGCTGCCGATTGACGAACTGACGAAGCAGCTTTCCGTGAAGGGCGAACCCGTGCTGGAAGCCGTGGCCATCACGGGCTCGGGTGTGTTCGATACGCTGAAGGAAGTCGCGAAGCTCGTCCTGGCCGAACTGAAGAAAAATTCCTAAGCGTTTTCCGCGAAAACCGCCTTCGAAAAAGTGTCCCGTCCTTTGGTTGCCACTTCTTTTTGTCCTGAACGGTTCACCCCGAAAATCACCAGACGCGGTGTGCCCGCAAATCAATCTGTTGCTAATTTGGCCTTCGGGCGACTTCTCCAATTTGGGTCCGGGTCGACCCATGGTGGTCAGGGTTAACGGCGGTCGAGGGCCGGGTGGCGAACGTCGCGGCCGGCTACGAAGTAGATGACGTCTTCGGCGATGTTGGTGGCGTGATCGCCGATGCGTTCGAGGTTTTTGGCCACGAGAACCAGCTCGAAGGCGGCGAAGACGACAGCGGAATCTTCCATCATGTAGGTGAGCAACTCGCGGAAGAGCTGGTCGCGCAAGCGATCGACCTGATCGTCACGGCGCAGCACCGATTGCGCCAGCTCTAGATCGCCCCGCACGACGGCGTTGAGGCTGTCGCGGACCATGGCTTCGGCGAGCTCGCTCATGCGCGGGAGATCGACGTAGGGCTTTACCTGCGGATGGCGCAGGATGCGCATGGCAGACTGCGCGACGTTGACGGCCTGATCGCCAATACGCTCCAGATCACCGTTGATGCGCGAAACGGCCAGCAGAAAGCGCAAATCCGCGGCCATGGGCGCCTGCAATGCGAGCAGGCGCTGGACGCGCTCGTCGATTTCAATCTGCATCTCGTTGATGGCGTCTTCTTCGGCCAGAACGGCTTCGGCCAGTCGCTCTTCACCATCGAGAACGGCCTGCACCGATTGATGGACGGCGCGCTCGGCGAGGCTACCCATCCACAGCAGCCGCTGCTTCAGTTCTTCCAGATCGTGTTCGAAATGGCGTTCCATGATTCCCTAGCCCTCCTTGGCCACCCAGCCGAGCCGCAGAACTCGAATCATCCGAAGCGGCCGGTGATGTACGCCTCGGTGCGGGGGTCCTGGGGCGTCGTGAACAACCGCGAAGTCTCGCTGTGTTCGATCAGCTTGCCGTCGAGCATGAACGCGGTGAAGTCGCTGGCGCGGGCGGCCTGCTGCATGTTGTGCGTAACGATGGCCATCGTGCAGCTGTCTTTCAAATGGAACATGAGCTCTTCGATTTTCGCGGTGGTCACGGGATCCAGCGCCGAGCAGGGTTCGTCGAGCAGGAGAACCTCGGGATCGACGGCCAGAGCGCGAGCGATGCAGAGCCGCTGCTGCTGTCCTCCGGAAAGCGCGAAGGCGGATTTGTGGAGATAGTCCTTCACTTCATCCCACAGAGCCGCGCGGCGGAGGCTGTGCTCCACGTGCTCGTCGAGCCGACCCTTGTAGCCGTTGATGCGCAGGCCGTAGGCGACGTTGTCATAGATCGATTTCGGAAACGGATTGGGGCGCTGAAAGACCATGCCGACACGCCGGCGCAGCCCGACTACATCCATCTGCAAAATATCCTGGCCATCGAGCAGGATTTCACCGGCCACGCGCGTATTGCGAATCGTTTCGTTCATGCGATTCAGCGTCCGCAGGAAAGTGGACTTGCCGCAGCCAGAGGGGCCGATGAGCGCGGTTACGCGGTTCTTGGGAATCTTCAGGTTCAGGCCGAATACCGCCTGCTTCGCGCCGTAGAAGAAGTTCAGATTGGAGATCTCAAAGCGCACCAGCGCCTCCTTCTCCGAAGCAGCGTGAGGTTTTTCAGCGATCCTGACTTGTGGCGCGAGCCTTGCCGCCGTCGCGTTATGTCCATGTGTCGAACCCATTTCAGGCACTCCGTCCCCCTCCCCCGCGGCTGAGCACGAGGCGCGTACCTATATTGGCAATAAGCACGAGGCCGAGCAAGACAAGCCCGGCGGCCCAGGCCTGGCGGTGCCAGTCATCATAGGGAGAGATTGCGTAGTCGTAAATCATGCGCGGAAGAGAAGAGATCGGCTGGTTCCAGCCCGGACTCCAGAAACGGTTGCCGAACGCGGTGAACAAAAGCGGAGCCGTTTCGCCAGCGACGCGCGCCAGGGCCAGCAACATGCCCGTGATAATGCCTCCGCGGGCAGCCGGGAGAATCACGCTGGCAATCGTGCGCCATTTGCTGGCGCCCAGCGCCATGGAGCCTTCCCTCAGATTATTGGGCACCGCGCGGAGGAATTCCTCCGTGCTGCGCAGGGTGATGGGAATCACCATGATGGCGAGCGCGACGCCTCCGGCAAACGTCGAAAAATGCTTCACAGGTAGCACGAAGAGCGCATAGGCGAAGATGCCGATGACGATCGAGGGCACGCCGTTGAGCAAATCGGCCGTATAGCGCGTGATGAACGAAAACGTCTTTCCGCCGAACTCCGCCAGATAGACTCCGCCGATCAACCCGATCGGCAATCCGAAGATGGCGGCGAGGAAGAGCAGCTTCAGGCTGCCCACGATGGCATTCGCCATGCCGCCGCCGGTTTCGCCGACCGGTTTCGGCAGCTGGGTGAAGAAATCCCAGTTCAGGGAACGGCCGCCGTTGATGACCAAATAACCGAGAATGAGAAATAGTACGGAAACGACGGCGAAGGCCGCGACGCCGGTGAGCGTAAGCATCACCGCGTTGAGCGATTTCCGCCAGATCAGCCGCGCGCGGATCATGCCGGGTGACCTCCGCCGCGGTCGGTGGCGACGATCAGGATTCGCGCAAGGCCGTTGAGGATGAACGTCATCAGAAACAGGACCAGGCCCAGCTCGATCAGGGCGGCTAGATACAGGTTACCCGTCGCTTCGCTGAATTCATTGGCGATGACCGCCGCGATGGTATAGCCGGGCGCGAACAGGGACGCCGCGATTTTCGGATCGTTGCCGATCACCATGGTGACGGCCATCGTCTCACCGAGAGCCCGCGCGAGCGCCAGGAACACCGAACCCATAATTCCGGTGCGGGCCCAGGGAACCACGACTTTCCAGGTGGCTTCCCAGCGCGTGGAGCCGAGGCCGAGCGCGGCTTCGCGCTGTTCGCGCGGAACCGTAAGAAGCACTTCGCGCGAGACGGAGATGATGAACGGAACGATCATGATGGCGAGCACGACGCCGGCGGTGAGGAATCCGACACCGTAGTTCGGTCCCTTGAAGAATTTGCCGATGACCGGTACCCTACCAACCGTGTGGATTAATGCTGGACCGACGGTGGTCCGCATGAGCGGCACAACGATGAAAATTCCGAGCAAACCGTAGATGACGCTCGGCACGGCGGCGAGCAGATCAATCAGAAACGCGATCGAATCGCTCAATTTGCGGGGCGCGAGCTCGGCCAGGAAAATCGCCGCTGCCAATCCCAGCGGGAGCGCGATCGCGAGGGAAACGATCGCGGTGACGAGCGTCCCGTAGATGAAAGGCGCGGCGCCGAAATCGCCCGAAATCGGGTCCCAGATCGTTTTCGCGAAAAAGCCGAACCCGAATTGCACCCTCGCGAGACGGGAATTAACCCAGAGCTCGTAGACCAGCGCCGAGGTGATCAGCAAAATGCTCGAGGCGAAAACCAGCGTGATGAGATGGGCGATCTCGTCTCCGTTGCGAAGACGCTTTACAAAAGCACGCGGCCCCGCTTTCGGCGGGACCGCCTGCTCCATTGTCGTGGCCGTTGAGGACATTCTCCGCTACAAGTCTTTGTGACCGGTCTTCGCTACTGGATCAGCGCGATGGCCTTCTTTTCCTTCTCCACTACGGCGGCCGGAAGCTTGGCGTAGGACAGTCCTTCGTTGTAGCCCTGCCCGTCGGTCAGCATCCACGCCAGAAAGCCCTTGATCGCTTCCCGCTTGCCTGCGTCCGGAATCTGTGCGGGGATCAACAACCAGGTGAAGCTGGAAATCGGGTAGGCCGCGGGTCCCGGCGCGTTGGCAATGGAAACCCGGAAATCGGCCGGCATGTCCTGGGCTCTCGACGCTGCCGCAGCCGTTACGCCGGCCAGGTCGGCCTTCACGAATTTGCCCGCGGCGTTCTGCACCTTGCCGTAGGGAGTGCCGGTTTGCAGGGCGTAGATCAATTCGACGTAGCCGATCGAGCCGGGCGTCTGCTTGATCAGGCCGGTGACGCCTTCGTTGCCCTTGCCGCCGAGTCCCACGGGCCAATTCACGGACGCGCCCGCGCCGACTTTGCTCTTCCACTCATCGCTCACCTTGGAAAGAAAGTCGGTGAAGATGAAGGAGGTGCCGCTGCCTTCGGAGCGGTGCACGACTACGATGTCGTCGCCCGGCAGCTTGACGCCCGGATTGGCCTTCGCAATTTCAGGGTCGTTCCACTTCGTGATGGTGCCGAGATAGATGCCTGCCAGGGCCTTCTGCGTAAAGTTCAGATCGGTCGAGACGCCGCTGACGTTGTAGGTCGGGACGACCGCGCCCAGAACCGTGGGGAAATGGAGGACTTTGAACTTGAAACCCGCGGCCTGTTCGTCCGTCAAGGGTACGTCGGAGGCGCCGAAGTCGACCGTGCCGCTCTGAAGCTGGCGGATGCCGCCGCCGGAACCAATGGACTGGTAGTTGATCTGCACGCCCGAATGAGCCGTCTGATAGACGGAAAACCACTTGGAATAGATAGGATACGGAAATGTTGCCCCTGCGGCATTCAGCAGCAGCGTGCTGTCGGCACCCGCCATGGCCGTCAAGGCTAAGAGAAGGGACAATACAACCAGCGCTTTTCTCATCGTGTTGGGAACTCTCCTGTGTCTTGAGACATTATCTTTTCCGGTTGGTTACAATCGTGTTACATCCACAAGAAATCGGCGTGAACGCCCGCAGTGCGTCTCGGGAAGGTGGAGAGGCGCAGGTTCGGGGGTGAAACTGCGCCTCCTTGGCGGGCGATCTGCGTGGGTTGCTTCCGGCGTAAACTGCGGGCACGCCAGAACTTGAAGAAAATCTCTTCCCCGACACGACGTCCCGATGCACGCACTGTATCGCCGAGCGGGCTGACATGGGCCGCTGCCCCGAGCAGCGAACCGGCTTCCAGGCCAATGTGCCGCGTGGGCGAAGACTAGGCTCAGTGATTGAATCCCGGATGATTCGGGTGTGAAAAGAATGTGACTACAGACCGGCGACGGCTGCATTCTCGGCTCGAGCTTCCAGTTGCCGCGCCCGGCCGTGCCGTACCTCGAGCCCACGCACCCAGAACAGGACGTCTTCGGCGATGTTGGTGGCGTGATCGGCGATTCGCTCCAGGTGCCGGGACGCCAGCACGAACTGCAGGCTGGGGGCGGCGAGCGAGGAATTCTCGGCGATACCGGAGAGCAGCGCTTCGAACACGCGATCGCGATATTGATCCACGGCGTCGTCGCTTTCAAGGACCTGCGTCGCCAGATCGACATTCTGGTAGATCAGCGCTCCGAGACATTTCGAGATCATGGCGCGGACCGCGGCGGTCATGGGCTCCAGTTCTCCCGGAGTCTCGACATCACCCATGGAGGAAAGCGAAATGGCACGCGCGGCGACGTTGACGGCCAGATCGCCCATGCGCTCGAGGTCGTTATTAATTTTCAGCGTGGCGACGATGAGGCGCACGTCCGCGTCGGAAAGATTTCCCTGGCGCAGCAGGCGAATGGCGTGCTCGTCGATCACCATTTCGAGTTCGTTGATGCGCGGCTCGGTGAGGAAGACTTCACTCGCCAGCCGCTCGTCGCGACGGAGCAAGGCTTCGAGCGCGCGGTTCACGGTGCCTTCGACGGTGCGCGCCTGCGAGACGAGGTAGTTCAAAAGTACGGCCTGAAAAACGCCCTCGGTGCTCATTTTCGTGGCTGCCATCTCTTCTCCCTGGCGGCTGGGCGCCGTTTCGATCTTTCTCGACAAATCCAGGATGGCGGATGAGCGTTAGAATGCGATAAAGCGGAGGTGAATCGTTCGAGACAACAGCGGGCTATGCGGCGAGCGACAGGGAGAAGGAGAATTTCGAGCCGTGGCCGACTTCGCTTTCCACCCACAGGCGGCCGCCGTGGGCTTCGACAATGTGCTTGGCGATGGAAAGGCCCAAGCCGGTGCCGCCAGCTTCGCGGGAGCGCGCGGGGTCGACGCGATAGAAGCGCTCGAAGATTCTTTCCTGATCGGCGAGCGGGATTCCGATGCCGGTGTCGTCCACGCTGACGATGGCTTCGCGCGGACTGGCGTCGGCGGTGATGCGGACGCGGCCGCCTTCGGGCGTGTAGCGGATGGCATTGTCGAGAAGGTTCTGCACCACGTCGCGCAGCAGGCTGGCGTCGCCGTGCACCAGCGGGAGATGCGTCGGCAGGTCGACCTCCAGCGGGATGCGTTTGCGGGTGGCGTTGATCTGCGCGGTTTCCACACAGCGATCGATCACGTCGATCAGCTGCACCGGGCCGAACTGCACTTCGAGTTTGCCGGCCTCGATGCGGGCGAGTTTGAGCAAGTCGTCGGTCAGGGCGGCCAGATGCGCGGCATGATCGCGAATAATTTCGAGGAAGCGGCGATTGTTGCTGGGATCTTCCAGCGCACCGGAGAGCAGAGTTTCAGCGAATCCCTGAATCGCCGTAAGCGGGGTCTTGAATTCGTGGGAGACGTTGGCGACGAAGTCATGGCGGATGCGCTCGAGGCGGCGCAGCTCGCTCACGTCGTGCAGCACGAGCACGGCGCCTGACGGGCGGTGGCCTGCCAAGGCGCCCTCGAGGGCGATGATCGGCGTCGCGGTCACCGAAAAACTGCGCTGCTGCACGATGCCCATGACGATTTCGCTGCGCAGGCCCTCTTCGCCTTCGAGCGCGCGGCGAATCAGGCTCAGCAGGTCGGAATGGCGCACCGCTTCGATCACCGGTCGGCCCTCGATCGCGGCCGAGTCCAGGTTCCAGACTTCGGAAAACGCGCGATTGCAGAAGACGATTTTTCCCTGCGCGTCAATCACCGCCACTCCCTCGACCATGCTGCGCAGAATCGCGCTCGAGCGGTTGCGTTCGCCGCTGAGTGAACGGATGGTGCGGTCCATCCACGCGGCCGTCTCGTTGAGCGCGGCGGAAAGATCGGCGATCTCGTCGCGCGGGCCATCGTCGGGCAGCGGGCGAAAATCTCCCTCGGCGACGCGGCGCGAAAAATCCTTCAGTCGCTCGATGCGCGCCGCAAACATACGGAAGTAGGCCAACGAGAACATGCCGCCGAGCAGCAGGACGACGAGCGAAGAAAGATAGATCCTGTAACGCAGCTCCGAAACCGACGCTTCCACCTGCGCGAGCGGCAGCGCCATGCGTATGACGACCGGCAAGGCGCCGGGCGGAACGTATTTCACGGCGCGGTAGACGAGCTCGCGGTCGAGCGTAACACTGTGGCGCACGGATTGGCCTTCTCCCGAGGCAAACGCCTGCTGGACTTCCGGGCGGCCCGAGTGGTTCTCCATTGTTTCGGGATCGTGCTGCGAATCATCGAGAACTCGGCCCCTACTGTCGATGACAGTGACGCGCGCGCCGCTGCGGCCCATCCATTCGGTCCAGGCGCGCAGGTCGGCGGCATCGTCCACGCGCGGCGGGCGGGCCTGCGCCACATTCAACAGGGAGTTGAGCTTGTCGTCCGCGGAACGGAGGTAGTCGCGGCGAAGAACATGAGCGGAGTAAAAATCGACGGCAAGCAGAACCGCGAGGAGCAGGGCGAAATAGGTCAGCCCGAGTTTCCAGAAAAGCCTAGCTCGCACGGGTTTCGAAAAGATAGCCGGCGCCGCGAATCGTCTTCATGTATGCCGGATGCTGCGGATCGGTTTCGATCTTTTCGCGCAGGCGGCGGACGTAAACATCAACGCTGCGCGGCGTGACGAAACGCTCGGTGCCCCAAACGCCATCGAGCAACTGATCGCGCGTGAAGACTCGATCGGGACGCGCCGCGAGAAAATAGAGCAGGCGAAATTCGAGCGTGCTCATCGGCACCGGTTTTCCGCCGCGCGTGACTTTGTAGGCCGCCGGATCGATGCGCAGCACTCCGATTTCGATCGGTTTTTCCGCCGGAGTGCCGGGCTCGGTGCGGCGCAGCAGCGCTTTCACGCGGGCCACGAGTTCGCGCGGGCTGAATGGTTTGGTGACGTAATCGTCCGCGCCAAGCTCGAGACCGACCACGCGATCGGCTTCTTCGCCCTTCGCGGTGAGGATCAGAACCGGCAGGCGGTTCAGGCTCGCGTCCTTGCGGACTTCCTTGCAGATTTCCAAGCCCGACAATTTCGGAAGCATCAAATCCAGAATCAGAATGTCGGGAGGAGTCTTGCGGACCTGGGCCAGGCCGGTGGCTCCGTCGACGCTTGCGGCGACGTGAAAGCCGTCCTTTTCCAGGTTGTAGCGGACCAGTTCGACAATGTCCTTGTCGTCTTCGATTACCAGAACCCGTTTCATCGATTCTCTTGGTGTTGAGATGCCCACAACATACGGGAAACGTGGCCTTCTGCGCAAGCGGGCGATCGGCTTCTGAGCCGGTTTTAACGGGGCATTAACATGGGCTTCCCCCGGGTCCTCAAGCGGCGCGCCCAAGCGATGGCGGCTCGCTCTTCGATGTAATCCGCTGATATATAACACTTTAAGCAGAATTCCCACTCCTGATTGCGATCACTCGACGCGAGGCCATCCCGAGGGGCGATAACGAAGGCGTCCCGTGCCGATAGTACGAATGACAAAGCCAGCTACGGCGGGAGCCGCCGTGGGCCGGCTGTGGGAGGACCCCAAAGTGTTCATCCGCAACACGGGCGCGCTCGTCGTGGCGCTGGCATTGAGTTTGGCGCCGGCATGGCCGCAGCAGGCTGGGCCGGACCTCACGCAGGAAAGCCTCACGGACTTGATGAACGTTGAGGTGACCTCGGTCTCGCAGAAAGCGGAGAAACTCTCCCGCACGGCATCGGCAGTTTTCGTGATCACGCAAGAGGACATCCGCCGGTCGGGTTCGACAAATCTTCCCGACGTGTTGCGCATCGTTCCAGGGGTGGATGTGGCACAGATCGATTCCAACACGTGGGCCATCAGCGTGCGCGGTCTGAACCAACGATTCAGCAATGAGCTGCTCGTGCTGGTGGACGGGCGCAGCGTGTATACAACCGAGTTCGGCGGAGTTTACTGGGATACTCTGGACCTTCCGCTGGAAGACATCGAAAGGATCGAGGTGATCCGCGGGCCGGGCGGGTCGGCATGGGGCGCCAATGCTGTCAACGGCGTCGTCAATATCATTACGAAGAAAACGTCCGACACGCTCGGCGCTCTGGTGGTCTCGGGCGGCGGTAACGTGCAGCAGGGATTTGGCACGCTGCAGTACGGAGGGAACGCGGGCAGCTCGATCACCTATCGCGCCTGGGCAAAGTATTTCAACGACGATCATTATCCCGATCCGATGAATCAGGACGGCGCCGATGGATGGCGCTCCCTCCGGGCGGGATTCCGAATCGATGCAGCTCCTACGGCGAAGGACTCTCTGACGTTTCAGGGGGACATCTATACCGACCGGGAGGGCACGCCTGTGTTTGCCTTCCCGTCCATCACTCTCCCCGGGCCGATCCCCGTCAACATAACAATGAACCTGTCCGGAGGATTCCTGCAAGGCGCGTGGAACCACACTTTCTCGGCGCAGTCCGTTACAACCCTCCAGGTTTCCTACGACCAATCCGAGCGCGGCGGCTTGCTTCCCGACAACCGCGGAACGCTTGATCTCAATTTTCAGCACCAGTATCGAGGCTGGTCGAGACAGAACCTGGTCTGGGGTCTCGGCTACAACCGCGTGGCCTCCTCCTCCCAAGGCGACTTCTTTGTTTCCTTCATCCCGGCCGACCTGACGACGCACCTGTTCAGCGCTTTTGTTCAGGATGAAATCACGCTCGCTCCGGATCGCCTTTTCCTGACGGCGGGCATTCGCTTGGAGCACAACTACTACACGGGAGTGGACGTCATGCCGAGCGCGCGCGTGGCGTGGACGCCCGACGACCGCCAAACGGTGTGGGCCGCCGTCTCCAATGCCCTTCGCTCTCCTGCGCAAATCGATACGGACTTCCGCGCAAACCTCGCGACCTTTACGGAACCGGACGGAACACTGGCGCTTGTGGCGTTACTTGGAAATCCGCACGTCCAGAATGAATCCCTGATCGCTTATGAATTCGGATATCGAGCGTCGATTCTCGACCGGCTCTCGGTGGACTTCGCGGCCTATTACAACGACTACGGCCATCAGGAAACCGACGAACCGGCCACACCGTTTTTCGAGAACACGCCCGCGCCGCCTCATCTGGTGATCCCGACGACCTTCGAGAACCTCATGCATGGGGAAGCGGCTGGATTCGAGATCTCGGCAAACTGGAAGCCGCTGAGCCGGTGGACCCTGAGTCCCGGGTACGCGTTCGAGGGGATTCACATGCACACCGCTCCCTCGAGCCAGGACACGACGTCCGCAGCCGCAGCGGAGGGAAGCAGTCCGGTGCATTCCGCACAACTGCGTTCGCACGTCGCCCTCTGGCGAAGCCTGAGTTGGGACGCCTCGACCTACTTCGTCGACCGATTGAGAGACCCGGTCATCCCGTCCTACACGCGATTCGATACACAACTGTCGTGGAAATTCGGCGCGAGGGGTACTTTCAGCCTCGTCGGCCAGAACCTGCTGAAAGACCATCACGAGGAATTCATTGATTCGACCGAGAGCACGAGAACCACGGAAGTGAAGCGCAGCGCGTTCGCCAAGTTCACGTGGCTATTTTGAGAGAACGATTTCAGAGTTCGAGCAATAGGGCCCATCCACGCGGCGGATGGCTCACACACGCGCCGAGCGCCGCACAATGGCGCGGAGTTTCGCGCTTCTGTCGATCCTGCGTGGCCGTGCTGGCTGGCGCTCTGTCGGTCTGCGTTCCGATTGCCTCGGCGCAAGCAAGCGCTCCGGGCGAATACCAGCTGAAAGCGGCATTCCTTTTCAATTTCGCGAAATTTATCGACTGGCCCGTCGCGAGCTTTTCAGGGCCCGAAGCCCGTTTCTCAATCTGCATCCTCGGCATGGACCCGTTCGGCCGCTCGATGGACGATCTGCTGCAGGGCAAGATGATCGCAGACCGCCGCGTATCCGTGGAACGCAGCAAACAGATTGCGGACGTCCGTCATTGCCAGATGGTATTCGTCAGCTCGTCGGAAAAATCGCACCTGAAGGAAATCCTCGACGGGCTGAAAGGCACGAGCGTGCTGGTGGTGGGAGAAACCGACGGATTTGCGGAGGCTGGCGGCGCGATTCAATTTGCCATCGAGGACAACCACGTCCGATTCCTGATCAATATGGATGCCGCCGACCGGGCCGGACTGAAGGTCAGCTCGAACCTGCTCTCGCTCGCGCACGTCGTCCACGACGGCGGGAAGAACGACCGGAGCTGAAATGCATACGCGACGACGCGTTTCCATCGGACAAAAACTCACGCGCATCATTTTGGTGACGTGCGGCGTCACGATTCTGATGGCCGGCACCGCGCTGGCCGTTTATGACGCCGTAGCATTTCGCGCGCAGATGGCGAGCGAGCTGGAATCGACGGCGGGCATCGCGGGGTCCAACAGCACGGCAGCGCTGACGTTCTCCGACGCGCGGGCGGCGAGCGAGACTCTGAGCTCGCTGCGCGCTGAACCGCACATTGTCGAGGCCTGCATTTACGCGACGGACGGAACCGTGCTGGCGAAATACGCGCGTGCGGACGCCGACGCCAAGTTCACTCCACCGCTGCGGCGGTCCTCCGGCATCGAATTCACACTGAACAAGGCCAGTCTTTTTCAACCGATCTCGCTGCACGGCGAGGAAGTGGGCACGATCTACCTGCAGTCGGATTTGGGCGAGCTCTACGCGGGCGTGCGACGCTTCGCTGAAATCGTCTTCATCGTGATGCTGGCGTCGTTCGTCACCGCGTTCCTGCTCGCCTCGCGATTGCAACGGGTGATTTCCGAGCCGGTGCTGGAGCTGGCGCGCACCGCGTCCGCGGTTTCGAGTATCAAGGACTACTCACTGCGCGCCTCGAAAAGCAGCGAGGACGAAATCGGAGACCTGGCCGACCGATTCAACGAGATGCTGAGCCAGATCCAGGCGCGCGACAGCGACCTGCAGGTGGCGCACCGCGAACTCGAAGCTCGCGTGGACGAACGCACGAGCGAACTCCGCATCGAAGTGTCCGATCGAAAGCGCGCCCAGAGTGAGCTCGAAGAGCGAAAAACCTTCCTGAATTCGGTGATCGAAAACAGTCCGGTCGGCATTGTCGCCACCGGCCTCGATGGCGGCGTCCAGATGTGCAACCCGGCATTCGAGCGCGTATTCCGCGTGCGGCAGGCCGATATTCTGACGCGCAGTCTGCAGGACATCCTGGGTTCGAAACAACTCGACGAGGAGATTGCCGCCAACCAGCTCGCCATCTCGAGCGGGCAGGCCACGCACATCGTTTCGCAACGCGCCCGCAGCGACGGAACGCTGGTCGACGTCGAGGCATTCGCAGTCCCGCTGATCACCGCCGGCACCATGACCGGCGCCGTGTTGCTCTACCAGGACATTACCGAACGCAAACTCGCCGAACGAACCTTGGTGGCCGCGAAGGAAGCGGCCGAAGCAGCCAGCCGCGCCAAAAGTGAATTCCTGGCGAACATGAGCCACGAGATTCGCACGCCGATGAACGGAGTCATCGGAATGACGGAGCTCGCGCTCGACACCAACCTGACCCCCGAGCAGCGCGAATATCTAGGGCTGGTGAAAAGCTCGGCGAACTCTTTGTTGACGCTGCTCAACGACATCCTGGATTTCTCGAAGATCGAGGCCGGCAAGCTCGATATCGAAATGATCGATTTTTCGTTCCAGCAGAGCTTGGGGGAGACACTGAAGACCCTGGCATTCCGTGCGCACGGAAAAGGGCTCGAGCTTGCCTGGCGCGTGGGTCCCGGAGTGCCGGAGCGGCTTCGCGGCGACATCACCCGCCTGCGTCAGGTGCTCGTAAATCTGCTGGGCAACGCGCTGAAGTTCACCGAACAGGGCGAGGTCGTCCTCGATGTCGAAAAGGAAGCGGTTGACGAACGCGGGGTGACCCTGCATTTTCGCGTGCGCGACACGGGCATCGGAATCCCTGCCGACAAGCAGGGGATGATTTTCGAAGCGTTCACGCAGGCAGACAGTACTTCGACGCGCGTGTACGGAGGCACCGGTCTGGGCCTGGCCATCACCGCGAGGCTGGTCGGATTGATGGGCGGGAGACTCTGGGTGGAAAGCGAGATCGGAAAGGGCAGCGTTTTTCATTTCACGATGCCCTTCGAATTTGCCGAAACCGAAGGAGAGGAGACCGCGCCGGTTGATCCCCAGTTGCTTCACGATTTGGCCGTTCTGGTGGTGGACGACAACCAGACCACCCGACTGATCCTCACCGAAATGCTGTCCGCGTGGGGAATGAAGCCCACCGCGGCCGTCGACGCGCGCGCGGCGCTGATCGCGCTCGGCCGCGCCCAACTAGCGGGTTCACCGGTGCGGTTGGTGATCACCGACATGCAGATGCCGCACATGAACGGGTTCGAGCTGTGCGAGACGATCCGGCGGAGCTCCGATTTCGGAGGTGTCGCGATCCTGGTCCTGAGCTCCAGCATCGGGCAGGGCGAAGCGGCGCGGTGCCGCGAACTTGGGATCGGCGGTCATTTGGCGAAACCGATACAGCCTTCCGAACTGCTGGACGCCGTGCTCGCAGTGGTCTCCAAATCTGCTGCGCCGCAACAGGCGCCCCGGACGATCCGAAGCGCGCCGCAGCCGGCGAGAAAGAAGCTGAGGATACTTCTCGCCGAGGACAACGCCGTAAATCGAAAGCTCACGGTCGGGCTCCTGGAAAAGCGTGGCCACACCGTGATCGTCGCGGAGAACGGCCGCCAGGCCATCAACGCCTTGGAGCGCGAAAATGTCGATTTGGTGTTGATGGATATACAGATGCCAGTGATGGACGGCCTCGAGGCCATCCACGCCATCCGCGCGAAGGAGCAAGGCGGCCCTACGCATCTACCGATCGTCGCCTTGACGGCCCACGCCATGAAGGGCGACCGGGAGCGATGCCTTGCTGCGGGCGCGGACGACTACGTGACCAAGCCCATACGACTGGAGGATCTGCTGGCCGCCATGGACCGAGCCACTACGACCCATCCGAGTGCGCCCGATCCCGAGCCGACCCCATCCCCCACCCCGGTTGACAATGTCCGTTCTGGATTGCCCGGGATCGATCTCACTCTGGCGCTCGAACGAGTCGAGGGCGACCGCGAGCTCTTCGACGATATTGCGCAACTCTTTGCGCAGGAGTGCCCCGGCCTCATCGAATCAATTCGCCGCGCGCACGCAGCGGGCGACCTCCCGTTGCTTGAACGGCTGGCGCACACGTTGAGGGGCGCGGCGTCGAACGTCGCCGCCATGAGAGTCACCGAAGCCGCGCTCGCTCTCGAGACCCAGGCGCGCAACGGCCAGATGGGGCAAGCGGATGAATCGATCGCGAAACTGGCCAGCGAAGTCGCCCTGGTTCTTCCGGAAATCGACGCGCTCTGCCGCAAGGTGACGCGCTAAACGAAAAATGAGATGACCATCCAGAAAACCACGCCGCGCCGCATTCTCATCGCCGAAGACGATCCTGTCTCCCGTCGTATGCTCCAGCTATTTTTGGAAAAGTGGGGATACGAAGTCATCGCCGCCGCCGACGGCATCGATGCATTGCGCATTCTGGAAAGCGACGACGCGCCCACGCTCGCGATACTCGACTGGATGATGCCGGGCAAGGACGGACTGCAGGTCTGCGCAAGCCTGCGCGCACTTCCAGCGCGTCCCTACGTCTACGTGCTTCTGCTCACCGGGCGGAGCAAGAAAGACGATCTGCTGCAGGGTTTGGAATCCGGAGCCGACGACTATCTCACGAAACCATTTCACGCCGCCGAGCTTCGCGCGCGCCTACAGGTGGGCCAGAGAATTCTAGAACTGCAGACCGGCTTGATTCAGGCCCACGAGGAGTTGCTCTACCGCGCAACGCATGACGAGCTGACCGGCCTGGTCAATCGCCGCATGATCATCGAGGCCATCGAGGGCGAGCATTCACGGCATCTTCGCACGGCCGGAAATTTCGCGATTATCGTACTCGATGTCGACCATTTCAAAAGCGTCAACGACAGCCACGGCCATCCGACGGGAGACGCCGTATTGAAGGAAGTTGCGCGGCGTATGGCAAGCTGTGTACGTCCATACGATACCGTAGGTCGCTATGGCGGCGAGGAGTTCGTGATTGTTGCATCGTCCTGCGGCCGTTCGGGGGCGGCAGCGCTGTCGGATCGAATCTTGTCAGCCATCCGGTCTACACCCGTTGAAACCGCAGGATGTAGCATATCCGTGACGGCAAGCTGTGGAGTCTCGATCAGCAGCGGCAACGCGCTCGATCCAGGGACTCTACTCCGTTTGGCGGACCAGGCCCTCTATCGCGCCAAGGAGGCGGGGCGCAACCGTGCCGCGTTCGCCGAGGAACGCGAGCTGGCGCCGTCGCTATAGTGCCGCAACCTCACAACGGCGTGGCGGATGCCGCCCTGTCGTCGATATCACCGCGCAAACTGCGCATCGATTGATCCATACGAATGCGTATGGGCGCGCTTCTTCAGGAATTTGCAATTCGGGTGGCAAACGCGTTCGCGTGCGCGACTTTTTTGGTGTACATTGTTGTTGTAAACTGAGCGCGAACACACGTTTTCCGTATCCAGATGAGGTCAGGGAATGAATCCCACCAAATCAGCGCCGCTTGCCCCCCGTGATGTGCCTGCCGGCGAGCATCGCGACACGCTTTCCATCACCGACAATCGCACCGGGAAGAAATACGAAATCCCGATCAAGAACGACACGATCCGTCCCATCGATTTGCGGCAGATCAAGCTGCACGACTCCGATTTCGGAATGATGACGTACGACCCGGCGTTCGCCAATACGGCTTCGTGCGCCAGCAAGATCACTTTCATCGACGGCGACAAGGGAATCCTGCGCTACCGGGGTTATTCGATCGAAGAGCTGGCGGAAAAAAGCTCCTACACAGAAACGGCCTACCTGATTCTTTACGGCGAGCTTCCCACGAAAGCACAACTGAAGGATTGGAATTACCACATCACGCACCACACCTTTATTCACGAGAGCATCAAGAAATTTCTCGACGGATTTCATTACGACGCGCACCCGATGGGCATGTTGATTTCGACCATCGCCGCGCTTTCGACGTTCTATCCCGACGCGAAAGACATTTTCAACAAAGACTCGCGCCTGAAGCAAACCTACCGCCTGATTGGCAAGATGCCCACGGTCGCGGCCTTCGCGTACCGGCACTGCCTCGGCATGCCGTTCGCCTATCCGGATAACGAACTGAGCTACTGCGGCAATTTCCTGAACATGCTCTTTCGCACCACCGAGCTGCAATATCGGCCGAATCCGACGCTAGAGCGCGCGCTCGACGTCCTGTTCATCCTGCACGCCGATCACGAGCAGAACTGTTCGTCCACGGCCATGCGTGGCGTTGGCAGCTCGCACGTCGATCCGTACTCCGCCACGGCCGCCGCCACGGCGGCGCTGTATGGCCCCCTTCACGGCGGAGCGAATGAGGCCGTGCTGCGAATGCTGGTCGAAATCGGCGACGTGAAAAACGTACCGGCCTACGTGAAGAGCGTGAAGGCCGGCGAAAAGCTGCTCATGGGCTTCGGTCACCGCGTCTACAAGAACTACGATCCGCGCGCCAAGATCGTGAAGCGAGTCGCTTACGAGGTGTTCGACGTGATGGGCCGCAATCCGCTGATTGATATCGCGCTCGAATGCGAACGCATTGCGCTCGAGGATGAATACTTCGTCTCGCGCCGCCTCTATCCGAACGTGGACTTCTATACCGGCCTCATCTATCAGTCGATGGGATTCCCGTCGACGATGTTCCCCGTCCTGTTTGCGATTCCGCGTACGTCCGGGTGGATCGCGCAGTGGGAAGAAATGTTGCTGGATCACGAACAGAAAATCTCACGGCCCCGGCAGGTGTATCTGGGCTACGATTTGCGCAGTTATATACCCCTCGATCATCGCGGCTAAGCGCTTTGCGCACTCCAACTTCGCCTGAAGTTCGCCGTCTCTCGAGCGTATGCCGCTCGGGCACGCGTTTGTTGCTCCTACTACGCAGCTCGAAAAGGGTTGCATAAGCTCTCAATCTCTGGCAAAACACTCCTGCGCTAAAGGGTGCCCAGCGGATGAACATATCCACGCGTCAAGTTGACAACGCCTCGATTGTCGATGTAACCGGTGATATCAC
>DATNKM010000005.1:0-7569 GCA_035603395.1 Candidatus Acidiferrales bacterium
GGAGTGCATCTCGAGCCTCACCGGAAAATCTCCCGCAACCACCGGTTTCGGCAGCGAAGGCGCGCTGACGAAAGGGCCGTTCAACGCGCTCTGGCCAGTGGTGGATTTGAACAACGCGCTTGTCTCCGCGATTCTGACCAGCGACACGGGCTTCACGACCTCTGCCGGATACGTGGGTCCGCATTTTCGCGTGGATCACGACATCAGCCTGCTGGTCCCTGAAATCTGGTGCCGGATGCGCACGCACGAACGCGATCCGCGTTTCCTGATCGACGGTGGCTTCCTGGAAAAAATCGAGGATTTCGCGTTCGAGGGGCGCGTGGTGCTGGCGAGCCGGCTAGGCTATCGGATCACGATGGCGTTTGTCGATCACTACCTGGGCCGCATTTTTGAAACGCCTGATTCCGTGTTCCCCATCGAGATGCTGCGGCCGGAATTGCAGGATGCCGCGATGTATGCGGCGGGGGTGGACGCGATCGTGGAATCGCAGCGCCGCGTGGCACTGAATTATTTCGAGGACGGCAGCTTCGAAGCGGCCTGCCTGCCGTTGCGCGCGCTACTGGAAATCATGGCGCACGGTTCGTATTACGGAATGGGAGTGGAGCACCCGGAAGTGCGCGCGATGTTCACGCGCGATGCGCTGCTTGCCAGCGACTGGTACGCCGAGCGGCTGCGCACCAAGCAGCAGCGCGATATTGCGCTTTGGCTGCGGCACGTTCGCGCGCTGGAGCAGTTTCGTGCGGCGCAGCAGGAATTTCCGCCGCAGGATGACATCGATTTTGAAAGCCGCGCTGCGCTGGCTCGTGGGCAACTCGATCGCGTCAGTTCGGCGGCCTACCTTGATGAACTGGTTGGGACGATTGGCGCTGACCCGTTGCACGGCCAGATTTCGCCACCTTAATCCAGCGGTTTGGCGTCTTCCTTTGCGCCTTGGCTGATGCTCTCTCTGCGCCAGAGCTCGCTTCGTTTGTACGGGTGCAGGTGAGCTGTACTTTTGAAATTGGCCGCGGCCGAGATTGTTCCCGGACGTGGTGCGCAGCGACGCGGTCACACGAACAGAGATCCTTCGACCTCGCTCAGGATGACGGTGAAGAAAAAGATGCCCATCAGGAGATTGGCGATCCGAGGCTACTGCGCGCTGCACCTGAAATTTGAGGCATCGTCGATGCTGCCGCTGCCGTTGTAGCGGGCGATTTGCGGGTAAGGACATAGCGGACGCGTGCGATCGACTTTTCCGCCTGTTTCGTGCGCGGCGATGATGCGCACCGGCGGTTTGCCGTTTTCAACCCATGCTTCGATCACGCTGATTTTGTCGAATGTGTCGGGGCCTTCGCCGCCGCCGCAATGCCCCATTCCGGGAACCATGAAAAGGCGGATCCAGTTCGCAGCTGCCGCAGGGTTTCCGCTCGCTTGCGCCGCCGACTTGAAGAATTCCACGCTCGAGCCGGGCGCGACCTGCTGGTCCGCCCATCCGTGATAGATCATGAGCTTGCCGCCGCGTTTCGCGAATGGCGCGAGGTGCGGATTGAGCTCATCGATGTCTCGATTCGCGTCGTTCGCCTTCGCGGCATCGCGCGCGAGATCGAAGCTGCGCCAATCCCAGTTCGGATCGTTGTAAGCCACATAGCGGAACTGATCCCAGAAAAGCGGCGCGGGTTCGGGACCGCCGGCTAAGCGCGCCCAGGCGAGCTCCGTGCCGGGCTCGAGGCGCGGAAAATAGACGTGGCCGGCCGCATCCGTCGCCGGACTCGTGATCGTTTGCGCGGATTGCACCTGGCGCGCGGTGAGGCAATCCGCTGCGTCCGCGCCCTTACATTCGACCTTTTTGAAATCCGGCTCGCACTTTTCGGGCGACTCGATCAGGCCGTCTTTCAACCCGTCGATCGCATCGCACGCGTCGAGCACCACGCGATGGACCATCGGATATTTCGCCGGCGGGATCACCGCAGCGGGGTCCTTGAAAGTTTGATTCGCGAGCCAGAGCGCCCAGGCGTTGCGGCGCACGTTGGCCGGATCGCCGGCGACGATGCCGTCGAATTCGTCGGGATAACGGTAGGCCTGAAGCAGTCCTTCGCGGCCTCCGCCGGAGCAGCCGTTCCAGTAGGAATAGCGGGCATCGCGCCCGTAGAAGGCCCTGAGGAGAATTTTGGCTTCGACGGTTGTTTCGTGTTCGGCGCGGTAGGCGTAGTCGATGAATTTTTCGGGATGGCCCATGACGAATTTTCCGCTGCCGCGCGTGGAATTGCCGTCGTCCGTAGCGCTGGTGGCGTAGCCGCGCTGGAGCGCCTCCGCCATCTGATCGTAGGAGAAGTAACCGCCCCAGCCGCCGCTACCCACAGCCATGTATCTGCCGTTCCAGCCGGTGAGCGGGAGCCATATCTCGGCGTGGATATCGGAATCGGAGGTGGGCTTCAGATTCGCGACGACGCGGCAAAAAGAAGGCAAGCCGGAAAATGCATCGGTGCTGCCGCTGGGCGCGAACTTGCCGCCGGCAACAGACTGCGCGATGGTGATCGTCACCAGCGGTAACGAAATATTTGCGAGTTTCTCGCACGACTGCGCCGAGAGGACACCCGGACCACAAGCCACGACACAGGCGATCATCAGGAGCCCCCATCCGCGAATCATGCTGGGCAGTATAGCTGGTTCCCTTCGTTTCTCAGTCGATCCGTCGCGCTCCTCGTCGCCGCAACCGCCTGCCCCAACTGCACGTCACAGTTGTAGGGAAGAATTACATGCGAACTCCCTTAATAGCCTTGATACTCGCACTCAGCGCTACTCTCGCGCAGGCCCAGGATGATGCCTCCGCGCTGGCCGCCCAGCAAGCCACCGCCCAGGCCCAGGCGGACGCGCTGCAGGCGAGTCAGCAAATGCAGCAATTCATGCAACAGACTCAGAGCGAAATCGACGCACAAAACGCCGCGGACCCACCGGCTGCTCCTGTTCCTGCGCCTGCCTTGGCGGCCAAGCCCAAATTTTCGCTGAAACAGGGAAAGTACTTGCGGCCAGAAACGGTAAAGATCACGGACTCGACCCGGGGCGCAATCATTTATTACACGACCGATGGCTGGACTCCGACCAAGTCCTCGTCGCGATATCGCGGCCCGGTGACAATCAACTCGACCACGACGCTGCAGGCCATCGCGATTGCGCCGTATTATCAGCGGAGTATCGTTGCCAGCGCTCGGTACACGTTCAACACGCCAGCGACGCAGAATTTGCCTGCGGCGGCGCCTACCGGGACGGAACAGATTCGCCGGCATATCCCCGTGCCGCTGGTGTTCAGCTCGAGCGTCAGCTCGAAAACCGCGTCGGTCGGAGACAAGATCTCTTTGACGCTCGCTGACGAGCTGAAGGTTGGGGACCTGACCGTGGCGAGCAAAGGATCTTCGGCCACAGCCATTGTTACGGCAGTGGACAAAACGGGAATCGGCGGTGCGCCGGGGGTGGTTACCTTTGAAGCGGAATCACTGAACGCGAACGGCAAAGTGATCCAATTGCGGGGAGGCGCTACGTTGGAAGGCGAGGCAAAACCGCCGAACGCGGCGATCTTGATTCCTTATGCGGGATTTCTGACCGTGCTGAAGCATGGCAAGGATGCCGTGATCGCTCCAGGAACAGCCTTCACGGCGTACATTTCTTCGAAGGCATTGGCCGCCGGCCCGGACTGAGCCATCGTAAGTTGGGCGGCCTGCCGCTCAGAACTCGACGAAGACACCCGCCCGGGCGTGGTGCTTCGAGGGGCGCGTTAGGCCAGCGCCTTCTTCAGCTTCTTCGTGGTCTTGACGAGCTGCTTTTTCAGGGCGTCGACCTGCTTTGAAATGTCCTCAAGCTCGCCCTTGGCCATCACTCCGGCCTTGGCCACTTTGTGGGCGGTGCGGTCCGCCTTGCCGATGGCTGCGCCAATTTTCTTGGCTGCGGTCTTCAATCGATTCTTCGCCATTTCGTCGTCTCCTCAGAACTGCACCGGAAGTATCGCACGCACCCACGCTAATCGCCGCCGATTATTTCCTGGCCTGCCGGTGCGGCGGTCAAATCGCACGCAGGAACAAGCGGATGAAAAGACGAGCCGATCATGCTACGGTAATTGGCACCCGAAAAACGACATGGAAAACATTCAAATCACGCTTCCGGATGGATCAACACGCGAAGTGCCGAGCGGGACTTCGTCTGCGCAGGTGGCCGCGCAGATCGGGCCGCGGCTCGCGAAGGACGCGCTGGTCGCGCGGGTTGATGGCGAGCTTACCGATTTGTCGAAGCCGCTGGATCACAACGTAAAACTTTCGATCCTGACCGCGAAGGATCCCGACGCGGTGCAGGTGTTCCGCCATTCCGCTGCGCACCTGCTCGCCGCGGCGGTGCTGGAGCTTTATCCCGACGTAAAACTTGGCGTCGGACCGCCGATCGACACCGGATTCTTTTACGAATTCGTGCGCGAGCAGCCGTTTACTCCCGACGACCTCGAAAAAATCGAGGCGAAGATGCGCGAGATTGCGGCGCGCGACGTGCCAAACGAGCGGAAGCTGATTCCGAAGTCCGAGGCGCTGGAGCTTTACCGCAAGTCGAACCAGCAATTCAAATGCGAGCTGGTGGAGGAAAAGGCCGTCGAACCGCTGGTTTCTTTTTACACCACCGGGAAATTCATCGACTTCTGTCGTGGCCCGCACATTCCCTCGACCGGGCGCATCAAGGCATTCAAATTGATGAACGTGGCGGGCGCCTACTGGAAGGGCGACGAAAAAAATCCCCAGATGCAGCGGATTTACGGTGCGTGTTTCGTGGAGCAGAAGGAGCTGGATGAATACCTGCACAAGCTCGAGGAAGCGAAGCGGCGTGATCACCGGCGGCTGGGCACGGAGCTTGATCTTTTCAGCATTCAGGACGAGGCCGGGCCCGGACTGATTTTCTGGCATCCGAAGGGCGCGGCGATTCGCCGTGTCATGGAAGATTGGCTTAAGAACGAGCTCGTTCGCCACGGCTACGAGATGGTCTACACGCCACACATCATGCGGCTCGATCTATGGAAGACTAGCGGCCACGCGATTTTCTATCGGGAAAATATGTTCGGTCCGGTCGAAGTGGAAAAAGCCGAGTACCAGCTGAAGCCCATGAACTGCCCGGGCCACGTTTTAATTTTCAAATCGCACTTGCGCAGCTATCGCGAGCTGCCGGTGCGGCTGGCGGAGCTTGGGACCGTCTATCGCTACGAGCGGTCGGGCGTGCTGCACGGGCTGATGCGCGTGCGCGGCTTTACGCAGGACGACGCGCACATTTTCTGCACTCCGGAACAGATCGAAAAGGAAATCCAGGATTGCGTCGAGTTTGCATGGGAGGTGCTGCGCGTTTTCGGGTTCAACGAATACGTGGTGGAGCTGTCCGGGGGCGATTCGGCGCATCCGGAGATTTATGCCGGCACTCCCGCGGATTGGAAACGCGCCGAGGACACGCTGACTCGGGCGCTCGAGAACCTGAACGTACCGTACAAATATATTCCGGGCGAAGCGGCTTTCTACGGGCCGAAGATCGACGTGAAGCTGGTCGATGCGATCGGGCGGCCGTGGCAGCTCACCACCGTGCAGTTCGATTTCAATCTGCCGAGCCGATTCGAGCTTGCCTACGTGGGCGAAGATGGCGCGCGGCACCGGCCCCTGATGGTGCATCGGGCGCTGTGGGGATCGGTGGAGCGATTTTTCGGCGTGCTGATCGAGCATTATGCGGGGGCGTTTCCCGCGTGGCTCGCGCCGGTGCAGGTTTCCGTGCTGCCGCTGAGTGAAAAAACCATCGATTACGCGCGCAAGATTACGCAGCAGATGAAGGATGCCGGCTTCCGCGTCCATCTCGACGACCGCAACGAGAAGCTGCAGGGCAAGATTCGCGACGCGCAGCTGCAGAAGATTCCCTACATGCTGGTTCTCGGCGGCAGAGAGGCCGAGGCTGGCACGGTTGGCGTGCGCCACCGCGCCAAAGGCGACCTCGGCCCGCGCCCGGTCGACCAATTCATCGCGGACCTGCGCGCGGAAGTCGATACGCACGCGATTCAATAGCCGGATTCCGATGCGCCCGACGAAAATTTCCGCTGCCGCGCAAATCGCTGCACTGCTCGCTGGCGTGGCGCTGCTCGATTGGCCCGCGCGGCCACAGTCGTCGGACGATCACAGCTGGGCGGACAAGAATTTCGTCGCTGCGTTCGACGAGTTTTTCCCGATCAAGCACGCCGAGGGCGACTTCATCGCCGCGCGCGCGCATCGCGACGGCGTGAACGACCTGCCGGAATTCTCCGTGGTGATCGAGAACACCGACAATCCGCGCGCGATGCGCGGGATTCTTCGCGAAGCGCAGGGCGCCCCGCTGTACCAGCAACTCGTGGCGCTGCACGCGAAAGATCCTGCTCGATCCTACGATCGGCTGAAACAGGATCTAGAGGTTCGGGTCTGGAATTTCACCCCGCAGCAGTGTCCGGCGGTGGCCGAGCAGTACAAGGCTTTTGAAAACATCACGTTCGTCCGCCCGCGCGACGATGATGCCGAGGACGAGCACCCGATCATGTACCAGTTCAATGAATCGATCGGAGGCGGCGATTCCGAAGTGATGGAGTACGTCGAATCCCGCGCTTTTCCCCAGTGGGCCAACGCCACGCACAAGGCCTTGGACGCCTGCGCCGCCGTGCCCCAACCGAAGCCCTGAGCGCCAGAGCGGCAAAGACATCCGCTATTGCGGCTGGGCGGCGTCAGCGTGCTATACTTTCTGGCCTGTCGCTCCATGGCAGTGTTCTAGTACGCGGGGCGGCTGACAATCGGGCGCTGAAACTGGATTTCTCGCCCCGGAGGTGGTTTTATCGCGGAACGTGGTGGTCCTCCTGGCCTTCGGGTCAACGAACGCATACGCGCTCGGGAAGTACGCGTGGTGGATGAAGCGGGGAATCAGCTGGGCGTGATGTCCCTGTTCGACGCAATGAAGGCGGCGAGGGATGCCGGCCTGGATGTCGTCGAGATTTCGCCGAACGCCGTGCCGCCGGTCTGCAAACTGGTGGACTACGGCAAGTTCCAATACGAACAGAGCAAGAAAGCCCACGAAGCGAAGCGGCACCAGAAAAGCTCGCATATAAAGGAAGTGAAGTTTCGGCCATCGACGGCGGAGCATGATTTCCAGGTGCGCAAGAACCAGATCATCCGGTTCCTGGGCGAAGGACACAAAGTAAAGGCGATGATTTTCCATCGCGGCCGGGAAATGGCGCACCAGGATGTGGGCCGCGCGAAGATGGAACGCCTGCTGAAGGAAATTACGGACCACGCGCTGGTGGAATTCGGTCCGAGGATGGAAGCGAACATCCTGCTGGCACTGCTGGCGCCGAAAAAGGGCGGGGGCGCGGCACCTACGCGACCGTCGCAACCCGCGGCCGGCGCGTAGGAGCCGGGCGACAGCTTTCAGATCGAAGAGGGAATTGTGAAGAAGAACAAGAAAATGAAGTTGAAGACGCATCGCGGCGCGGCCAAGCGATTCAAGCTGACGTCGACCGGCAAGATTATGCGGTGGCGCTCCGGCAAACGGCATTTGCTGGGCACGAAGAAG
>DATNKM010000007.1:0-11097 GCA_035603395.1 Candidatus Acidiferrales bacterium
AACGCCCGGACTTCCTTTTCGCGCTCGACGATCAAACGGAGCGCGACCGTCTGAACGCGCCCAGCGGAAAGACCTCGGCGAACTTTGTCCCACAGGATCGGCGAAACCTTGTAGCCGACCAGCCGGTCGAGGACGCGGCGGGCCTGCTGCGCGTCGACCAGGTTCACGTTTACCTGCGTGGGATGCTCGAAGGCGGCTTTGATTGCCTTCTGCGTGATTTCGTTGAACATCACGCGATAAATCTTGGGCGCAGTCGTGCGAGCGAGTGTCTGGACGACGGCTTTCTTCGTTGTCTTGGCGCTCGCGGTGGGCTTGTCGCCATCCTTGCCGTTTTTCTCGGACTCGGCATCGGCCTCCGCGGCGATTTCCGCGGTCTTTTCGGCAACGACTTTGGTGTATTTGCGCGGGTTGCTGAGGATTTCCTCGAGGTGGTAGCAAATCGCTTCACCTTCGCGGTCCGGGTCGCCCGCCAGGTAGATGGCTTCGGCGGTCGAGGCGGCCTTCTGCAGGTCCCCAATCACCTTCAGCTTGGTCGGGATGACCTCGTAGGTCGGCTCGAAGATGTTTTCGGCGGTAACCGGTACTTGCTTCACCGGCTTCTTCTCGACCACAGCCTTGCCTTTGCCCTTCGTCTTCCTCTTGGACTTCTTTTTGCCATTCTGTTCGCCGGGCAGAAGAATACCGATGGTCTTCTTGGGCAGGTCCATCACGTGCCCGTAGGAAGCCTTCACGGTGTAATTCCGGCCCAGGTATTTATTGATCGTCTTGGCCTTGGCCGGCGACTCGACGATAACGAGTGATCTTGCCATTCTGTTCTATTCGTCCCTGTATCGACGGTTCCGCATGGAACAGTCTTGATCGAAATTCAGCCGTCCGCAACCCCGGTGTTCCCGGTAACTCGCGCGCTCCCATCCTAACCTGCTGTCCCTATGATAATTACAACAGGACTTTCAGGAATTGCTTACCAGGCAACTGGCGTATCACGCCGCGGAGCTCCATGTCAAACAGGCCGCCAGCACCTCTGATGATGTCAAACCCGAATTCTCCACTCAATCATCCCCGTGCCTAGCCTCTTCAATGCTCAAAAGCCCATGCACGTTCCTCGTGCGACACGGACTCGACCGGGATCAGCTCGGCGCGGACGGAAGTCGGAACCCCCCTCGACGACATCCTCCGCAAGGGTTATCCATTTGACGCCCTGCTTGATCAGCAGGCTCGGTCCAAAGCTGGGAGGTTGGGTCACGTACCCGCCACCTCGCGGCCACACCCCATGGGCAGCCGGGTGGTAATCAGAGAGCCAGAATACTGCGCCCCTTCCCCGATCACAACCCCGAGCGCCATCCCCACAATGATCCGGTTGGCGCCGCGCTCGGCCAGGTCCTTCGAGATACGCCGAGCCATTTGATTCCCGTGGGGGGTCGGGCGACGCGCGCCGACCACGGAAATCGCGTGGTGGTTTAGAAGCTCAATGTTTCCGTGCACATACAGGGGCTGCGGCGGGTCATAGATCTCGCGGAACCGGCCCGGATACTCCGGATCGTCACGAGTAATGAGGACATCCATTGATTCGCGGGCGGTGGGTGGCTCTGCATTCGCGCCTGCGCATCAAAGTAGGTGGAGGGCGCCATGGAGATCGGAACCAAGAAGTGGCACGAAAGCGCGTCCGACATGGGATGGGAAGTGCTAGCGCTGGCCGGTTGCCTGATGCAAGCTGCGATTCTGGCAATCATCATCGCTATCGTGCGTCTCGTGAATTAGAACCAGCGCTGGATCGCGAGTGGGTGTGAGGGGATATTCGCGGACTGCTTGGGCCCGCGCTTCCTCAGGAAATGCCTGCCTTCGGGATGTGCTAAAATTACGGCGTTTCAAGTGGGATCCCCTATGGCTGAACTTTGAAGAAACTGCGCGTATCGATCGTCGAGTATCTCAACGCGGCGCCGCTCGTGTGGAGTTTTACGGACGGCCCGCTGGCGGGCAAGTACGACCTGTCGTTCACGGTGCCTTCGCAGTGCGCCGAGGAGCTTCGCCGCGGCGATGCCGACGTAGGCATCATCCCTACGATCGAATATCAGCGCATGGATGGAGTGGTAGCGCTGCCAGGAATGGCGATCGCATCGAAGCACGAGGTGCGCAGCCTGCTGGTGGTGGCAAAGAAGCCGATCGAGCTGGCGAAACGTATAGCGCTGGATACCAGCTCACGGAGCACGATTGGTCTGGTGAAGATTCTCGCGCGTGAACACTGGAGGATTGCGCCGGAATTTGTGGAGGCGGCGCCGGATCCGAGCGAGATGCTGCGCGAATCGGACGCGGCACTGGTGATCGGCGACCCGGCTCTGCGCATTTCGCTGAAAATGGAAGCGGTGGCGGGAAAATCTCCCAGCGGCGAGCAGTGCTGCCAGGGCGATCCGGACGAGATGCCCGTGCCGGGGTTCGAGACGCTTTACGTTTACGACGTGATCCACCAGTGGCGAGAACTGACCGGCAAGCCGGCTGTACTGGCGATGTGGGTGGGCCGGCGCGACGCGGTGACGCCGGAGGTGCTGGCCGATTTTACGGCGTCGAAGCAATTCGGACTCGAGCGTGTGCGCGAGATCTCCGAAGCCGCATCGATCAAGCTGGACTTGCCGCCACGCGCGCTAGAGCGATATCTGACCGAGAACATTCATTTCGATTTGGACGAAGAGAACCTGGCGGGCTTGCAGCTTTATTTCGAGAAGGCCGCAGCGGCGGGGCTGATCCCGCGGAATAAGCCGCTGGAATTTCCGCAGGCAGCGGCGCGTTCGACCACAACACAAGGCGCATAGAGATCATGGGAATCAGCGCAAAACAAGCCCTCGACCTATTCGAGTCCGATGACCTGATCGGCATCGGCATGGCGGCGAACGAAGTGCGCCGCCAAAAGACCGACCCTCGAGTCGCCACCTATCAGATCGATCGCAACATCAATTACACCAATTTTTGCACGGAGTATTGTTCGTTCTGCGCTTTCTACCGGCCGCTGGGCGCAAAAGACGGTTACATCCTGCCGCTGGAATCGATCTACGAAAAAATTCGGGAAATGATCGAGCTGGGAGGGACGGGCGTCCTGCTGCAGGGCGGGCTGCATCCGGATTTGCAGATCGAGTTTTACGAAAACATGCTGCGCTCGATCAACGAGCGATTTCCGCAAGTACACCTGCACTGCTTTTCGGCTCCGGAGATCACCTGCATCGCGGAGGTTTCCGGGCTTTCGATTCGCGAGACAATCATCCGGCTGCGCGACGCGGGGCTGGTTTCGATTCCGGGCGGCGGAGCGGAAATTCTGGACGACGAAGTGCGCGGCCGCATCGCGCGGCTGAAATGCAAATCCGAGGAGTGGGAAACCGTGCATCGCGAGGCGCACAAGCTCGGCATGCGCACCACCGCCACGATGATGTTCGGTTGCGGCGAGGAATACCGGCATCGCGTGAATCATCTGGAGAAAATCCGGCAGATCCAGGACCAGGGGGGTGGCGGCTTCACGGCGTTCATTCCGTGGATTTTCGCGCCCGATAACACGCCGCTCGGGAAGAAAGTGCCGGAGGCTACGGCGTTCGATTATTTGAAGACGCTGGCGATCAGCCGGCTTTATCTCGACAACATCGACCACATCCAGTCGAGCTGGCTCACGCCCGGAATCAAAATTTGCCAAGTCGGATTGCAGTTCGGCGCCGACGACGTAGGCAGCATTTTGATTGAGGAAAACGTGGTTTACGCAGCCGGCGTGCGGAATCGCACGAACGAAGAGGAATTGCGGCGAATCATTTCCGACGCGGGCTATATCCCAGCCCAGCGAGATACGTTGTATACCTCTTACGTTTTAAAGCAGCCCGCCGCCGCTTAGTTCTCCCCCGGCCGTAGGCGCATCCCAGGCTAGGCGTCTCGAGTCGTGCCATGCACATCTAACATCAGCTCGGTACCCTCGGGGAGTTCGAGCGGCTCGTTCGAAACCAGCACCCCGTTTACGTACCGGGCGCGGATTTGGCGGGCGCGTGGTGCGGAAGCTTTGCGCTCGACCGCCGCGTTTGGGGCTTCACGCTTCACTTCGAGCGCCGCGGAAGTTACCGGCCCGGAATCGAGCGCGACGTTCGCAAGCGCATCGGCATCGCGATTCTGTTCGCGGCGCACGTGCTCGATGACGAAGTATTTCAGTTGCCGCGAAAGAATCGACGCGCGTTCGTGCAGTGGCTTCAAGTCTTCACTTTTGACCTTGTAGCGCCCCTGCATCTGGCGCACCAGCAGCTCAGAATCGCTCCGGATGCGCAGCGCGGTGATCCCGTGCGTGGTGGCGAAATCGAGCGCGGCGAGCAGCCCGTAGTATTCGGCCACATTATTCGTGTCGCGCCCAAATTTCTTCGCAAGCTCCAGCACGAGTTTGCCGTCAGCGTCCCGAATCACCACGGCGTAGGCCGCCGGACCCGGATTGCCGCGCGAAGCGCCATCGATATTCGCTATGTGAATTCCAGCGGGAGGCGCCGTAGTGTGCGCTTCGGAAAACAAGCGCGCGCTCCCCGGCGGAGAAGTTTTCGGTCGCATGTGCGCGGGACTCAGCTTTCGTGCGGAGTGGACCCCGAAGAGCCTGCTACGGCCTGCGAAGCCGACGCGGCCGACGCAGAACTGATGCTTGGCTCGATGTAGTAAAGGATGCGCGTGCAGGTTTCGCAGTGGAACAGCTGGCCGCTATCCGCGCGCCGCATTTCCTGAATCACGTGCGGGCGCACGATCATGCCGCAGGCGCCGCATTTTTCGTCGCGCACCTCGGCCAACGCCACTCCGTGATGCTTCTTCACGATCCGATCGTAATGATCGAGCAAATTCTCGGGCACATCGGCGACCGCCCGCGCGCGTTCGGCGTTCAGCTCGGACATTTCCTTTTCCGCCGCCGCGCGATCGGCTTCGACGGTCGAACGCTGCACGCGCTCGGTCTGCTCGACCTCCTTCAGCGCGGCGTCGGCGGCTTTGATTCGCCGGTCGTATTCCTCGCTCGCCACCATTTGCTCGAGCAGCCGGTCCTCGGCCTTCGCAATTTCCTGTTCGGCCATGTCCACCTCGTGCTGGAGCGCACGATAGGCTTCGTTGGTCTTCACCTGCGATGTCTGGTCGCGATACTTGCGGACGCGATCCTTCCAGCTTTCGACGTCCAGCTCGTATTTCTTGCGGTCCTTCACATTGGCGACCTGCGCGGCCTTGCTGGTATCAAGAATGGCCTTGGCGGCTGCGATTCGCGCATCGGATTCGGTGAGCTTCTTCGGAAATTTCGCCAGACGGGCGCGCACATCGTTGAGCCGAACGTCCACGTGCTGCAGATCGAACAGATTTTGGAGGTTCTTTTGCACAGCCGGGCCATTCTAGCACACGGATTGGAAAGGGCCGTTTTTGTGCGGTCGCGGCAGAGACACGGTCTCGCGGGCGCCCGATTACGCTCGCAACGCGCGCTGATCGCCCTGGCGCACGGTGATCCCGTCGCGATCCAGGCGTTCAAGCAGTGGAATCGCCACGCGGCGGCTGTTGCCGAGCATTTGACGCAGATCGCTGGTGGTCGCCGGTCCGTGTTTGCGGATGAAATCGCGAACCATGGTGGTGGCTTGCTTCACTGCTTCGGCGCTCATCACGATTTCGACGTTGATTTCCACAAGCTCGCCGCTCTGCACCAGATAACGCAGCGCCTGCTGCGAAGCGGCATCCGATGCGAGATCTTTTCGGGAGGGCGGATCAAGGGGCTTCGCGGAAATCATCGCGCGAATTTTTGCGCCGGCAACCTGAAGCTGCGGCGTAAGCGCCGGGCGATGCGACACACGCCGGATCGCCGTGCCTGCGCGGACGAAATCCTTGATGCACAAATCTGCAACAACCGCTTCAAAGATTTCAGCGACCGGCAAATCGTCCTGAAGCGCCGCGCGAAGATCGTTGAGCGGCAAACCGGCTTCCTCGGGATGCGCGCGGTGGCGCGCGTCGATGACCTCCGCAGCTTTGCGGCCGAGTGCCTGCCAGACTGCCGCGTCGACGAGTAACTCGCCGGAGGCAATGACGGCGCCGTCCTTCGCGAGCCGTGATACGGCCTCGGAAACCGCAGCGGCACTGAACCGCGATCTGCGGAGCAATTGCGGCGCCCGCGTCGCGCCGCTGTATACCACCAGCGACCCGACGAAGACTCCCGCATCCGTAGGCGACGCCGCACGAGCCGCGAGGAATTTTGCACGCGCTTCCGTGCGAAACGCTTTTCGATTCCCGTCTGGATCGAGGACGATTCCGCCTCCAAGGGTCATCCGCTCGGTCCAGTCGCGCAGGATGAAGCGGTCGCCCGCAAATACAAACGCGGGACCTTCGAGGCGAAGCTGCGCGATGGCGCGCTCGCCGGCAGCCAAGGATTCCCGCTTGCGAAAAGCCACGCGAGCGGCAACCGCACTGCTGCCGTGATGCGCGTGAACACGCGCTCCGTCCTTGATCGCGTGCATCGCCCGCGGCGAAATCTCGATCAGCACGTCAAGCACACGGCTCGACCCGGCGAATTCGGCGAGCGTCACCACGTCGCCGCGATGAATATCTTCCACAGCGTCCAGCGATAAATTTAGAGCGGTGCGCGAACCCGGCGTAATCGCCTCCACATCATGCCCGTGCGACTGAACATTGCGGACACGCGCCGATTTTCCCGCCGGCTCCACGGCAACGCCCTGCCCGCGCCGCAGTGTGCCGCCGCTCAGCGTGCCGGTGACCACCGTGCCGATGCCCTGCAGCTTGAATACCCGATCGACGGGCAGGCGGGGCTTTCCGATATCGGCGGGCGGCGGAGCATCGGCAAGTGTGCGCACCAGCGCGGCTTTCAAATCATCCAGGCCGCGAGGGGCGACGACGGAAGTGGACACAATCGCCGCCGCCGCGAAGGGCGTGCCTGCGAGGCGCTCGCGGATGGCCGCCGTCGCGGCCTGCTCGTCCTGCGCCAAATCGATTTTCGTGAGCGCGACGACGGCGCGCGTGACGCCGAGGTAGCTGAGAATTTGCAAATGTTCTTCCGTCTGCGGCATCCAGCCATCATCGGCCGCCACCACCAGCAGCGCCAGATCGATCGAGCCGACGCCGGCGACCATATTCTTCACGAAATCCTCGTGGCCGGGCACGTCCACGATGCCCAGAATGATCGGCGCCGCCGCGCCGGCCGGATCCCGCAAATCCAGATGCGCGAAACCCAGATCGATGGTGATGCCGCGCAGCTTTTCTTCCGGCAGGCGGTCGGGATCGGTTCCCGTCAGCGCTTTGATCAGCGCGCTCTTGCCGTGGTCGACGTGGCCGGCGGTGGCGAGAATGAAATGGCGGGGTCCGGGCATGCGAAGTCTCTATTGCTGAATGCACACAGCGCGAATCGCGGCAATCAGCTCGTGGTCCTGATGCCGGAAAATCGTGCGCAGGTCAAGTCTCACCGCGCCGCGAGCGACGTAGCCGATCACCGGGATCGGCAGATCGCGCAGGCGGGCGGCAAGTTCCTTGGGCGGCAGCGCACGGTGAATCAGATCCAGCGTGACGGACTCAATCGCCGAGCGCGGCAGGGTGCCGCCGCCGACCTGCGCCTGGGCCGTGCCGATCGTCGCGCGCACGGGCAAGCCTTCGATGCCGTCGAGAATGTTTTCGGCGCGTTCCTTCAACTCTGCGATCGTGGCACGGAGCATTTCGATCACCGGGATGCTCGTTTCGCCGCGCGTATAAATGTCCGCGGTGGCCTCAAGCCCGGTGAGGATCAGCTTGTCGCAGCGCAGCGCGCGGAAAAATGGATCTCGCTTCAGCGCGTCGACTAGCTTCGCTTTGCCGGCGATAATTCCAGCCTGAGGACCACCCAGCAGCTTGTCGCCGCTGAAACAGACGAGATCGACGCCGCGGCGAATCACCTCGGCCGGCGTCGGCTCATGCTCGAGGCCGGCGGTAGTCGCGGTTTCGATCATCGCGCCGCTGCCGAGGTCTTCCACGAAAGGCACGCGCTCATCGCGGGCCAGCTTGCCGATTTCTTCGGGTGTCGGTGACTCGACAAATCCCCCCATGAAAAAATTGCTGCGATGTACTTTCAGGATCATCGCGGTCTCGCGGCTGATGGCACGGGCGTAGTCGCGCAGCATGGTTTTGTTCGTCGTGCCCACTTCGTGCAGGCGGGCGCCGCTGGTTTCGAGAATGTCGGGAATGCGGAAGCCGCCGCCGATCTGAATCAGTTCGCCGCGCGAGATGATCACTTCGTTTTTCGGCCGCGCGGAGGTTGCGCCGCTCGCACCGCTTCCGCAGAAATGGCGCAGGATCAGCACCAGCGCAGCCGCGTTGTTATTCACCACGGTCGCGGCTTGGGCGCCGCACAGCAGCGCGAGGCTCTGCTCCAAATAGGCCGCCCGGCCACCGCGCTTACCCCCCGCGAGGCCGTATTCCAGGTTGTTGTAGTTCGCGCCGATCCGCGAGATCGCTTCGATCACCGGCTCGGCCAGAGGAGCCCGTCCGAAATTCGTATGGATTACGATTCCGGTGCCGTTGATGAGCGGGCGGATGCGCGAGGAGCTTAAATCGCGCAGCGCGGCGCGAATCGTGGCTACCACCGCGTCAAATCCTGGAATGGATTTCTGCTTGCGCAGCGCCGCGAGTTCCCGACGCACCACCTCGACAACCATCGGGCGCGGCAATCCCGCGTCGCCGAGAGCCTGCAGGACCTTTTCGACAGCGGGAATCGCGCGCAGCTGGGACTGCTTCATGCAAGGACCCGTATGCGGGGCTTCGTCGCGCTTACGATGCTACCGATTACCGCCGCGCAGAGCGTTTTTGCCTTCTCGAGCTGCCGCATCACGGCCTTCTCGTTTTTTCGCGGGACGCAGAGAAGCAGCCCGCCGCTGGTTTGAGCGTCCGTGAGCAATGTTTTCTGTACCGGCCCAGCTTCGCCCCAGTCCGTAAATTCATTTGCGTAAGCGAGATTGTCGCGGCTGCCGCCCGGGATTGATCCGGCAGCGATCAGATCGAACACTTCGCTCGCAATCGCCGGCACGCTCGCGGCTTTGATTTCGGCGCCCACTTTGCTCGACGCGCACATCGCACCCAAATGGCTCACAAAGCCGAAACCGGTGATATCGACAGCCGCGCGCACCAACCCGCGTTCGGCCACCTCGGCGCCTACGGTGTTGAGATGCGTCATCGACTCGATTGCCTTGCGCTCAAGCTCCGGCGTGGTGAGGCCGCGCTTGATGCCCGTGGTGATAATTCCGGTGCCGATCGGTTTCGTGAGCACCAGCAGATCGCCGGGCCGCGCGCGCGAGTTCGTCAGCATTTTACGCGGCGAAACCATGCCGGTGATCGCGTAGCCGAAGATCGGCTCCGGAATCTTGATGGTGTGCCCGCCAATCAGCACGCATTTCGCTTCTCGAATTTTCTCCGCTCCGCCCCGCACGATTTGATTCACCATTTCGAGTGGTACCAGATCCGCGGGAATGCCCACCAGGTTCAGCGCTGTCAGCGGCCGGCCGCCCATGGCGTAGACGTCTGACAGCGCATTCGTCGCGGCAATCTGCCCGTACCAGTAAGGATCGTCCACGATCGGCGTAAAAAAATCGGTGGTCTGCACCAGTGCGCGTTTGGAATCCAGACGATAGACGCCGGCATCGTCCCCGGTCGCGGTGCCGACGAGCACATTGCGATCCTTCAGCACCGGAACCTGCCGCAACACTTCCGTGAGCGACTGCCGGCTGAGCTTCGATGCGCAGCCCGCGCACGACGAAAGCGACGTAAGTTTCAAGACTTGTTCAGCGGTTGCCACGAGCGTTCACCATCCTTCGCGAGTTCTCACAACCCAGCAGAAATTGGGCGGAGAGCGTAGGATTGAATTCTCCGTCCCAGACGCCGCGACCAGAATTCACCAGCATCCATATGTCTCTTGTTTGCAGCCCGCCATTTTGATCTGCGGAAATCCCCTGTGTTGATGCGGCTGCAAAACATACCCAAATGGGACAGGACCAGTAGCAAAGTAGTCGCACACATGCGGGCGAGCCGTTGCTGATCGCATCCCCCGTGACGAATTCTACCATGTCGCGGTGAGCGTTACTGCGGTAGGCCAAGCGATTTGCATTTGGATTCAGCGGCGGACTTGTGTTGACCGCTCGATGAAAACGGCGTAAACGAGGAGAACGGGAGGAGCAATGCCTACTAAGACCGTATCCAAGAAACTTGCACTCAACTGCTATTTCTGCGGCCGCGCGCTGAGTTCGGACGACGCGCTTTTTGAAATCTACGACCAAGCGCAGCCGCCGTTTCGTTCCGACCGCACAAACTATGTCAGATTCAACCAGCTCGGTCGGCGGGAAATCTATGGCGCGCTAGCCTATCCTGGCGGCATCGACGGAAACTACAGGCGCGTCGTGCTGTTCGCCCATGAGCAGTGCGGGCCCGAGGTCGGATATGGCTTCGCCTTTGACCGTCTTGACAAGGATTGGGATCGCCACCTGCGGGAAAAAACCTGGTACACGGAAGAGATTTCCGCTGCCCTCAGAGTTGCTCGCAAAGCGATGGGCGTTCATGTCACCTAACTACGACTTCGGGCGCCGCCGTCGCCATTCAGTTTCGTGTCAGTGTTCTTCGGTCGGTTCAGCGGTGCGCTCGCTGCGATTGTCTACGTGCTCAGGTTCACCCGTCGCGGCCGAACTTCCCCCGTAGAACTGTTGCGGCGATGAAGAATGTATCGATGTACTGAGTTTCCCATACGGACAAGTCCGTGAACGACGTTGACATGGAGGGAATCTCTTTGGGCGAACCGGGAATTCTTTTGGATGGTTTAGGAATGGATCGATTCGTCGTCACTGCCAGTTCAAAAGAACAAGCTCCCTCCGGCATTGCGGTATTCAATGCAGAATCTTGGTTGTTATTCTCTACAGTTCTAAAGCTACGGTCCTGTTTTATTGGTATTTCTTCGCACTTTAATTGGTGGCGGAGAGGGTAGGAATCGAACCTACCCCCCGGCACGGAGTGTCGGGGCGACGGTTTTGAAGACCGTGACGACCACCAGGCACGCATCACTCTCCGTCGCGTTGCTGCGGACGCTCGCTTTCGCGGGCGCATACTATACACCGACGC
>DATNKM010000011.1:0-10047 GCA_035603395.1 Candidatus Acidiferrales bacterium
GACGCAGAAGACGTCGAGAGGCAGCGGAGCGGCGCCGATGGGCACGATGCGGTCCTTGCCGATGATGCGGTCCTGTTTGCCGCCGGAGACGACTTCGCCGGCGAGCAGAATCAGCGGACGCTTGCCGCGATTGATCAGCACGAGCTGGTTGACCTGCGGGCCAAGCTGGTAGTTCGGCACGACGGCGCCGTCGCGCATACGGCGCATTTCGGCGCCCTGTTCGGTGATGACAGCCTCGCCCGAAGCCAGTGCTTCGTCGAGCGTGGCGAACTGGCTGGTGTCCACCTCTCGCGCGGCGAGGACCGGGAAGATGGTGAGATTTTCGTACGATACGGGATTCGCAAGGCGCCAACCGTTTTGCGCGACCTGTGGATCTCCGCCTGAGGCGCTTCCGGCAGCGCTGGCGCAGAAGTTGAATCTGGCGGCGAGGGCTGCTCCGGTTAGAACCACGATTGTGACGAGAAGGGTCCCGAATATTTTCCGCTGGGTGATTTGCATGATGTCTCCTCGACGGTCCGCGACGGATGAGTGCACGAGGCTAGGCGGGCGTCAGAGTGAGAACGGACGAGTTACGATTCCTTGCACATTTCTTGCTGGGATGTTTGGGACGGTTAGAGCCGGTGCTGGCGATCCGAACCTAAGCGGAGGCTAGGCGCGGCCGCCGCGGTCCTTCAAATCAGCGAGTTCTTTTTCGCGCCTCTTGCGGCCTTCCTCTTCTTCGCGCTCGTATTCGACCATTTCTTCGTCGGTCATCTGGTAGTCCTCGCGGCTTGCGAACATGGTGCCGCGGCGGCCGTCGCGTGCCGATTTCGAATTGCGGCGCTTGCGCATCCCGGCGTTGAATCCGCCGATGCTGCGGATGGGCTCGGCGATGGCGCCGGCTTCGACCAACAACTCGCTGACTTTCTCGAGAAAATCGTTCAGGTGGTAGGGCTTGACCGAATAAGGAAGTCCTTCGCGCTCCAGAATCGGCTGAAGCTCCTTGGTGCGGTCTTGTGGGATCAGGAACAGCGGCCGCAAGCGGATAGGCGCAGGCTGGCCCTCGATCGATGGAATGGCCGGCTCGGCTTCGGCCACTTCCTTGAGGATGGCGAAGAGCGGCCCGCGTACGTCGGCCAGCGCCAGGTTCACAATAACCAGATTCCAGGAGCCGGTGGCGAGTTCGGTGAGAGCTTGGTCGACGAGCGGGACGATGCGGACGCGCCAGCCTTCAGAATCGAGGATGTTTTTCAAGGCGCTCTGGCTGGCGAAATCGTCGTCGACGATCAAAATTCCAACTTCAGGCACGGCTGGGTCTCCGGAGGTGTCGCAGCTAGTATATCTACGGTGTTGAGGTAGCAGGCCCTTCGGAATCGAAGCAATTTCCATGCGGAAGTCGTACGCTGGAACAGGCGAAAGAAAGGCGAAAATAATTCTTGACACAGCGAACAAAAGGCGAATATATTCTGGGCGTGCGGCGAGACTGCCAATGGCCACTTCTCTCATACTTCGATCGAGACCGACGACGCTTCGGCGCCGTCCGGCTGATGCGAAGCAAACCAGTCTCACCTTATTCCCTCAAGCCGCTCGCCACGGCAAATGTGAGTCGCCAAGCGGTGCTTCCGCGCCCCCTCCGGTGCCTGACCGGAGAACGAAGCCCGCGACGGAACTGGTTGGCATTGCGCGGCTCGCCGCATCCTCCCCTCGCGCGGAAGCCAAGCGCGGGACGGAGTATTTCGTCCTGCCCGTTAAATCGATCCTGAATGAGTGCCATTCGGAGAGAGTGCCGTTCCGCTGGACGGTGAATCCGTATCGCGGCTGTGAGTTCGGGTGCAAGTACTGCTATGCCCGCTATACGCATGGCTATATGGAGCTGGGCGCTTCGGATTTCGAGACAAAAATCTACGTGAAGCAGAACGCGGGCGCTCTGGCGGAGCGCGACCTGAACCATGACCAGATCTGGGGTGAGCATATCGCCATTGGCGCGGCCACCGATCCCTATCAACCTGCCGAGCGCGAGTTCGGAGCCACGCGGGCGATTTTGGCGAAGATGGCTGAGCGCGAGGGATTGAGCCTTTCGATCACTACGAAATCAGATCAAGTAGTGCGGGACATCGATCTACTCAAGCGGATTTCGGCGCGCTCGTCGCTGACCGTGAATCTGACGATCACCACGCTGCGGGCGCACTTGGCGCGGCTGCTGGAGCCGCGGGCGCCGCGTCCGGACCTGCGGCTGGCGGCGGTGCGCAGGCTGCGCGATGAGGGGATCTCCGCCGGCGTGTTTGCCATGCCGATTGTTCCCTGGCTGACGGACAGGGAAGACGATCTGGATGCGCTGGCGTGCGGAGCGCGGGAGGCGAATGCGGAATGGTTAGGAGCGCGCGTGCTCTACCTGATGCCCGATGCGCGGAGGACGTTTCTCGCGTTCCTCGAGGCGAAATTCCCGCGGCTGGTGGTGCGCTATCGCGAATGGTATGGCCGCAATGTGGACGCGCCGGAAAGCTATCGCAAGGAAATGGCCGCGCGCGTGGAGAAAATTCGCGAGAAATATGGGCTGAGCAACCGGCCGATGAGGCCGACGCCCGGACCTGCCGTGTGGCGCTCGACGCAGATGCAGCTGACGCTCGATCAAGGAGAGAACGTATGCCGAACGTAGCGGCACGAAACAGAACCACGCGCAGCAGGAGAAGAGCGGCGTCGCAGCCGAGGTTGATGCTGGTGCCGATGCCGGCTGCGGTTCCCGCGCTGGCCGAAGTAAAACGCGTGCGCGGCGTTAAACTGAAGACTGTATCGACGTTCACGCTGGTTTTTGCGCTACTCTGCATGGCGGCGTTTTGTGCCGGGCGACCACCCGCTGCCGCGATGGGCACGGGGTCCGCTATGAGGCCCGGCGTTAGCGCGAGTCATGTTGCGAAGGGAGCCGCTCATGTTTCAGGGTCTGCGAACCGCCGCGTACCAGGTAAAGGAACTCGACAAAGCCAAGGCGTGGTATGGCAAAGTGTTGGGCTTGCAGCCATACTTTGATCAGCCGTTTTATGTGGGCTTCAACGTCGGCGGATTCGAATTGGGGCTGGTACCTGCAGAGGATGCGAAGCCCAATCGCGCGCCTGCGGGCATAGCCTACTGGGGCGTGGCGGATGCGCAAACCGCGTACAAGCGGCTCGTTGAGCTTGGCGCGTCCGCCTTCGAGCCGATCCAGGACGTCGGCGAAGGAATTCAGATCGGAGCCGTGCGCGATCCCTTCGGCAACGTGCTGGGCGTAATCCAGAACCCGCATTTCAAGATCGAGCCCAGATAACGCTATGAGCGGACTGTAGCAACTGCTGGCCTCTGGTAGCAAGCCAACGGAGAATGGGGCTTATCGGGCTTCGTCAGGGAAGTGTACACGGGCTACCTAACGGAGATGGGACGGAGCCGATGAAGTCCCATGTGTTCGGGGTCCCGGCGCCGCGTCCTCCTAAGTGCCGATCAGGATGCGACGGAGTGGCTCACGTTGGCTCGGGCCAGTTGCTTTTTGTATAGGTCGATGCTGTTGAGGATGGTTTCGACCGTCGCGGACTCGCCGATGCCGGAATTTACCATCAGGTGGAAGCGATGGCGCTCGGGCCAATCGACTTTGAAATATTGCTTGATGAAGGCGGCGCGATCACGGTCGACGGTTTCGGCAAGCTGCGTGGCCTCGCGCTCGCTTTTGCCTTCCGCGCGGAGGCGCTTCACTTTTTCGGCGAAGGGCGCGTAAATGAAAACGTGAAAGGCGTCGTGCCGGTCGTCGAGGTAGTACGCGGAGCCGCGGCCCACGATCACGCAGCCGCCGCACTGCGCGGCTTCCTTCACCACCTGCTCGGTCACTTCGCGGATACAGTCCGCGTCAGCGAGTTTCAGCCGCGGAGCATTCAAACTGCCTTCGTGGCTGCCGCGCATGAAGGCCATCAGCAGGCGGTGGAACAGCGGATCGCGGCGTTCCTCGCGCTCCTCAACAACCCGGCAATCGCACTCCATCTGGCGCGCGATTTCGTTGGTCAGGGCCTGATCCCAGAGCTTCCAGCCCAGCTGTTGCGCCAGCGCAGCCGCGATCTCGCCGCCCCCACTGCCGTATTCGCGTTCGATGGTAAGCACCCGGATCATGTGACCCCCCGCCGCTGATTCGCACCGTGCCAAAGCGGTGCATTCAGGGGAGCCTATCACAGGCTGGGTTTTGCCTGCTACTCCGCGATGATCCGGCGGACGCCCGGCCGATTTTTCTTGAGGGCGAAAGCTAGGAGAAACATGATCGCGGAAGCGATGGCCAGATACAGGAAGGTATCGACGTAAGCCAGCGTGGTAGCCTGACCAATCACGTTTCGAAGGATAATCGCGTTAGCCTGCATCCCGGCCCTCTCCGCATTCACTCCGGCTGCCCTTAGACGCTCCGTCAGCACTGCGATCTGATTGAGCAGTTCCGGCCGGCCGCGGGTGACGTTCGCGACAAGATATACCTGGTGAACCTGCGCGCGGCGCTCGAGCAGAGTCGTCACCAGCGACGTGCCAATACTGCTGCCAATATTGCGCATGAAATTTACCAATCCCGCCACGCTGCCGCTTTTTTCCGCGGACATCCCCACGTAGGACGCCAGGTTGATGGGCACGAACAAAAATGGGAGCCCGAAAACCTGCGCGATCCGCAATATGGCGGCGCTCCGAAAACTCACCGCAAGGTCGAGCTGCCGGCTGGAAATGTACATCCCAATCGAAAGCACGAGCCAGCCGAACGCAATCAGATATCGCGCTTGCACTTTCGAGGACAAAACGCCAACGACCGGCATCAGGAACAGCAGGATGAGCCCTCCGCCCGAGAGCAAGAGCCCCGCCGACTCCGCCGTGTAACCCATCAGCGATTGAAGAAACAGCGGCATCATCACGAGGCTCGCAAAATACAATACGCCGAGGACGAACATCATGCCGTTCGCGGCCAGGAAGTTCAGATTCTTGAACAGCTTCACTTCGACAATCGGGTTTTTGTACAACCATTCCCAGATTACAAAGGAGATCAAGCCCACGGCGGCGAGGATGGCCAGGGTCGTAATGAAGCGCGAGCCGAGCCAATCATCTTCCTGTCCCTTATCCAGCATGATCTGAAGCGCGCCGACGCCGAGAGTGAGCAGCGACACGCCGATGTAATCGATTCGCCGCGCCGCGCCCGCCTTCCGCTTGGCCCACGGCGGGTCGTCAACCAGCCGATAAACCAGAAACAAGGCCAGAATTCCAACCGGCAAATTGATGAAGAAAATCCAGCGCCAGGTGTAGTTGTCCGTGATCCAGCCGCCCAGCGTCGGACCGATCGTGGGCGCGATAACAGCAGTCACGCCGTAGACTGCGAACGCCAGCCCCCGCTTCTCCGGCGGGAAAACGTCGGCAAGAATCGCCTGCGCCATCGGCTGCAATCCGCCGCCGCCGAGTCCCTGCAGTACCCGGAAAATGATGATCGCGCTCAGGCTCGGTGCGACGCCGCACAGTAGGGAACTAATCGTAAAGACAACAAGGCAGGACATGAAGAACCGTTTGCGGCCAAACGCATTCGAAAGCCAACCGCTGATCGGCAGCACGATCGCGTTCGATACAAGATACGACGTCAGCACCCATGTGCTCTGGTCGTTGCTCGCGCCCAGGCTGCCCGCCATGTAGGGAAGCGCGACGTTGGCGATGCTCGTGTCGAGCACCTCCATGAACGCCGCCATCGCCACGACGACCGCGATCAGCCACGGATTAAATTGCGGCGTCCACGCAACCGGCGCGGCCGCAGCCGTCGCTGGCGCGACGGGAGGCGGCCCCGGCACCGAGGCGCCGGCTGTGGGAGTGGATGCCATGAATCGAAAACCGCAGATGCGAACGATGATTCGTTCGTCTGATTGGATGTTGGTGGAGCGCCCGCGACGCCGATTATTTCACGAAGACTTTGGGCTCGACGGACATTCCGAGCCGCAAAGAATGGTCTGAGTTCTCGCCCGGCTCCAGCACGATCTTCACGGGAACCCGCTGCACGACTTTCACGTAGTTGCCGGTCGCATTTTCCGGAGGTAGCAGGCTCGTCCGCGCGCCGCTGGACCCGGCGACACTGTCGACGTGCCCTTTGTAGGTGCGGCCGTTCGTGTCAGCCTTGATTTCGACGCGCTGGCCAGGTTTCATGTGCTTCAGCTGCGTCTCTTTGAAATTGGCGGTGATCCAGACGTCGTCAAGCGGCACCACCGAAGCGAGCTGCTGCCCCGGCTGCACGTTCATGCCGACTTCGACATTCTTGGTAACGACCCCGGTCGCCGGCGCCAGGATTTTCGCGTACTGAAGATTCAGCTGCGCCTGCTCGAGCGCCGCTTCCTTCGCTTGCGCGTTGGCGCCGGCGGATTTCGCGCGCGCCTCCATGGCCTGGACCTGGCGCGGTCCGGTCTGCGACGATCGATAGGCCGCGCGTGCCGCTTCGAGACGGCTTTCCGCTTGCGTCACCTGTTGCGCCGCCGCCGACGCGGTCGCTTTCGCGGCGGCCACTCCCGCATCGCCCGCCGCCGCTGCCGCCACGGCCTGATCGTACGTTTGCTCTGAAACTTCCTGCTTATCGACCAGCTGTTTGTAACGCATCAAATCGTTCTGCGCCTTCACGTCATTGGCCTGCGCCTGCAAAAGCTCAGCCTGCGCCGCGTCATACTGCTGCTGCGCCGCGGCAATTCCCGCCTGCGCGCTCGATACATCGGCTTCCGACGACGACACCTGGCTCGTGGTGCTCACCGAAGTGACCGGCACGTCGATGTCCTGCGACTGCGCCGAAGCGCTGGCGTCCGCCGCCGCAGCTGCCGCCTGATCGACGGCGACCTGATAATCGCGCGGATCGATTTCGACCATCACGTCGCCGGCGTGCACTAACTGGTTGTCATCAATGTTGACCTTCGAGACGTAGCCGGAAATACGCGCGCTCACCGGCATCAAATGGCCGTCGACTTCCGCGTCGTCGGTCGATTCATAGCTCGAAAAATAGCGCCACGCGAAAATCCCACCGACGATCACTACAATCACCGCGATGATGATGAATATCCGCGCGTGAGGACGCTCGCGCAAATAGCCGGACGCTCGGGAGGTCGGAGGCGGAGCCGGCGGAGCGGCCGGGCGAGACGTGGTTTCCGACGGAGGAGCGGGAGATTCGACTTGGGTATTCTCAGCCATGTCTTAGTTTCCTTTGAAAAATTCCTGCACGCCCGCTTCGGCCAGGCCCAGAGCACGGGCCAGCGAAATCTTGGCGTAGTTATCCTGATAAAGACTCGAAATGTAATTTTCATGCGCGCTGGCCACGGCTTCCTGCGCCTGCACGACTTCGACCGTGTCGGTGACGCCGGCGCGGAAGCGATCGCGCGCCTGCGTGAGCGTCTGCTCCGCGAGATCCACGTTGCTCGCTGCCACGGCGACTTGCTCTTCGCCGGATTCGATGTTTAGCAGCGCCGTGCGCACGTCCTGATCTACTTGCGCGCGCACATTTTCCAGCCGTTGCCGGCTCTGCTCCAGCTGCGCGTCGGCCTGGAGCACATCGCCATGCACCTTGCCGCCTTGAAAGATGGGAATCGTCAGCGTGCCGCGCGCGTCGAACACGCCGTGCGATGTTCCGTTCGGAATCGTCCCGGCGAGGCCGTAATCCGCGCTCAGGGAAAATGACGGCAGGTAACCCGCACTCGCCGCTCTCCGCGAATATTCGCCTGCGCGGACATCGGCAAGCGCCGCTTGAAAGTCGGAGCGCATGTCGTAGGCGCGCTTGAGCGCTTCCTCGACGGTCATACCCTCGAATGGCTGATACGGTGTCTTATCCGCAATGTCGTATGGCTGGCCCGGCGCTAGGCCGATCACGCGCGCCAGAGTCAGTTTGGCGATCCCGAAATCGTTCTTTGCCTGAATCAGCTGCTGCTGCCGCGTCTTCAGTTCCACCTGCGCCCGAAGGCCGTCGATCGCCGGGGATGTACCCGCCTTTACCTGATCGGACGCCTGATCGAAAAGCGTCTGCGCCGTCTGCACCTGCGCCGTGACCGTATCGATGCGGGCGGCATCGGCCACCGCTTGCAGGTAGCTATACCCGACCGACAAAATCACCAGGTCGCGCGCGTCCTTATATGTGGACTCCGCCGATTTCAAATTCTCCGTCGCGGCGTGCGTGTTGTTGATCGCTTTCCAGTCGAAGACGGACTGTGTGGCGTAAGCCCGCGCGTCGAAATACCCGAACGGCCCTACGACCGAGGGAATCGAAAATCCCGCGCTCGGCGGAAGATGGAAGCTGAATCCGAACTCGGCAAGATCGACCTGCGAGCCCTGGCCGTAGGACGACGTGGTTAGATTCGGCAGCAGCGCGCTCAGCTGTTGCCAGCGCGATCCGCGCGCCGCGCGCACGTCCTGGCTTGAAAGTAGAATGCCGAGATTCTGTTTCAATCCGCGGGCAATCGCGTCTTTCAGGGAAAGTTGAATTACGCCCGGCTCCAATTTTGAAGGCACGCTGCCAGAATAGGAGCTCTGCGAAGCGCTCGGCGCGGGAAGCGCCAGAGGCACCGAAGACGCGGGAGCAGGGTTTCCCGTGTTTCCTTGCGCGCGTGCGTGGCCTGTCGCCAGGGAGAGCAGCGCGGCCATTGCGAAAATTCTAATCGCCAATCGGCGTATCACGATTTCTCCCTCTCGATCTGTTCCATTTTGGATGACGGCCGAGCCGCGAAAGACGCAGCATGACCACTGAAAATTGAGCCGTCGATTGGCCGAGGGTTCACGCCCGCACGCCTCGGCGATGCTTTGCTCCTTTACGTTTCTCATCGGCCAGCAGGCTCGGCAGGAAAAGGTCCCAGGCCTGCTGCGCCGTGGCGCGCAGGATCGAATCCGGATGCAAGGCCCATGCCAGCGTCACGCCCAGCAGTACGATTTGCACCAGTCGCGCCATTTCCGCCGGCGAAATATCGCGCCGCATTTCGCCGCGTTCCTGCGCGATCGCAAATATTTCGGCCAGCAGGCGGCGTCCAATCTGCAGCCGTTTGTGCAACTCGGCGCGGACGGAAGCACAAGAAGCATGTGCGGCGTAAATCGCGCGAAGCAGCGCCGCGTTTTCGGTCTTGTGGCTGATCAGGTCAACCGCGAGGTCCTGAAGCACCGGCATCACGGGCCCGCTTTTCGCGCGTTCCAATGCGTGCTCGATCGACGCCAGCCGCTCGGCGCCAAAGGTGGCCAGCACGTGCTCCTTCGTCCGGAAATAATTGAAGAATGTCCCTTTGCCGACGTCCGCCGCCTCGGTGATGTCCTCAACCGTGGTTTCCATGAAGCCGCGCTCGGCAAAAAGCCGCAGCGCAGAGCGGAACAGGCGCTCGCGGATTTCGGTGCGTCGCCGCTCGCGGCGGCCTGCGCGGGGAGTCGCGATACGACGTGTGACAGTGGTAGAAGCCATCGGCAGGATCGTGAGTGACCTAAACCCAATTACGACTATAAGTCACCATTGGTTAAAGGTCAAGAAGCACAACCGAAGAGCAACCTTCGCGCTGATGGAAAAGAGGGAATTTCCGCCGCGCCAGGTTCTGGCCTCCGGCGCGGCGGTTTGCGATGCTCTTACTTCGACAGGTTCTTGGGGCTGCGTTGGTTGAGCGTGGAGGTCAAAAGCTTCGCGGACGGCGGAATGGGAACAGCGCCGTGCAGCGCGATATCCTTTGACGGCAGTTTCTGGCCGTAGATCCGCTCGTTGGCGTCTTCATCGGGACGAAGCGTCGACCCTTCGAGCGAAATGCCGGCAAAAAGCCCGCGTGCACGTGAGTAGGTGAGAACTTCCGCGCGCATGGCGACATCCGTGTCCGCTTCCGCGTCACGTCCCACCGGCCCTGCTGCCGCCGATGCATCCGCACCCAGCTTCACCTTGCTGCTCAGGATCGAGCTTGCCCCGTCCTTGTTCATGATCAGCAGAACAAAATCGGTCGCCTGCGCGCCGATCTGAAATCCGAAGCTGCCGCCTTCCAGAGCCATCATCGTCGGCGCGCCCCAGGGGCCTTCCATGTTTTCGCCGCTCCGGCAGGTCATCGCGCCGCGGCCGTAGCTGCCGCC
>DATNKM010000020.1:0-4480 GCA_035603395.1 Candidatus Acidiferrales bacterium
TCGTCGGCGATCAGGATGCGATTGTGCTCGACGAGCATCGCGCGGGGCTCGATGCGGGCGCCTTCCTGCGTGGACGTGCGATAGGCGCCGCGGCGATTGCCGTCCTGATCGATGTGCACAAGCTCGTCGAAGATCGCGACCCATACCTCGTCGCTTTCCGGATCAGTGGCGAGAGCCTGGATCGCGGCCTTTGTCGAGGCTGGGGTGGCGCCCTGTTCAATGGTGATCTTGGTCCAGTGCTTGCGATCGGCAGGTGGCTCGAAGTCCGCGGCGGATAGCGAGAATTCGTAGTCGGATGCGCCGTAGGCGTCGTACTTGCGGACCGTGGGCGCGTCCGTGTCCGCGAAGGCGAGATAGATGTGGCCGGAGGCGTCTCCATAGATGGGTCCGTTGCCGGGCGAGGACGGCGGAGCGCGGAAGGTGCGGAGGTTTTTGCCCTGGCGACTGACGATGCTGAAGTAGGAGCCGCCGGATGAGAACGATTTCATGGCGCACGAGCCGTCGGGTAGCGCGATGACGGAGAGCGGCATCGGGAACGCGAACGACGTTTCCAGCGAGCCATCGGGCGCGAAAATTTTTACGGAGTTCGCGCCGCGGTCGGCGATGAGGATGCGGCCGGAGGCATCGATGTCGAAGTCCTGAGCGTAGGCGATGGTCGCGCCGTGTGAATTCTGGTTGGGGATCTGGCCCACGCGTTTTCCGTCGGCTTGGTAGATGGCGATCGATTTTGCCGGCGCGGCGAGGATGTAGTAACGGCCTGCGGAGTCTTTTTTGATGACGGAGACGCCGGCGCCAATTTCTGGGAACACGCGGCCGCGGGCGAGAAGGTCGTGGGCGGCGAAATTCTGATCCTGTGCCGACAGGGCGGTGCCGGAATAATTCCAGCCGGCGGCAAGGGAGACTGAAATGACAATCGCAATGCCGATTTGCAGGCGGCGAACCATCGACCGGCCAAGTGTAGCGGTTACAGGTGGCGACGGATGCCGGGGTGCGGGGTCGCGTTGCTTGCGAGGCACTGGCATCCTTTCCTGGCGTGCGAGTGTCAAAGGATTTGTCGCCGGCTCGCGGGGCGCTCACATGACGCTGCGTGCGGCCGGTGAATTCGCTTGCGCGTAGAAATCTGCGAGGTTGGATGAGCCCCGTCCGCTCCCGACAAATGTACGTTGTGTTCGCCTGCTGCGCTGTTGCGTTGTGCTTTTCGACGCGAGCGCACGCGCAAGAGCCTGAAAAAGTCACGCTCTGCCAGTTAGAGAGCGAACCTGCCGCTTTCAATCATCATCTGGTCGAAATCACGGCCTTTGCGTCGCGTGGATTCGAGGATTTTACGGTCTTCGATCCGACCTGTTCATCGTCTCGGGCTGTCTGGCTGGAATATGGCGGCACGGTGGACTCGGGCGCGATGGATTGCTGCGGAGTTACGAACGATCGAAAACGGCCAGCCGAGCTTGCCGTGGAGAACATCCCGATTCCACTGGTCGACGATGAAGTGTTTCAGCAATTCGACCAGCTGATTCAGCACCCTCCGGATGCGATGGCGCACGCAACATTCGTTGGCAGGTTCTTCTCGGGCCGGCTGGACGCGAGCGCAGTTTCCGAGCGCGGCTACGGGCACATGGGTTGCTGCAGCCTGTTGGCGATTCAGCAAATTGTCGCGGTCGATCCCGAGACGCGCACCGATCTGGATTACCGCCCTTCCGCGGACGAGCCCAAGATCGAGAACAAGGCCGGCTGCGGCGTGCGAGACCTGCTCTTCAAACACATGCGGGCCGAACTGATCGACGCGCAGCGGCATGCAGAGGCTGGCGAACCGCCGTTTGCGTTTGATGATCCCGACAGGGTGGGAGCCGGATCGCTGGCCGCACTACTGCAGGTTGACGCGGGCTCGATCACGCATTTCAAGCGGACACACGAGGCCCAGGGACGAGTGAGCTATGAATGGAGAAGCCGCGGCGATACGCCGAATTCCTACATGGTGGTTGTGAGCAAGCCGTACTGGCTTTCGTTCTACGCGAAGGATCCCAAGAAAGTGGCGTGGGTGGTCATTGCTGCCTACGAATCTTCCTGCGGATTGGTGAACCAGAAGCACGGGCATTTCCCGCTGTAAGGCTTGCTCCGCGAAGCACCGCTTGCTGGGTCGGCGCTAATCGATTCGAAAATTGAGGCGATCGATCGAGCGGGCGCGGCCCGTGGATTCGTCCACGTCGACGAGTACCGCGTTCATCTGGATATCGCCTTCGGCGACGACGAAGCGTGCGGGCATCGCGTCCAGAAATCGCTGGAGCACGCCCTTTTTGTCCATGCCGATTACGGAATCGTGCGGGCCGGTCATGCCGACGTCCGTAATGTAAGCGGTGCCGTACGGGAGCACGTGGTTGTCGGCGGTCGCGACGTGCGTGTGCGTGCCGACGACGACGGAGACCTTGCCGTCGAGATACCAGCCCATCGCTTGCTTTTCGGACGTGGCCTCGGCGTGCATGTCCACGAAGATTACTTTTATATCGTGCGGAATTTTCGCAAGCTCGCGCGTAGCGGTGCGGAAGGGATCCTCGATCGGCGTCATGTACGTGCGGCCCTGAAGATTCAAGACGGCGTAGCCCGTGCCGTTTTTTGCGCGGCCGATATAGAGGCCGCTGCCTGGCGAGCCTTCGGGGAAATTCGCAGGACGCAGCAGGCGCGGCTCGTGCGGGAAATAGTCTAAGATCTCCTTGCGGTCCCAGATGTGGTTGCCGCCGGAGAGGACTTCGATGCCGCTGGCGAGCAGTTCGTCGGCGATGCGCGGCGTGATGCCGAAGCCGGAGGCGGAATTTTCGCCGTTGGCGATGCAGAGATCAATGGCGCGCTGGGCGAGGATGTCCGCAAGCCGGTCGTGAACGATCTTGCGGCCGGGCGAGCCGACAATGTCGCCGATGAATAGGATTTTCAGATCTGGAACTTTCGGGCAGCGATGGTGTCAGCGCCGAGCGGTCGCATCGCCTGAATTGTACGTCACGTTCCCGCCGCGGATCGAATTGTTCGCGGGCGACCCACTCTCACGTTCGCGCCAACCGGTCGAGCCCCTCGCTCACGCGATTCGTTCCGGGCCCCCGATCCTGGCCGGGTTGTGAGGAAACGGTCCACTCGGCCGTGTGTTGCTAGGCCCTGAACCCCTTGAATAGGTGGGTGCCCGGCGCCTGCTTTAAGGCTTCTCGCACCGGCGAACCGGCCGAAAGGCACAAGGGCAGGACGACTCAAGCTCCCTGGGATCCAGCATTGGTTCAAAAGGCTTTCGCAACGTCACCTGCTTCGCAGGCCATCTCCGCAGAATATTGTAGCAGGAAAATTCGCGGCGACGTTTCGCACGACGCGTGCGATATCCAGTGATGCAATCGCGTTTAGCGAACTCCGCGCCTTTGGACTGCGACGGTGAGGGGGGGACCTCAGGGGGATTGCGGACGCTGGCCCGGGGAGAAGAAATGCATACGCTACCGTACGTTCAGAGCGTACGGACCGTCTAATCGCAAGACAGTACGGTAGCGTATGGTCCTTGGTTGGTGGAGCCTCAGTGATCTCCATCCTATTTACAAGAATCATTTTACGTGTCGTCGTAGTCTTCAGTAAGGGATTCCAAGAAGGCGACGAGGGCGCTGAGATCCGCCGCGCTGATGGACATATTTTGAAACTCGGGCGGTGCGTTGCGGAGCAGGCCCTGCCGGGCAAGTTGTGAGCTATTGAGATAGAACTGGATGACGTCGCCGAAGCTGAGCTTGCTGCCGTTGTGAAAATAAGGAGCGGAGTCCTCCAGATCGCGGAGCATGGGAGTCTTGAACCGCGCAATTGTCGTTGCCAGGCCCTGATCGACGGCGCAGTCTTGGGGGTTGGCGCAAACGACGGATGTCAGGCGGGTCTGCGGATTCGGCATGTCGGGATTCAGATAAACGTTCCACAGGCCGAGATCCGCGAATTGCGGGCTGGCTGCGACGGCAGGATGCCGCAAACTCTCCGTGGCGTTCGGATGGGTTTCCGTGACCGGAAGGTAGGCGTCGTAATTCTGGCTGCGTACGGCGAGCGAGGGAACGGAAAGCGCCACGAACGCGCCCTGGCCATTCGCTGCGTCGTATTCTTCTTGCGCGACGCCCGTATTGTGAAATCCGAAATCGGTGAAATTCGGCGGCGTGTGGCACGCCGCGCAGTTTCCGGCGTGTTGCGAGCCATCGACGGCTCCGCTGGCGGCTTTCAAAAAAATCTTCAATCCGGTGAACTCCGTGGAGCCGAAAGCGAATGGCTGCGCGTGATACTTGAATTTGCCGTAGGTGCCGTCGACCCAGATCGGATTCGCCAGTGCCACTACCGCCTGGTAAAGCGCCCGATCGTACTGCTGGGGCGTCTGGCCGGCGGCCGGCTGCGTCGGCAGGTGATTGATGCGCAGGAAAACGTCATAGGGCGACGCATAGTAGTTGCCGTTCTCATCCTGCTTGAACAGCAATCCATACATGTATTGCGC
>DATNKM010000029.1:0-10992 GCA_035603395.1 Candidatus Acidiferrales bacterium
CAGCCGACCGCGCCGGTTTCGGCCATGTTGCCGCCGTTTTTCGAGAACATGTGGCGCACTTCGCTGACGATGCGGTTGCGATTGTTGGTGACCACCTGAACCAGCACGCCGACGCCGCCCGGGCCATAGCCCTCGAACGTCACCTCGTCCAGCGTTTCGCCCTCCAGAGTGCCGGCGCCGCGCTGGATGGCCCGCTCGATGTTGTCATTGGGCATGTTTTCGCCCTTGGCCGTCAGGATGGCGGTCCGCAGACGCGGATTCGTGACCGGATCAGCTCCGCCGGTGCGCGTGGCGATGGTCAATTCTCGAATGAGCTTGGTGAAGATCTTGCCGCGGCGCGCATCGGTCGCGGCCTTTTTGTGCTTGATCGTGGCCCATTTCGAGTGTCCAGACATGAATAAACCTTTTACAGGAAGTGTGGCAGGAGCAATACTTCAACCCTTGCTGCGACAGTCTAGCAGCAGGGCAAAAAACAGGCAAGGTAGACGCGGAAGGCTTGGCAGAGAAAGGCTTGTGAATTCTCCGTCGCATAAAATTGCGACGGCTTCTCAGGACATGCATGAGATTAAAACCTCGTCCTGACGGCCTTATCGGAGGCCTCAAGTTCATAGGGCGGGCGATCTGTTGCGGGGTGATCAAACGAATGTAAATTGCAAGTCACACGGTTGAGGCTCTGCCGAAAGTATTTCAGTATTCGACACGCGGTCCGGGAAGCAACAAGGTGTTAACAAACGTTCATCGAGCATTCACGCTCGTCACCTGATCTTCATCAAGAATGGGCCATTCCAAGAAATGGGATCGAGGCCCGCCGTGGATTTTTCATCCCCTTGGCCGTCAAAGATTGCGAAATGGGTCGCCCTAGGCACCGCCCTCATCGCTTCCGCAACCCCGGCATTCGCGCAACAACCCGCTCCCGCGCCCGCATGTTCGAGACCGGCAGCTGGCAGCACGGTAGCCGAGCCTGAAGACCTGCGTTCCCACAACGGCGTGCTGAGTGTGGAGATCATCTATCGCAAGAGCGTGGATGCGAATGGCGCGGCGCACTATTGCTACATCGCGCCGGACGGCAGCGAAGCGCCCACGCTGCGCGTGAAGCCGGGCGATCTGTTGATCCTGCGCCTGAAAAACGAAATTCCCGCCGATCCGCCGAGGTCCTTGCAATCGAGCTCTCCTGCCGCCATTTCCCCGCTCCCTGTCCCGCACCTGGCGAAAGCCGGCAGGCACCAGGGGTCCATGGCGGGCGACTGTGCCGGCTCCGAAATGACGGCCGCGGCCACAAACATCCACTTCCACGGTCTCGATGTGCCGCCCGTCTGCCATCAGGACGATGTGCTCAACACCATGATCGAGCCGGGTGCGCAGCCGTTCGAGTATCGATTTCGGGTTCCGGCCGACGAACCGCCCGGCCTCTACTGGTATCACCCACACATTCACGGATTCACGAAAGCGCAGGTGCTGGGCGGAGCTTCGGGCGCGCTGATCGTCGAAGGCATCGAGCACGCCAACACGCTGCTGGCGGGAATGCCCGAGCGAGTCTTCGTGATTCGCGATCAGGATCTCGAACATCCCGACGCGCAGGCGATTTCTTCCGCCAACGTGCCTGCACCCGTCGTAACCCTCGACGCGGAAGGCGACATCCTCAACGCCGGAATGGACGGTGGCAAGCCCGCGAAGGATCTCTCCATCAATTTCGTCCCGGTTTCGTTTCCCGAATACAAACCGGCCGTCATCCGCGTAAAACCCGCCGAAAAACAGCTCTGGCGGGTGCTCAATGCGTCCGCGATCACCTATCTCGATCTCGAGTTCAAAGCCAACAAGACGGCGCAAATGATGGGCGTCGTCTCGATGGACGGAAACCCGATCAACGAAAACGGGCTCTCCGGGAATCGCATCCTCTGGGAGAGCCACATCCTGCTGCCGCCTGGCGGACGCGTCGAATTCGTGCGCAAGGGAATTCCGGAGGGGACGACGGCGAGCTTTGTGACACGCGTGGTGGACACCGGTCCGGCCGGCGAAAACGATCCTACGCGAACACTCGCTACCATCGTGGCGGCAAACGACGCTCCGGAAACAAACGCCAGGCTCGACACGTCTCCCGGACCGCGGCCCAAACCTGTCTCTGTCTGGCTCGGCGACGCGGCGCCCGTGAGGACGCGGACTCTTTATTTCTCCGAAGCGCCGAGGAATCCGACGGATCCAAACAGCCTCACGGATTTCTACATCACCGTGGACGGCCAGACGCCCAAGCTATTCGATCCAAACGACAAAACTCCGAACATCATCGCCAAAGAGGGCGAAGTGGAAGACTGGATCATCGAAAACCGCACGCGCGAGTTACACGCCTTTCACATTCATCAAATCCATTTCATGCTGCTCGAATGGAACCGCGTGCCGGTGGACGAGCCTTTTCTGCGCGACACGATCAACGTCTCCTACTGGGACGGCGTGAGCAAGGCCTACCCCAGCGTGAAACTGCGCATGGACTTCCGCGATCCGAACGTCGTGGGAACTTTCGTTTATCACTGCCATCTGCTCGAACACGAGGACGGGGGAATGATGGGACTGATCCGCGTCGATGCGGCCACCGGCACAGCGAATTCGCAGCCGCGATTGTCCGCCGCGAATCGCCGGCTCTGCGGAAATCCTGCCGCTGTCGCGTCGATCCGCTCGCGCAGTCAACACGCTGTAACATTTTCGCCGACAAATATTAATGAAAACGATTCGCGCGCGATCGCGCGCGCAAAGGCGGCGCAAAATAGTTTTTAATGGCGTAGTCATCACGCCCTAACAACCACAGCGTATCCATCTTCCACGCGTTTGATTCCGCCGGCCGCCCGGCACTCGGAGTGCGCCAGTGCCGTCCCCGCGAAGCGCGAGGCGGCGTCAGACGGAAACTCGCAACCTACAAGGAGAATTCATGATCGGAAAGAATCTGCGCTGGATGGCGTCGATCCTCGTCGCGTCCAATCTCATTCTCGCAAGTCCCAGCGTCATGTTCGGCAACAATCGCAGTGGAAATGGCCGCGGCTTCGTGGATCCGGCCGCGAATCTGCAAACGACGACTCCCATCAAGCACGTGATCGTGATTTTCGGGGAAAATATTTCGTTCGACCACTATTTTGCGACCTATCCGCATGCCACCAATCCGGAAGGCGAGTCCCCGTTTCACGCCAAGGCTCACACGCCCCGCGTGAACAACCTCCTCAGCGGCGGCCTGCTGACCGAGAACCCGAATTCGACCCAGCCTTTCCGCATGGACACTGGCGCGGCCTCCGTCACCTGCGACATGAACCACAGCTACACCCCCGAGCAAATGGCCGACGACCACGGCTTGATGGACGCGTTCCCGGCCAACACCGGGTCCGCAGCCGCTTCGTCCACCCCGGCGTGCAACGACTACGGCAAGGGCACCGGCGACGTGATGGGCTATTTCGACGGCAACACGGTCACCGCGATGTGGAATTACGCGCAGCATTTCGCCCTCAGCGACAACTCCTATAGCACCATGTTCGGACCCTCGACCGTCGGCGCCATCAACCTCGTCGCGGGCACCACCGAAGGCGCCACCATGCAGCCGCTCAAGGTCAACGGCAAGCCTGCAGCTCCCTCCGGCAACATCGCGAACGGGCAATTGACCGGCGCGCTGCTCGGCGACGTTCGTCCGCTGGGCGATGAATGCGTTCTCACCGACCCCGGCTTGCAGACCGCCAACCTGGTCTCGTTCAGCGGCAAGAGCGTGGGCGACCTGCTCAACGCGAAGAATATCCCCTGGGGCTGGTTCCAGGGCGGATTCGCCCCGACCGGCGTCGATGCCAATGGCCACGCGATCTGCGGCCAGCATCATGCAGGGCTCGCCGGCGATGACGGCACGAATCCCCAGAACTCCAGCGACGGCGACTACATTCCGCACCATGAACCGTTCCAGTTTTTCGCCAGCACTTTGAACGGCCATCACGTCGGTCCGTCCGATCCTGCTTTGATCGGGGAGTCCGCCGATGGCACGCACCACCAGTACGATGTCAGCGCCTTCTGGACCGCTCTCGAGGAAGATCGACTGCCGGCAGTTACGTACCTGAAGGCTGGCGCCTACGAAGACGGCCATCCCGGCTACTCGGATCCGATCGACGAACAGGTTTTCGTCGTCGGCGTCGTGAACGCAGTCATGAACAGCCCGTTCTGGAACAGCACTGCGATCATCCTCGCCTATGACGATTCCGACGGCTGGTACGATCACGTCCTCGGACCGATCGTGAATCAATCCGCGGTTTCCGATGACGCGCTTGCCGGCATGGGAATCTGCGGTTCGCCGAGCACGGGCACGCAGGGCCAGTGCGGTTACGGTCCTCGCCAGCCTCTCATCGTCATTTCGCCCTACGCCAAGGTTAACTACGTCGATCACCGTGTCACGGATCAGTCCTCCATCCTCCGCTTCATCGAGGACAACTGGAATCTGGGCCGCATCGGCGAAAATTCCAGCGACGTCAAGGCCGGTCGTCTGAATGGAATGTTCAACTTCGACGACAATCCGAACAACAACGCGCCGATTCTGATCCTGGACCCCGCGACGGGAGTCGTGCTGGAAAAGGAAAACTAGAACGCCATCAGAAATCTCTCGTAGTCACTCACGCCAAGCAACGCCCCCCTGGCCCGCCCCGAGTTCTTCGGGGCGGGCCAGATTGTTTTGTGGCGCTTTTCGAGCGCCTGGAACACCGAGCGCTCCAAGGCGGGCGCGAAGGGACGATTGACGCGCTCGGGCCACGAAACCAGGGTATTCTTTCCACCCGGAGACATCTGTGGCCCGCAAAGCGCGCAGCGTCGATCTAACCCAAGTCACGGAATGGGACGACGGCAAATCCCACCGCAAAGAAGACTATCTGGCCGCCGAAGAGCCTCTCGAAATTCGCGTGGGCGACAATCCGCTGAGCGTCACAATGCGCACGCCGGGACACGACATCGAACTCGCCGCCGGTTTTCTCTTCACCGAAGGCCTCGTCGAGCGCCGCGCCCAAATTCTCGTGCTGGAAGAGCTCGAATCAGCGGACGCCGACGCAAATCGCGGCAACGTGGTCAGCGCAAGACTCGATCGAGACGCGGACTACGATCCGGAAAAAATGCGCCGTAATTTTTTCGCGGCGTCGAGTTGCGGCATCTGCGGCAAGGCGTCGATCGATGCCATCCGCGCGCGCACCCTCTCCGCTCCGAATCCGGATTTCAGGCTCGATCCCGAAATCCTCGTACGCCTCCCGGAAACGCTGCGCGAATCGCAAGCCGTTTTCGGCCGAACCGGCGGCCTCCACGCAGCGGCGCTCTTCGACGCAACCGGAGGATTGCTCGTGCTGCGCGAAGACATCGGTCGGCACAACGCAGTCGACAAGGTCATCGGCTGGGCCCTGCTCGATAATCGCGCCCCGCTCGGCGACACAATCTTGCTTGTCAGCGGTCGCGGCGGATTCGAAATCGTGCAAAAAGCAATCGTCGCGGGCCTGCCGGTGGTAGCGTCGGTCTCGGCGCCCTCAAGCCTCGCCGTGCGCCTGGCCCGCGAAATGGGCCAAACGCTAATCGGCTTCCTGCGCGGCCGCCGTTTCGTGGTTTACTCGGGAGACTCCAGGCTGCGGAAGTAGGTTTTACCGACGGGATCTTAGCGATATTCCGGTTTTCTCTGTGTCTCTGAGGCTATGCGGAGGATTGGGGTGTGTCATCCCGCAGCCTTGCCCAGTTTCTGCGCCGCCCGATCGGCATGAATCTCGGCGATCATCGCACGGAAGTTATCGAACAGATACCGGTCCCACCATCCCATCCTCGCCTCGTCGTCCATAATCGCCAGCGCTTCATCCCACCGCGAAGCCTTGCGATACGGCCGGTCCGTGGTCAGCGCATCGTACACATCGGCCAGCTGCAAAATCGCCGCCGTCAGCGGAATTTCGTCGCCCCGCAAACCGTCGGGATATCCCGATCCATCGTGCCGCTCGTGATGATGCCGTATGATCGGGAGCACGCGCCCGAACGTTCGCAGCGGCGCGCAAATCCGCTCGCCCACCACCGGATGCTCGCGCATCACCACGGTTTCTTCGGCGGAAAGGGGCCCCGGCTTCAGTAAAATTGCGTCCGGCACAACCACCTTGCCGATATCGTGCACGATCCCCGCGCGATTGAGCGCGCGAATATCATCGTCCAGCAATCCCAGCCGCCCGCCCAGCCGCGCGGACATTTCCGCCAGCCGCTCGCAGTGCCCCGAAGTGTACGGATCGCGCGCCTCGATGCTCTGCGCCAGACTGTAGAGCACGCCCTCGGCATTTTCCAGCTCGTCGGTATATTGTTTCAGCCGCAGCAGCGAACGCGTGCGCGCCAGCAGCTCGTTGAAGTCGATCGGCTTGCTAAGAAAATCGTCCGCGCTCGCGTTGATTCCGCGGATGCGGTCTTCGGTAGCGGAAAGCCCCGTGATCAGCACAACCGGGGTCAACCGCGTTTCAGGCGTCGCCTTGATCCGCCGGCAGACCTCGAATCCGTCCATGCCCGGCATCACGATATCGAGCAGGATCAGGTCGGGACGAAACGTCGCGCACGCCACCAGCGCGGCCGGTCCATCGCTCACGTCGCGCACTTCGAATCCCTCGCGTCGCAGCAAGGTCGCCAGAGCGGTTCGCGCTCCCAGTTCATCATCGACAATTAGAATTCTTTCGAACATCGCGTCCGTCTTTTTCACCGGTAATTACGCGCGGAACAAAGCTGAGGCGCTGCGGGCTATTCGATTCCCGCCCGGGCCCTGGGAATCGCTTGGAACTTTCGCCCCTTGTTAAACAAATGTATCCTGTCCCGTACTTTCGGACAACTCGGATTCTCTCGTTCGAAAATCGTTCGCCACTCAGGATTGGAAGCGGTGAACGACGCGAAAGGTTTCATGAAGCGCACGCTGCCCCAGGAATCGCTCCAGGAAATCGACGTCCGCCTCCAGCAGGCGCATAAGGCATTCCAGCGCCGCTATCCAGGTATGAGCGCCGAGCGCCAGCCAGTTCACGTCGTCTACGGCGGCGCACATCTATTTCGTTCCGGCACCACGCGGCGCCTTGGCGATCTGGCCCTGCACTCGCTCGACGATTACGCGCCGGACTTCGCGGCATTCGCAAAAGCGATCGGCCTCGCGGGTTCCCCGAGCTTGCCGACGGTGCCCGATGCGGTCGCGTCGATCGCGCGATCGATCGAATCCAATCCCGAGGTTGCGCGACGCGAAAATCCCGACGCTTGGCTCGCGCACACGATTTATCGGCGCGTCCGCGAAAAGTTGCGCCGCGAACCGGTCGAAGATTTCCGCCTCGATTTCGAGGATGGCTACGGCAATCGCCCTGACGATGAGGAAGACGCCCACGCCGCCTCGGCCGCTACCGAAGTCAGCGCCGGGATGAGCTCCGGAGAGCTGCCCCCGTTCATCGGTATCCGCATCAAGCCCTTCACCGAAGAGCTTCGCGACCGCAGCATCCGCACGCTGGACATATTCCTCACGGAGATTTCGGCGAGATCGCGCGGCGCGCTGCCGCCGCATTTCTGCATCACGTTGCCGAAGGTTGCCCTGCCCGATGAAGTCGCCGCACTCGCCGACATCTGCTCGCGCCTCGAACCCATGCTCGACTTCGAGCCCGGCGCGCTGCGCCTCGAGGTGATGGTCGAGACATCGCAGGCGATTTTCAACGAGCGCGGCGAAGCAAATCTGTTGGCGCTCGCCAGCGCCGCCCGCGGACGCTGCGTCGCGGCCCATTTCGGCCCGTTTGACTACACTTCATCACTCGGAATCGCCGCTCCGAAAAGCGCCGGCGTGCATCCCGCGTCGAACTTCGCGCGCCAGGTGATGCAAGTCGCTCTCGCCGACACGGGAATCCGCATCGCCGACGGCCCTCTGAATGTTCTCCCGATCCCGCCGCACCGCGCAGCGAAAGACGGTCCTGCGCTCACCGCGCGTCAGATCGACGAGAATCGCGCCACCGTCGATCGAGGCTGGAAACTCGAGTTCGAGCACGTCCGCCGCGCGCTCGAAAACGGTTTCTACCAAGGGTGGGACCTGCATCCGGCGCAGCTCCCCGCCCGCTTCGCCGCCGTCTATTCGTTTTTTCTGGAAAACCTCGAGTCGTCCGCCGCGCGCCTGCGCAATTTCCTCGAAAAGGCCGCGCAAGCCACGCGCATCGGCCAGGTCTTCGACGACGCAGCCATGGTCCAGGGCTTGCTGAACTATTTCCTGCAAGCAATCCACTGCGGCGCGCTACAAGCGGGGGAAGTCGAAGCGATAACAGGCCTGACGCAGGAAGAGCTCCGCATAGGCTCCTTTGCGAAGATCCTCGCCCGCCGTTCGGCTTAATGCATGTGGTCGTGAGTGGAAGGCTTTGGATCGCGCGAATTGCTCCGCCCCTTCATCACCAGCATCAGCGGAATGACAGCCACGCAAATAAACGCCATCGTCCGGAAATTATCCACAAACGACAGCATCATCGCCTGGCGCTGCAATTGCGCATAGATCATCCCCTGTGCCTGCGTTGCCGCGTGGACTGCATCGGGCCCCTTCGTCATCATCATGTGCGTGATGCGATAGAGCGCGCTCCGCAAATGAGGATTCGTTCGCTGCAAGTTCCCCGAAAGCACATCTTGATGAAACTGCGCCCGCCGGTCCAGCATCGTGGTCACGAAGGAAATCCCCGTGCTCGCGCCGACATTGCGCGCCAGATTGATCAAACCGGACGCATTGTTCATCTTCCCTTTCGGCACGAAATAAAACGCCATCACGTTGATCGGCACGAACAAGAATGCCGTCCCCATCCGCGAAATCGCCCAATCGAACACCATCGACCGACCGCCCGCATTCAGAGCGAGATGCGAGAGCTGAAAAAGCCCCGTAGCCATCACCACCAGTCCCGTCACCACGATCCATCTGGGAGCGAATTTGCTCAGCAGAATTCCCACGAACGGTAAAATCCCAAGCAGCAACAAACCTCCCGGCAGCAGCACCATGCCGCTTTCCATCGCAGTGTAACCCATCAGCGTCTGCATCAGGATTGGAAGCAGCAGTGTGGTGCTATAGAGCACGAAGCCGAGCGTGTACATCATGAATGTCGAAATGGCGAAGTTTCGGTCGCGGAATAAATGCAATTCCACCACCGGATCCTCGACGGCGAGCTCGCGAACGATCAGGCCGATCAGCGCCGCCACGGAGATCACCGTACACCACACGATGAATGGCGACCCGAACCAGTCGTCTCGCTGGCCCTTATCCAGCACGATCTGCAAGAAACCCAATCCCAGACCCAGCAGCCCGAGGCCGATGAAATCGATCTTCACGCCCTGCTTGGCCGTTCCGCGCGACGCGCGCGCCGATTCATGGATCAGCATCGAGATCAGCAGCAGCGAAATCACGCCGATCGGCACGTTCAGCAGGAAAATCCATCGCCACGAATAATTGTCCGTGATCCATCCGCCGAGCGTGGGCCCGATCGTCGGCGCTACCACCACGCCCATGCCGTAAATCGCCATGGCCATGCCTTGCTTTTCGCGCGGAAAGCTATCGACCAAGATGGCCTGCGACACCGGCTGCATTCCCCCGCCGCCGGCACCCTGGATCACGCGAAACAGCACCAGCATCGGCAGCGAAGGCGCCAGCCCGCACAGCAGCGAGCTCAACGTGAAAATGATCACGCATCCGATAAAAAACCTCTTGCGCCCGAATAGCGCGGAAAACCACCCGGTCAGGGGCAACACGATCGCATTGGAAACCAGGTACGACGTCAGCACCCACGTGCTTTCGTCCACTCCTGCCGACAAATTCCCGGCAATGTGCGGCAGAGACACGTTCGCCACGCTCGTATCCAACACTTCCATGAACGTAGCCGCCATCACCGTGATGGCGATCAACCAGGGATTCACATGCGGGACGGAAACGGGACGCGCGGCGTATTCGGCGGTAGCAGCCATCGATTTTTATACGCGGTTTTCAGGGGGCAGGAGCTTCTCGCCCGGCAACACGGATCAGTCGCGCGCGGCCGGCCCGGTAAGCTCGACCAGCGATCCCGATGTCGCCGGCGACCCGCCGTCAAATCTCTGCGGCGCGCGCCAACGATCGACCACCGAAATCTGATGCACGCACGAAACCGTGCATCGCGGCGCGCAACCCTTCTTCGTCAAGAATTCGCGCTGCCGCTGCTCGGCCGTGTAGTCCGCCAGCGGAATCCCCGGATACCCGCGCTGCTGCGAGCAGTAATGGACCAGCCCGTCTTCGCAAATGTACAAATAGCGCGAGCCCGCACGGCACCGCCATTCATTCTCTCGCCCTGCGGCGATATTGTGCTGGAAGCCGTTCACGCGCGTGAACGACGCCTTGCCCAGCGACATGATTTCCTCAAAAATCTCCCGCTCGCGCGTGCCCAGCGGCTGCAGCTGCCCATTGCCGTCGTGCAGAATCCCCACCGTCGACGTGAATCCCAGCTCCAGTGCGCGGTGCGCTACCTTCAGCGCGTCCTCGGGATTTTTCACTCCACTGCCCAGCACTGAGTTGATGTTCACATGAAACACCGCGTGCTCGGCGAGCAAGCCCAATTTTTGATCCAGCACCTTCAGGCTCTTCTTCGACACGTCGTCCGGCTGTACGTTGTCGATGCTGATCTGCAAATGCTCCAGCCCCGCGCGATTCAACCGCTCGATCCGATCGGCCACCAGCAAATAGCCGTTCGTGATCATTCCGGCCAGCATCCCGTTCTTGCGAATCCGCGAAATAATCGCGTCGAGATCGGGATGCAGCAGTGGCTCGCCTCCGCTGATCGTCACCGCCGCGGTGCCCATGGCGCCCAGCCGGTCAATCCGCCGGAACATCTCCTCGGTCGGGACCGGCTTCGAGAAATCGTCGAACTCGTTGCAGTACGTGCAGGCCAGATTGCAGCGGCGCATGGGGATGATGTGCGCGAGGATAGGATGGTCCGTGCTCGCCAGCCCTTTGTAGATCATGCGCAGTTCGCGGGCGCG
>DATNKM010000045.1:0-63974 GCA_035603395.1 Candidatus Acidiferrales bacterium
TAGCCGAAAGTGACGCGCTCGTCAGGTGGCAGGTAGGCGCTGAGGCGCTCGACGTTGGCGGCTTCGAAGACATGGTCATTGTCGAGGATGAAAGGTTCAAAGAGCGCGACGAGCTTGATCACTTTATCCAAGTCGCGTTCCTGGCGGGCCAGCGGAGCGCGAGCGAAGCCGAACGGCTCGACGCTTTTGTTGATGGCCTGCACGATCATTTTTTGGGCCGGGGCAGAGAGCGCCTTGTAACGAGTTTTCGAGACGGGGATGGCGTCGAATTTCAGGCGGATCAGGTGCTCGAAGTCGTTGCGCGAGCGGTAATACTTTCGGTGGCCCAAACCAGTGAGCTCGATCGATCGGCGCATGTCGCAGGGGTTCGCTACGGATGTGGCGAGATGGTAGACGCGGTCGTGGCGGCGGGCGACGAGCGCGGCGGAAATGAGCGTCATGCCCCGGGCGACGATGTCTACCGGGATCAGGTCCAGGGCTTTGTTTTCGTTGGTAGGGAGCTGGCGGAAGAACGTGCCCAGGAGATAGGAAAGCGAGGCGGAGGTGTTGACGCCTTCGTTCCAGCCTACGAACGGCTTTTCGATCGACGATTCGACGATGGACGGGCGGACGATGGCGATGGCGGCTTCGGGATTTGCGTCGGTGTAGGTGCCGATCATCGATTCCGAAAGGCTTTTCGTGAACGTGTAGGTGTTGGGCCAGCCGAGTTCGTTGGCGCGCTGGGTTCCAGCGTCCATCAGCGCCTGACGGAGCCAACGCGTGCGGTTCTTGCGGATCTGGTTTTCGAGCGCGACACCTTCTAGATTTTTCGCGGCTTTCTTCTTGCCGACGGCCTGCTGGCGGAGCTCGGCGGTCACTTCTTCCGATTCGGCGCGGGCTTCCGTATCGCGGATCAGCTGCTCGAGGTTGGCACGCTCCTTGATTGCGTCGAAGCCTTCGACGCGCGCCGGGCAATAGTGGGGCCTGAAATCCTCAAGAATGCGGCCGTCGCGGCGCCCGATGGCGTAACAGGTGGAAAGGTGGAGCAGGGCGGCGTGGTCACATTCATGCACGAATGCGAGCAGTTGTTCCATCGCGTGGACATTCATCGCGAGTGCGTCGCGCAGGTCGGGATTGAAGTCCGTCAGGCCGGCGCTGTTCACGACCAGATCGAGCGAGCGGGCGAGACGCTGGCGGGTTTCGAGCGTCATGCCCAGGCCGGGTTTGCTGGCGTCACCCTGGACGACCTCCACGTGTTCGCGCAGAAAATCGGCGAAGCGGTCGCCGTGCTTTTCTCCGAGCGCGTCGAATACGGGCGATTCGGAAACCATGCGCTCGAATCGCTCGAGCGCGGAGGCCGACCGGTGGCCGCGGATCAGGAGATGGATGCGGCCGATTTCGGGCAAATCACCGAGCAGATTGGCAAGCCACACTTTGCCTATAAAGCCAGTGCCGCCGATCAGCAGGATGTGTTTTCCGCGAAGCGCGGTGCGGACGGAGAGCGGCGGGCGGCCGTTTTTCGCGTCGAAGTGCACGACAGGAAGGTTAATTCGCGACGGCGGCCGCTGGGCTGGGCGGATCGTGTCTTGCAGGGCTTCGGGCTTTCTTGCAAAGCCTAGGTCCCGGAGGAGCTTGGTTCGGTCGACGGTACCGTCGGGCTGGTCTGCGCGTAGCTTGGCAAATGGTCCGCGCGGGCGAATCACTGGGTCGAGCAGGCGTCCAGTGGCGATGCCCTCGCGAAAATCGAGGCGATTGCACAGAGTCTTTCGAGCGCCGAGATAGTTGGCGAGCGGGCGCATGATGTGGTCAAGGCCCTGGCTGACGAGAACGATATCCGCACCGGAATCAATCAGGCGCTTCAGCGCCTCGACGCCGTTCGGTTTCAGCCGCGGCTTCAGGACGTATTCGAAATATTCTTCGCCGAGCAGATCCAGACGGTCACGGCTGGTGTGGCGGAGCACCGCGTGTAGCACCCGCGTGGCAAAGACACGGTCGGAGGCGTAAAGGAACGGCCGGGCGACGGCGAGAACGCCCATGGTGCCGCGGCGGGCCCAGCGGCCGAGAAAGCTTTGCGCGTTCCAGGTGAAAAATCCGACCGGGCGGACCGCGGTGAGATTCAGCAGGCTGCCTTCGACCCGCCAGAATACTGGCTCGCCGGCAGGTTCGTCTGCTGGTTGAACGCCGGGCGAGATTTTTCGCTCGGGCGCAGGGCCGGCCGGGTTGGAATCGATGAATTTGGACACGGAGATGCGGTCGGGACGAAAGTGAATTGCCGAAAATCCAAATTATCACGCTTAGCACGCGGCAATCAAGGAGGGCTGGCCCAGGCTTGCGAGTTTCCCTGGCGCCGCAAAAAACGCCGGGAATATCCGCGCCACGTGTCAGCGGCCGTTGGCTGCTTTTCCGGACTTTACCGACGCGATCCACGCATTCGTTCGCGAATCGAGTACGTCCAGCGGCAGCGCGCCGCCGCTCAGGATTTCGTCGTGGAAGGCGCGGATATCGAACTTGTCGCCGAGCTGATCTTGCGCGCGCTTACGCAACTCGAGGATTTTCAGTTGGCCGATCTTGTAGCTGAGAGCTTGCGCCGGATAGGAAATGTAGCGATCGACCTCGGCTTGCAGATCGTCCCCAGTTTCCAGCGAGTTTTCCTGGAAAAACAGGACCATCTGATCGCGGGTCCAGCGCTTGTAGTGCACGCCGGTATCTTCGACCAGCCTGGAGGAGCGCAAAAGCTCGCTTGCGAGGCGCTCGAAATCGTCATTTGGATCCTGATAAAAGCCGACCTCCTTGCCCAAGCGTTCGGCGTAGAGTCCCCAACCTTCGATATACGCGGTGTAGGACGCATGCTGGCGAAACGGCGGAAGCTCGGGCAATTCCTGCTGGATCGAAAGCTGCATGTGATGGCCGGGAATTCCTTCGTGGTAGGCGGTCGCCTCGATTTCCGGCAGTTCGCGATGCTCGAAATCGCCGGTGTTCACGTAGACCTTTCCGGGGCGCGAACCGTCCGGCGTGCCGACGAAGTAGCTCGCGGCTGCGGCTTCCTTCTCGCGATAGCCCTCGACGGGCACGACTTCCAGGCTCGCCTTTGGTAGCAGCCCGAAAAGCTGCGGGAGTTTCGGCCGCATCTGCGCGGCGTACTGGCGGTAGGCGTTCAGAATCTCGTCGCGCGAGGTGGCGCGGAGCTTTGGATTGTTAATGATGGCAGCGGCGTAGGATTTCCAATCTGAATAGCCCTGCTGCTTGGCGATGACAGTCATCTGCGCTTCCGTTGATTTCACTTCGGACATGCCGAGTTCGTAGATTTGCTCGGGCGTCATGTCGGTGGTCGTCATTTCGCGGACGGCGGCGCGATAGCGCGCGTCTCCATCGGGCAACGCCCATAGACCGGGATCGTTGCGGCCGCCGGGCTCATATTCCATGCGGACGAATTTGGCGAGCTTGGCATACGCGGGGCGGATTTCCGTGTCGATCGCGCTGATGATGGCATCGTGCAGACGCTTCTGGTCGGCGGCTGGCACGGCATCGGGAAATCTGTGCAGCGGCGCGGCGAAGGCGCTCGACTCGCCGGTGGCAGCCGCGATTTCGTCGCACTGCTTGGCGACCTCTTCCAGCACAAACTTCGGCGGCATCAGCTTGTCTTTTTGTCCCTGGCGCGCGACGTCGATCACTTGATCGATGGCACGGGGAATCTGGTGGAGACGTGTAAGGTAGTCTTCAAAGTTTTTGGTGGAGTCGGTCGGCACCACGGCGGGAAATTGCGCGAGGCCGAGGTGGATGCCGTTGAACTGATCGAGAGGCATCTCGTAGGTCTTGAGGGCAGTGTCGTCGATGCCCTGGCGGATTTTGCGCGCAAGCAGCGCTTGATTGAGCTGCTCTTGTTCAGGGAAGCCAGTCGTGTCGATCGCTTCGAGGCGGGTGAGAAAATCGCGTTCGGCTTTGTCCTGGCGGAGCGTTTCGGCGATGGACAGATCGTCGATCTTGTCGTCAAAACGATAGTCACCGAAGTACGTAGCCGTCAGGGGGCTTTCGTGGAGGTCGAATTCCCACTCTTCGGCCGTCAGCTTTCTCAGGGCGGCGCGGCGGGCGTCGAGGTCGGAGTTTGATTGGGCGCGCGCGGCGCCAGAGCAAAACGGAGCGATGCACAGGATGGCGACTACAAACGCGCTGAAGCTGTTTCGCATGAATCCCCCGAACTCGAAAATAGAATGTTCGCGCCCGCTTCGATCATCGATTCAGCGCGGCTAGAGAATCTACACTAAGATGCTCGAAACTGTTGATCGGGCATTCTTGCTGCTTACACCTTAGAGGTGCGAATCGGGTGATTCGTTGTGCAATGTCTCTCTCACTGTTTTGGCTGCTCGGGTGGCTCCGATTCAGGTACCGGTGCGGGAGCGTCTCCGGCGACGTGCAATTCATTTTGCAATAAGCCGGTTGGCCAGACGATGCGGAGGACGTCAGCTTGTCTCGCCGATCCCAGGCCGGTAAGAATTTCGGCCGGACCCTGGCCGAGGTAGCCGGACGCGCCGGGAACTTCCCAGGCTTGCCGTGCGGCGCCGGAAAAGACATCGAGACGCGCGCCGATGGCGAGTTTGTTGTCGGGGTCACCTGAGAGAGCGAGCTTCAGCCAGGTGTTTTCGTTGCCGCCGACATTCTTCAGCAGAACCGGCGGCAGATTATTTTGCGTGATCAACAGGCCGGGCGAACCGTCGCCATCGAAATCGAACGGGATCACGGAGCGTGGGTTGCGCAGCGCGATTTTGTCCAGGCCGGTTTCGTGCGTCACATCGCGAAAACCGGCCGGCCCTTCGTTGCGGAACAGCGCGATCCGACCTTCGCCCGAAAATGTTTCGCCGACGGCGACGAGGTCAACCCAGCCATCGTTGTCATAGTCGAACGCGGCGATCCCCCACGCGCGCATCCAGCCCGGTTCCACCAGCGGCACGCGCTCAAACGATTTTCCCTGCACGTTGCGCCAGACCGTAACCGCGGGCGAAGCCCAGTGGGTGAAAGCGAGGTCCATCCAGCTGTCATGGTCGAAATCGGCGGCTACTACGCCAGCGGCCGGGCCGGGCATGCTGATGGCCCAGGGACTGGCGGGGAGGAATGGACCTTCGCGCGTGTTCAAAAAGACGCTGGGGTACTTCTGCCAGCCGGTCACGACGAGGTCGATCGCCTGGTTGTTGCCGAGGCCGCTGCCGATGGCGCCGACCGACGGTGCCGCGCCGGCGACCGCTAGATCGCTGGTCTTGTCCACGAATGTTCCATCGCCGTTATTCCGCCAGAGGACGTTACCAGGAGCGGGGGCGCTTTCCGGGAACGTGAAAGGCTGCGAGGTTGCTAGGACGGGAAAATCGGTAAATCGGGTCACATAGATGTCGAGGTCGCCATCTTGATCGTAGTCGACGAAGGTGACCCCCATGGCGAGCGTGGCCGGTGCGCTTGGCGCGGGTGTTGCAGGTGCCCGATTGTCGGCCAGGGCGGGCTGGCTGGCGGACTCAGGTGTAGCGGCAGTTTCTGGTCGAAGTCCGGCCGACTCAGTGACATCTTTAAATGTGCCGTTGCCTTCGTTGTGGAACAGCACAATTCCGTCGCCGGAAGCGATCGCGAGGTCGGGGTGACCGTCGTTGTCATAATCGCCGACGGCGCAGGACATACCCTGCCCGTGGAACTCAAGCATGGCGGCAGCGCTTACGTTGACGAACGTGCCGTTGCCCGTGTTGCGGTAGAGCGCGGCGTTGCCTTCGCCGTCGGCGTCCACCAGGAAGATGTCGGGGCGGCCGTCGCCGTCGAAGTCGAAGACGCAGGCGCCGCTCCCGAGGAAGCTGGCCAGAGAGGGGGATGGCGGCGGGTCGGTCACGGTTCGCGCGGCGGTCGGGCGTCTCACTGCTGGGAGGGGACGAACGAGTGCGGAAGCGGCCGAACGGAAATGCGGGAGGCCTGACACGGCGGTTACGTCGAGGAAGTGGACGAGCGTTGGCGGCGGTGCGGGGCCCGGGGGAACGGTCATTTCCTGCGCGAGTGAATACTGGCCCTGTTCTCCGTAGAGGAAGCGTACGGGCTTGCCGAGTTTCTCGGCGGACAGGCGTTGGAAGCGCGCGAGATCGGCTTTCGCGGCGTCGACGTGGCCGAGATCCTGTTCGGCCTGCGAGAGGCCAAACTCAGCCGAGATGTGGAGTGGATTTAGTTCGATCGCGCGTTGGAAGGCCGCGACGGCCTGCTCATATTTCTGGTCCTGCGCGGAGAGGTAGCCAAGGAAATACTGGGTTCCTGGGTCGTTGGGATCGATGGCTGCGACCTTCTGGAGGTCGTCGCGAGCGGAGGCGGAATCGCCGGTGGCGCGGGCTAATAGGGCGAGGTTGTACCAGGCGCGCGCGTTTTGCGGGTAGCGTTCGACGGATTTTTCGAGGATTTGCCGGGCGTCGTCGTAGCGGCGCATGTTCAGCAGAGCGATTCCCATGTTTAGGCAACCGATGTCGGAAGCCGAGTTCATCACGCACGCTGTCTGGAAGCGGCCCAGAGCATTGGCATAGTCGTGACGATCCATTAGGGCCATGCCGACCGTGTTCTCGCGAACGGCTTCCACGAGCGAGGCGTCGGGGGGCGGGGCCGGCTTTGCCGTCGCCGAGCCGGGCTTTCGTGCCGCCGGCGCGCCAGTCCTTCGCTGGGGCACCGGCTGCTGCCCTCTGGCGCTAGCAAGACCAGATGCGAGCAGGAGCACGGCGAGCGCGTATTTCGTCCAGCGTCTGTGTGGCATTTTCGTGCGTGTCATCTCGTTTGCGGTGCCGCGCATTTTACCGTATCCGGCGGTATTGTCGCGACGCGTCTGATCGATTGCAGCTCTCCCACTGCGTGTCAATTTCCACGGCGTGTTTTGCGGCCCACGGGAGTTGTGTGTCTGCAGGCGCATAAGTGCTTTCGTTGCGATGAACATGCGCTGGCGCGGCGCGTGCATTGCTGATAGCGCAGGCTCAGCCAAAGGATAACGGCCATGGAAAACTTCATCGGATTTGCGGAAGTCGCAGGAGCAATCATCGCGGCGCTGGGGCTGGCGCTGGGGCTCGAGTGGGTTGGCCTGTACGGACTGACCAGCTTGATGCCGGCGCGCCGGACCGAGCGACGAGACGGGCAACACGTGTAGAGCGGGGCCGGCGCGGCCCGAGGGCCGGAGTCGGAGAAAGGCGGGACGCCATGCTGTTCTTGAAATATTTGCTGATCGCAGGGTGTTTTTCGCTGTTTGCGTGTGTGGCGGGCCTGATCCTGTACGACATCTTCCTGGCGTATGAACTCGAGCGGCTGCTGAAGCGGCGAAAGCCCAAGCCCCAGACGTCGCTCGGGGCCGACGCAGGCGTCCCCGAAATACCCGCGCCTGGGCCGACGGCGGTGGCCACGCTGCGGCCCCGGAGGCGCATTCGATGGAGCGAGGCCGCTAGGCTTTCGGTGGTCGCCGCGCTGGCTGGTTTGCTGGGGGCCAGCATCCTGGTGGTGCCGGACGGTGAGGCCGGAGTACGGATCAGCCAGCTTTCCGGGGTGCGCCCGCGGACGCTTTACGCCGGAACGCATCTGATCGTGCCGCTCGTCGACCGCGTTCAACTGTTCGACGTGCGCGACCGCGTATTTTCGACGAAGGCGCTGGCTGTGCGGAATGACAAATTCGAAGTGCTGGAAGTGCAGGCGCGCGAGGGACTGGCGGTGGGACTCGAGGTCAGCGTGCGCTATCGGCTCGATGCGTCGAAGCTTGCGTTCATCCAGGCGAACGTGCCGCAGCCGGTGGATTCAGAAGTGGTCGAGCCGACGGTTTTGGCTGCTTTTCACGAAACCGCGCCGAATTACATTGTCCGCGAACTTTTCTCGACCAAGCGCGAGGAGTTTCGGGGACGGACCGCGCAGCTGATCACCACTCGATTGAGCGGCGACGGAATCGTGGTGAAAGAAGTCCTGCTGAAGAAAGTGGAGTTGCCGGAAGAGTATGCCAAGGGGCTGGAAGACTTGCTACTGAAGGAACAAGAGGACGACCGCACGACTGTGGACGCGGAAATCGAGCAGAAGAAAGTGGCGATCGCGCAATCGCAGGCTGAAGCGGGCAAGGTGCGTCAAGTGAAACGCGCGGAGGCCGACGCGCAGGCGCAGGTGATCATGGCCAAGGCGCAGTCCGACGCGATGCAGTACACGCTGCCGCTGAAGCAGAAGCAGATCGAGCAGTCCCGGCTGGAAGCCGAGGCCCGGAAACAGACCACGATTGAAGACGCCGAAGCCGCGGCTCAAGCGAAAGTGATCGACAGTAAAGCCGAGGAGCAGCGGCAGGCTCTGTTGGCGGACGCGGAGGCGAATCACACGCGCGTGTCCGCACAGGCCAATCAGGACCGGGAAAAACTGGTGGCGGATTCGGAAGCGAATCGAATTCGCGTGACCGCCGCGGCCGAACAGGAGAAAGAAAAGCTGGAAGCGGATTCCGAAGCCAATCGCATCCGGCTGACCGCGCAGGCTGAAAGCGAACAGATGCAGCTGCAAGCGGCGGCGCTGAAGGTGAATCCGCTGTTGGTACAGCTCACCGTGGCGCAGAGGCTTTCCGATCACGTGCAAATTATGATGGTGCCGAATGATGGCAAGTTTTTCTTCACCAACGACGTGTTGAAGTCGGCTATGGCTACCGATCCACCGGCTTTCAATGCGCGCCCGAATTTGAAACCGTAACAGATTCCCGCGGCGGGCCGGAATTCTCGGGTTCAGGGCTGAGGGACCGGCGAGAAAATGGACCGCCCAGGGAGTGAGGCCGGCAAAACCCTTGCGGGGGCTTCGTTTGGGAGTACACGAAACGAAGCCCCGTCCGGCATCGAATCCGGGCGCGTTTCGAGGGTGTGCTACGATGGCCAAAGAAGATCGTTTTGACCGATTTGCACAACCCGATGGGGTCCCTTCGCCGAATCATTCCGCCGATTTTGCGCACCATTCTGGTTGCTGCGCTCCTGATGGGTGGCGTCGGTTCGACCGCCGCACAGGCACCGAGCCAGCTTCCACACGCATGGAGCGAGGCCGTGTATTCCCTCGCGCAAAAATCCGCCGCCGCGGTCGGCCAGGCGCGGTCTTTTTCGTTGGACGTGAGTGATGTTTCGCAGGCGGCGCCGGTTGAGCTCGCGGAGATTCGTCGGACATTCGAAGATGACCTGACCGCTCGCGGCATGAAACCGGCGGCGCCGCCGGTCGACACGCAGATCCAGGTTTCAATCTCGCGCACGCTTGTGGGATTCACACTCGTTGCGGAAATTCATCGCGGCGACGTGCGGCTGGTGGCCATCGTCCCCGTGGCGAGCGAGGAATCAGCGGCTCCGCAGCCCGGCGGGCAACTCGGATTGCAGCGAAAGGTCATCTGGCAGCAGGTTGCTCCGCTTCTGGATTTCGATCAGATAGCCGCGGATGCAGACCATGCGTTCTGGTATTTCCTCGAGCCCGAGCGCCTGATTGTTTATGAATTCGATGGCGGCCAGCAAGTGCTGCACGATGCTCAGCCAATTCCGAGGCGATACGCAGCCCGCGATTTGCGCGGATGGATCGAGGCGTCCGACGCCACGCATGTGAGCGCATTCGTCGGCGCCGGGCGATGCGACGCCGTGTGGAATCCTAGTTTGACAATAGAATGCCGTGAGAATTCCGGGCAGCAGTGGCCGATGGGACCGGTGAGCTGGACCTTCACGCCGGGCCGAAACTATTTTTCCGGCGCCATCACACTTTCGAGCAGCCTGCAGGCGAAGTTCCCGCCGTTTTATTCCTCCGCATCGCCATTGGCGGCGACTTCCGGGCAGGGGCCTTCGCGGCGCGTGATCGCGGGAGTCGAAGGCCAAGCGCAGTTTTTCGAAGGCTCGGCCGACGCGGTGTCGACCTTTGACGGATGGGGAAGCGAAATCGCTTCGATCGCCGGCGCGTGCGGCTCCGGCTGGCAGGTGGTGGCGACGGGAAGCGGCGACTGGACGCAGAAGGATCAGATTCAGCTCTACGAAATTCGCGATCGGAAGGCCGTGGCTATCGGCGCGCCGATCGAATTTCCCGGGCCGACGCTCACTGTCTGGACCACGGACGACGGCAAGTCTGCGCGCGTGATTTCGCGGAATCTCGAAACAGGACTCTATGAAGCTTCGATCGTATCTGTTGCTTGCGGCGATTAGCGCTTTGCTGTTGGGCGCCGGCCGCGCGGAAACGTCGCGGCGCCCACGCTATGGCGGAACCTTGCGCGTTGAGATCGGCGCGGTAATCCATTCGCTCGATCCGGTTGAATCGCCGGCCGACCCCGAAGAAGCGGCCGCCAAGGACGAAATCGGGGCGCTGCTGTACGATCAGCGCAATCCGGACGGATCGTTCGCCGGCGTGGCTGGTTCGGGCGCGTTTCACATCGCGCAGTGGGAGTCGGCCAAGCGCTTGACGCTCGCTGCGAACGAAAGCTGTCGCGGCGGCCGCGCGTTCGTGGACGCGATCGAAATTGAGATGGGGCGGGCTGCGAAAGATCGCCTGGTCGATCTGGAACTGGGCACCGTGGATTTCGCCGAGATCCCTCCCGAAGAGGCGCGGCGTGCCGGCGAACGCGGCGTGCGCGTGAGCGCGTCGAAACCGCAGGAGCTGGTCGCGTTGGCATTTACGCCGGGCCACGCCGTGGGCGACGATGTGCGCGCGCGTGAAGCGCTCTCGCGATCGATCGATCGCACGGCCATCGTCCATTTTATTTTGCAGAAGGAAGGCGAACCTGCCGGCGGGTTGCTTCCGCAATGGTCGAACGGCACGGCATTTCTATTCCCCACAGCAGCGGACACTGTGGGCGCGAGGGAATTGTGGTCGCAAATCGCCGGTTCGCCGCGGATTGCGTTGGGATATGATTCGGGCGATTCGCTGGAGCAAGCGATTGCCGAACGAATCGCGGTGAACGTGCGCGACGCGGGAATCGTGCTTTCAAGCGAAGTGATTTCCCAGGCGGTGAATTACGACGTGCGACTGGTGCGGCTACGGATGAAATCGTCGCGGCCGCGGGACGCGCTGGCAGAGTTTGGCGAGTCGCTGGCGCCTGCATCGGGGCTGGATATGGCTCCGTTGCCGGCCAACGCCTCGGCGGAACAGATTTATGGACGCGAGCGCGACATCGTAAGCAGCTATCGCGTGGTGCCGCTGGTCTGGCTGCCGCGCGTCTATGGGTTGGGCCCGCGCGTGCGGGATTGGAAATCGCCCGACGCGGGTGAAGGCTGGCCGCTGGCCGATGTCTGGCTGGAACAGGAATCACAGTGACGTTTCGCACCAAGCTCTTCTGGGTCTTCACGGTCGCGCTGCTTCTGTCGGTAGGAGCGATTGTCGCCGGTGTGACGATCGTTTCGCGCCATGCATTCCAGGAATCCAACCGCCAGCACAGCGAAGCGCTCGTTGCGCAGTTCGAGGGCGAATTCCAGCGGCGCGGGCAGGATGTGGTCCATCGCGTGCAGGGAATCGCCGATGCGGAGGGCACGGTGCGCATGGCGATCGACCTGAGCCGGCCGAAGGCGGACGTGTCCGTTTACGTCAACGACGCACGCGGCGTCTCGCAATCCCACCAGCTCGACTTTCTCGATTTCGTCGCCAGCGACGGCGCCATTATTTCCTCCAACGAATGGCCCGCGCGTTTTGGCTACAAGATGGATTGGCTGACGCAAACTGCGGATTGGGCGTCCACCGGTTCGTTTCTGATGAGAGTGGACACGCAGGATGGCCCGGCACTCGGCTTGATGTCGGTTTCGATAGTGCGCGTGGGCGATCGCGACCTTTATATTCTCGGCGGCGAGCGGTTGGGAAAGGAATTTCTGAACTCGCTGGTGCTGCCGGCGGGGATGCGCGCTCTCTTATATCTTGATCTCCAGCCGAACTTCGATGCCACGAACCTGGTCGATACGGCGGGGCCAGTGATGGATGGCGATCGTTTGGGCCCGTTTATCGAGCAGGAGAAACAGAATTCGGTGCCGCAAACGTTCCGGATTTCCTGGGCCGCAAGCGATCCCTCGAGCGCGGAAGGCTTTCATGCGCTGCCGTTGTTGGGCCGGCAGAGGGAGCTGCTGGGAGTCCTGCTGATTGGCAGCTCGCAGCGCGAAGTCGTTCTACTCGAACAGCGGATTCGCGATCTCGCGCTGGGCGCCGTGGCGCTCGGGCTGTTTTTCGGGCTCATGCTGAGCTGGTGGGGAGCCGCGCGCGTGACGCGCCCGGTCCAGAAGCTGGCCGAGGGCGCGCGCGAAGTTTCCGAAGGGAATTGGAGCGCGCGAGTCAATGTTCGAGGGCCGAACGAGATCGGGCAGCTCGCGAGCGCCTTCAATCGCATGACCACGCAGCTCGTCGAGCAGCGCGAGCAGTTGGTCCAGGCCGAACGCGTGGCGGCATGGCGCGAGCTGGCGCGGCGGCTGGCGCACGAGCTAAAAAACCCGCTCTTTCCGCTGCAAACCACGGTCGAAAATCTCCAGCGCGCGAAGGACCACAGCCCGGATCAGTTTGAAGATGTGTTCCGCGAGTCCACGGGAATTCTGCTTTCGGAAATCGAAAATCTGAAAAGCATCGTCGGGCGGTTCAGCGATTTCGCGAAGATGCCGCAGCCGGAGCTGGGGCCTGTCCAGGTAAACGATGTCGTTCGTGCCGTGGTGAAGCTTTTCGAATCGCAGCTTGGCTCGGTTGGCCGTCCTCCGATCACGCCCGAGCTTCATCTCGAGGAAAACCTGCCCGTGATCCAGGCCGACGCCACACTCTTGCGTCGGGCGATCGAGAATCTGGTCCTCAACGCGATGGACGCAATGCCGGCCGGCGGAGTCCTGATGCTCCGAACCGTGCATGAAGACGACAGCGTGGACATCGAAATCTCCGATACCGGCGGCGGATTGACGCCGGAAGAGTGCGAACGGCTTTTTACGCCTTATTACACCACGAAGCAGCACGGCACCGGGCTGGGTCTGGCGATCGTGCAGTCGGTGGTGAGCGATCACGGCGGTCGGATTTCGGTCGAAAGCGAATCCGGTGTGGGCACCTCATTCCACATTCGCCTCCCGATCAGGCCGGCGGCGCGTCCGATGACCGGTCGCGAGACACCCGAAGCCCACGAACCGGCGCCGGCCGAGCCGCAGACCGCCCCGGCACCCGAAATGTCCGAATCTTCCGAATCACCGACAGGCGAAGGAACACAGCAACCGTGACGCTGAAAGCGAACATCCTAATCATCGACGACGACGCGAACACGCTCGCCTCGCTCGCTCGCGCGTTTCGATTGGCTGGCCACGAGGCGATCGTGTGCGACAACGCTGCACGAGCAGTGGAGCTGGCGAAGGCAGAGCGCTACGACCTGATTCTCTCCGACGTGGTGATGCCCGGTCGCGACGGCATCGCGCTGCTGGAGGATCTAAAGAACATCGGCGTGACGTCGCCCACGGTGATGATGTCCGGGCAGGCCTCGATCGAAATGGCGGTTCGCGCCACGCGGTTGGGCGCGGTCGATTTCCTCGAGAAGCCGATCTCGACGGAAAAACTGCTGCTCACGGTCGAAAACGCGGTGCGGCTGGCGCGCCTGGAGCAAGAAAATAAAGAGCTGCGCCACCGGCTGGGCCGGCACGCGATCGTATGGGCCAGCCCGGCCATGCGCGAGGTGATGGCGCAAGTCGAGCAAGTGGCGGCGAGCGAAACGCGCGTCTGCATTCGCGGCCAGACGGGCACGGGCAAAGAGCTAATCGCGCGCACGCTGCACGAGAAAAGTCTTCGAAAATCGTCTCCGTTTATTTCGCTGAACTGCGCCGCTGTTCCGGCCGAACTAATGGAGTCGGAATTATTCGGGCACGAAAAGGGATCGTTTACAGGTGCGGCGGCGCGGCACGTCGGGAAATTCGAGCAGGCCCATCGCGGGACGCTGTTTCTCGACGAGATTGGCGATATGCCGATGGCCATGCAGGCGAAGCTGTTGCGCGTACTCGAGGAGGGCGAGATCGAACGAGTCGGGGGCGTCGGACCGATCGCCGTGAATGTACGCGTGGTCGTCGCAACGCATCGCAATCTGGAAGAACAGGTGAGGCAGGGAACTTTTCGCGAGGATTTGTACCACCGTGTATTCGTGTTTCCGATCGTGCTGCCGCTCTTGCGCGAGCGTCGCGAGGACATTCCGGTACTGGCCGAGCATTTTTCGAAACAGCTCGCTGAGCAGAATCACTGGAAGCCGAAAACATTCTCCTCGGACGCGATTGCGTCGCTCGAAGCGTACGCGTGGCCGGGCAACGTGCGCGAGTTGCGCAATGTGATCGAGCGCGTGCTGTTGTACGGGACGGGCGATGTGATCGAACCTGCCACCGTTGCGCGCGCACTGCCGCAGGCCGGAGCTGCAGGGGGAGCGCTGGAACTCGGCATGTCAACTTCGATTGCGCTGACCGCGGGTACGCTGGCGGAGCGCGTCGAAACCTTCGAGCGGCAGACCTTGCTCGCCGAGCTGCGACACAACCGCCATCACATGACCAACACGGCGAAGGCGCTCGGTCTTGAGCGCAGCCATCTTTACAAGAAATGCCAGCAGCTGGGGATCGATCTCCGCGCAGCCCGCCAGCAGGATTGACCCCCGCGGCCCGTCTACGCTACCCGATTCCGGAAAATTCCCCGCAGTACGAGATGCGTCGGCAAATAAACCACCAAGGTCATGAACAGCCAGCTGATCAGCACGTGCGCGGGCGGCGGTCCCCAGGCGCGATGAATGAAGGGATCGGTGAACGCGTAGTTGATGTTCTCTGCCGGAAGCGTGAAGCGCGCGGCCACGAACGCAAAAAGTGCGATTGCGGATTGCAGCGGCCATCCGCGGTGGTCGTATCCAGTGCGGCCGAGCGCCCAAAGCAGCAGCACGGGCATCCCCACGTGAAACAGAGTGAGCAGGCGCACCCACAACGGATAGTTTAGGTCGAAAAGATAGTCGGCCCCACCGAGCAGGCCACGTCCGCGCGCCAGGTGCCAGCCGGCATCGAGCATCCACGCAAGATCGACGAGTAGCGATCCCACGGCCTGGCTGGAAATCAGCAGAGCGCTATTCGTGAGCAGACCGGCACACGTAACGAGCACGGCGACGTCGCACAAATGCAGAAAATTCGCGGCGCCCCAGGTATACCAATAAGCCGGAATCCAGATCGCAAGCCAAAAGACGGCGGCGCAGCGAAGCCAAATCGGAAATTGGTACGGCCATGCGGCGGAAGGGGCCATCTTTTTCGTTTTCGGTGGCGAGCGCCGCGGACATCGTATCAAACGCCGCTGCCTAATCCCATTCTGCGCTAGAATCGAGTCCAGACGATCAGAACGGCGGAGAAGAATGGACGAAAAGCGATTTTACGACGAGAAGGAAGAAACGAAGCAGCAGGCGTTGATCTGCCCGCATTGCCGGCAGGAGACTTCGTTTCCTGTGCGCTGGATGGTGCGCACGAAAAAAGCGCAGGTTCCGGCGGGAGCCAACGAAGAGGACAAGCGCCAGTTTGCGAAGGCGCGCTCATACATGGTGCGCGTGGATAATCTGGCGGCCTGCCGCAATATCAAGTGCCGGAAGAGATTTGATTTGACCGGGCAGAGCGTGTTCCTGATTTAGGGCGGTTCCCGCGAGACTTTACGCCTGCCGGTCTACAAGGTTGGTGTGCGGCGTATCCGCGGGTTCGTTGTTCAGCACCTCGCGCATCTTCTGGGAGAGCGCCTTCAGGTTGAACGGTTTTTGCAGAAATGCGACGCCGCCCTCTAGCACGCCATGGCGAAACACCGTGTCGTCGGTATAGCCGGAAATAAACAGGACCTTTAGATCGGGCCTCAGCGGCGACAACTTCGTGACCAACTCCGGGCCACTGAGGTGCGGCATCACAACGTCGGTGATCAGCATGTGGATCGGGCCGGGATGCGCCGCGGCGACTTTGAGCGCTTGGACCCCGTCGGAGGCCTCCAGCATGCAGTACCCCGCACCGACCAGATAATCGCGAACGAGTTCCCGGACGCTCTGTTCGTCCTCGACAAAGAGAATTGTCTCCGAGCCGCGAGTGCTTCGCCGCTTGCCCGTATCGGGCGCGAGCTTGTCGAGTTCCGCGTTGACCTGCGGCAGGTAAATCTTGAAAGTGGTGCCGCGGTTCAGCTCGCTATAGACGTAGATGTATCCACCGCTCTGCTTCACCACACCATAGACCGTCGCAAGCCCCAACCCCGTGCCTTTGCCGGGCCCCTTCGTGGTGAAAAAAGGCTCGAAGATGCGGGCCTGTGTGGCGGCGTCCATGCCGCAGCCGGTGTCCGTGACCGTTAGCATCACGTAAAGTCCAGGCTCGACGCTCGTGTGCGTGGCGGCGTAGCCCCGATCCAACTCCACGTTGGAAGTCTCGATCGTTAACCGTCCGCCATTCGGCATCGCATCGCGGGCATTGACCACCAAGTTCAACAGCACCTGCTCGACCTGTCCGGGATCGGCCTTCACACGGGCCAGTTTCCCACCCGGCAGAAACGCCATCTCGATGTTTTCGCCGATCACTCGGGAGAACATGCGGATCATCCCGGCGACCGCGTCGTTCAAATCCAACACCCGCGGCTGCAAGACCTGCTTGCGGCTGAATGCCAGCAGCTGCCGTGTGAGAGTGGCCGCGCGGTCCGCCGCTTTTTCCACCTGTTCGGCGCTCAACCGCAGCGGCGACGATTCCGGAATCCGATCAAGCAGAAGTTGCGCGTGCCCCTTCACGACCATCAGCAAATTGTTGAAATCGTGCGCCACGCCACCGGCCAGCTCGCCGACCGCCTGCATTTTTTGCGATTGGCGCAGCTGGTCGGTCAACCGCTCGCGCTCGGTGATGTCCAATGCGACCCCGATGACGCCCTGGATCGTGCCCTCGCCGTCGCGCAGCGGCTGTACGTGCGACTCGAACTTTCGGTCTTTCCATGTCCACTCATAAGCGACGGACTGTCCTTCAAGTGCTTTTCGATGCGCCGCGATTGGCGGCGCTTCGTTGTCCGCGGTGAAGAAGAAATCGAGAACAGGCAGGCCGATCGGCTCGCGTGGCCGCAATCCCAGAGCTTCCAATCCCGCTCCCGCGGCTGAGGTGACTTGTAGTTGTGCGTCGGCAGTCCACAAAATCGCGGGCATCTTCTCGATCATCACCGCCAGGCGCGCCCGCTCCTGGTGCCGCTCGAACTGCACGCGCTCGAGATCCTCGAGCATCCCGTTGATCGTGTCACCTAGGTTTGCCAGTTCGTCCTGACCCGAAACGCTGAGTCGCCGGCCCATGTCACCGCTGGCGCCGATCTGCGTGATGTCGTCGATCAGCTTGCCGACCCGCGAGATCACGAATCTTTCGAGCAAATACATCGTTACCGCCCCGAAGCCAGCTCCAGCCGCGAGCAGCAGCAGCAGGAACTGCAACAAGCTGGTTCGCCCCTGGTCGTAAATCTTTCGCGGCATCACCACCCGCAGGATCGCGACGGGCTTGCCGTAGATGTCGTGGATCTCCTGATAGGCCGCCAGCGTATCGGCGGCATCGGGCCGAATCAGGTCGGGATGGTCCGTCGTGATCGCGCTCGCCGCCACGCGGAAATCGCCCGGCATTTTCGGCGAGTCGATTCGCTCGATCTGAATCGGCATGTGCGTCATTCCCGCCAGGCGCACGGTTTCGTCCGCGTCGAGCATCCGGCCCATGATGAGTCGGCCCATGGGAGGACCGTCGGAATTGCTCGTGAGAATCGGGCTCGAATCGATCAGCACGGGACCGGACTCGAGCATTACGATTCCGGAGACGTCGTTCGGGTCGTGGGGGCCTGCGGCCAGCGAAGAGCCGGGCGCGAGATGCTTGTCGAGGTCGGCCGGCACTGCCGCGAATGACATGGAAACGACGTTGAAGCCCTTGGAGAACACTTTGTGCCCGGAACGATCCAGCACCTCGACGAAATTCACTCGCAGCTGCTCGAAAATGCGCGCGGGAAATTCGGCGCGCACGGAATCCGGATTCACCCCGTTGAGATATTCGTAAGTTTGATCGGAATCCGCGAACTGATCGGTTGTGTGCTGAAGCGTATCGATTTCGTTGGAAAGAGCACTGGAGGCGCGGCCCAGGTTCTCCGTGGCGAAATCGTCTTCCAGCCGCGAAAACCCTCCCAGCAGCACGGCCCGGGAAACGATGAACAGTCCTCCGACCAGCCCGATTAGCGCTGCGAGGACGATCAGCAGGGTCTTGTGACGCAAAGATGTGCGAAACCGCATACGCATCGGTTGTTCCGCCTGGGCTGCTTATCAAGTATAAAATCTCCGCCCGGCGCGGGCGGTGTTAGGACCCGCAGCGTGCCTTACTCATACACTCACAGTTTTGCTAGTACCGAGGACGACCCTGAACTGCTCGTGGAAACCCGGCAGGTGCGCCAAACAGAGTGTTTCTTGAGTTTGGAGTAGTCAATCCACCGGCGTTGGGATTACTCTCCAAGCATCTCGATGTGCGGCGAACGCATCTCTGGTGTTGAGTCCGCGGAAGGGAATTTCGAGGGAATTCAATGAGCAGCCGAAGCCTGGGCGGCCAGTGCGCTGCATCGCTAATTCTGATTCTGGGGATTTCGGCCTACGGGTGGTGTCAGGCCGGCGGCCCTATGGCTCCCGCGCAAGATGCGCCGGCATCTCCTGTACCGGCGCCCGCTGCGCCTTCCGCTCCGGCACCCGTGCCCGCTCGCAACTCTGAGGCCGCCGCGGCCGCGTCAGCGCCGGCAAGCAATTCGTCGAAGCCTGCCATGGTCGAAGTCCCCGGCGGGACGCATATTCCCCTCGTGATTCACAACGCGATCTCCACTCGCAGCGCGCGACCGGGCGATCCCGTCTATTTCGAGACGCTGTTTCCCGTGTTGATCGACGGCAAGGTCGTAATTCCGGCCGGCTCCTACATGAGCGGAGAAGTGACCGAGGCGAAGCGCGCCGGCCGCGTGAAAGGTCGCGCCGAGCTCGGAATAAAATTGACCACCATGATTTTGCCGAACGCATACATGGTGAATCTCAACGCGATGCCCAGCAGCGCAGGCACTGGCGGCGGGGAAACCGTCGATCAAGAAGGCAAGGTCAACGGCGATACGGACAAGGCGTCGGACGCCGGAACCGTACTGAAGACGACAGCGGCGGGCGCTGGAATTGGTGGAGTGGCTGCGCAGAGCGGCCGGGGAGCTGCGATCGGCGCGGGAATCGGAGCGGCGGTTGGGCTCGGCGCGGTCCTGCTTTCGCGCGGTCCGGACGCGGAACTTCCGCGCGGCTCCACGGTCGAAGTCGTGATCGACCGCTCGATCCTCCTCGAAGCGGATAAAGTGCAGTTCACCGGCCCGGGACAGGCGTCGACGCTACCCGGGCCTCCGAATCGCGAGCCCACACGCGCCAAGATTCCCTTCTAGGTTTCTCTAGGCGCCAGCCAAACGGCTGCGCCCGATTTCTGCGTGCTGAATCGCAAAGGCGAAAACGCTGTCGCATCCAGCCGCGTTCGCCCGTCGACGATCCAATCCCTCGTCAATTTCGCCGTCACGGGCGCCAGCAAAATTCCGTTGCGGTAGTGCCCGGTGGCGATCAGTAACCCCTCGACATCGGTCGGCCCGAGGATCGGGAGGTCGTCAGGAGTGCCGGGCCGCAACCCCGACCAGGTTTCGACCAGCTCCGCGTCCGCAAGTCCGGGAAAAAGCTCGAGAGCGGCGTCGAATATTCTACGCACGCCTTCGGGCGTGACGCTCTTCTCGAATCCAGCTTCTTCCGAAGTACTGCCGGCCACCATCCGTCCGTCCCGGCGCGGAACCAGATAGCCTCTGTCGGAACGTAGCACGCGCCGCAGACTCGCTCCTCGCGGGCGCAGCGCGAGCATCTGGCCGCGCACGGGCCTCGTGGGAGCGAGCCGGCCAAGCAAATCGGAGCCACGCGTAAGTTGGCCGGAAAAGCAGCCGGCAGCGACCACGATGTGGCCCGCGGAAATCCTTTCGCCTCCCGCGACAAAGCCCGTGCATCGGCTGCGTTCGCAAATCAATTCCGTCACAGCGCAATCCCCGCGAATCTCGACGTCGCGATGTTGCGCGGCGGCGATCACAGCGCTCGTCAGCGCGCGCGGCTCGACGGTACCCTCGTCAGGCAACCATGCAACCGCTCGCGCACGATGGCCCAGCGCAGTTTCCCACTTTCGAGCGGCGGTCAGGTCGAGAGGTTCGGCGCTGAGTCCCAATTGGCGACACTGTCGGACGCGGTCGTCGCGATCCGCTTCGCCGTCCACACCAGAAAAAACTTCCAGAGTCCCTTCGCGTGCATATGCCGCCGATTTCCCCGATTCCGTTTCGACATTCGCGACGAAATGCGGATAGAGTCGCAGACTCTCCGCTCCCAACGGCACGAGCGGCAAATCGCGAGGAGAATCGGGCGCCGGCGAAAGCATCCCCCCTGCTGCCCAAGACGCTTCGCGCCCGGGCTGCTGCCGGTCAAACACAACCACACGGAGTTTTTCGCCGGCCAACTCGAACGCGATGGAAGCGCCAATCACGCCACCGCCAATGATCGCTACATCGAACGTCGTCACGTGGACATCCTAGCAGGAGTACAGCCAACGAGGAGGCACGCGGTCAGTCAATCAACGCGCAGCGACGCGGTCAGGACCAGCGCGTCTTCGATCGGCGCGCTGTAGTAGCAGGGCCGCCGGCCGGTCACTCCAAATCCGTTGCGCTCGTAAAAACGAATCGCTGCTAGATTCGAGATGCGAACCTCGAGAAAGGTCTTCTCAGCAGAGAAGGTCGAGCCCCACGCCGTCGCCGCACGAAGCAGCGCCGCGCCAATTCCACTCCGCCGCGCCTCAGGTCGGACCGCAAAATTCAAGATCTCCAGGTCGCCGGCCGCACGCCGCGCCACAATAAAACCCGCCAGTTCGTGTTTCTGGGCGACCCATCCGGCCATGTCACCCTGGGCCACGCGCGCATAGTCGGGCACCGTCCACCGTGCGATCTCCGGACACGCGGACTGTATCGACATTACTGCCGGGACGTCCCGCGCTTCCATGCTGCGGATGCTCAAGATTCCGTAGGTGCCTTCCAATGAAGCTCCGCGTCCGTTCGGCGCACGTAATTTGCATCCAGCTTTAGCGCGTCGACCGTTTCGCCGCGCAGCGCGCGTTGATATCCGAGCCGGCCGATATGCCCTGCCAGAATCGCCGAGGCCTGCTCAACACGAACCGTGCCGCGAGCGCCACGCGCCGTCTCATTTCGAGACAGGGAGGCCTGAATCAACTCCGGCGCAGGCGTAACAATTGCGTAATCGGACGACTCCAGATGCGCGTCGAGCGATATGAGGAACTCCTCAGGTGTCATCACGCACTCGTCGCCGTCGAGTGCCAAGCGTCCATCGCCGCCCGATACGACGAGTCGCCGGTAGACTCCAAAGTAAACTTGTCCGCGACGGGCATCGAGTACTGGGACTACCAGCGACGCCTGCGAATGTGATTGGGCTGCCATAGCTTCCAGCGCGCTAACGGCAGCAATTGGCTTACGAAAAACCTCCGACCAGCCCTTTGCAGCCGCAAGTCCCACGCGCAACCCCGTGAAAGATCCTGGGCCGGCGGCGACCGCGAACAAATCGAAATCTTGGAGTCGGAGCGAAAGTTCTTCGAGCAGAAAATTGAGATGGCGAAACATCCGCGAAGAGTAGATTTCCTCCGTCCAGGTCGAAACCGTTCCGATCACTCGTTCGTCGCGAAGGACTGCGAGGCTGCCAGCAGGCGATGAAGTGTCCAGAGCAAGCGTAAGCACGTGCCCCATTATAGGGCAATCATGCTGCCAAACCCGCGTAAAAACGGCCTATCTATCGAATTTTATCGCTGTACGATTTAATGGGATTTGCTTGACGCCGTCGTTCGCGCGGGCCTAAGATTCATAGACGCAGTTCGGGGGAGGAACTCAGACTCATGGACTTCAAGCTAGGCGAAAAGGTCGTGTATCCGAACCACGGGGTAGGTCTTATCGAGCAAATTAGTTTCGGTTATGTGAATGGCAGATCGGAACGCTTTTACATGTTGCGGATTCTTTCGAGCGGCTTGAAGGTGATGGTGCCTCAGGCGAATATCGAAAGCGTGGGCCTGCGACCCATCATCCGCTCAACCCAAGCCGGCGCAGTTATTTCGTACCTCGAAAAAGGCCGCTCAGCATCTCACCACGATTGGAAACACCGTTTCAAAGAAAATTCGGACAAGATGCGCACCGGTTCGCTGATGGAAGTCGCTGCCGTTCTGAAGGGCCTCGTCGCTCTCAGCAGAACGAAGCCGCTTTCCTTCCGCGAAAAGAAAATGCTCGAACGCGCGAAATATCTTCTCGTGAGCGAGCTCGCCACCGTGCGTAACACAACCGAACAGACGGTGGAAACGAACATTGTTCGCGCTTTGGCGAAAGCCAAGCTCCAGATGCCGGAAGCGACCGCGCTGCCGGAATAAGTTTCTCCATCTCTCTCTCGAATTGAACCGGGCACAATTCCGGGCGGATTGTGCCCGGTGTCGTTTTTAGGGGTTCCGTCAGCGCGCGTTGCTCGCAGCAGAGTTCCTATCACGCTTCATGTCCGTCCGGGCGAAGTTGACGCGGCTCTTCCCGCCGATTAGAATTTTGTGTAGGCATGAATTACAGGTACCCACGAGCTTGACAGTCCTGCAACAAAAACGGCATCAGCAGATTTTGACCGATGTGGTGCGTGCCTACATCGAGACGGGCGAGCCTGTCTCCTCCCGCAGCGTCGTTACCCGCCATGTCGAACCGCTCAGCTCCGCCACGGTCCGCAACGTGATGGCGGATCTCGAGGGCGAAGGCTTCCTCTACCAGCCACACACGTCCGCCGGCCGCGTGCCCACCGCCGCGGCATACCGATTTTTTGTGGAGCAAGTGACGGCGCAGGCCACCGCTAGCCCCGAAGACCGCCAGTGGATTCGCCGCGAGCTTGCCACGGCGCAAACGCCCGAAGCGGTGATGGAGCGAGCCAGCCATGTATTGGCGGCCGTTTCGCGCGGGCTCGGAATTTTCATTTCTCCACCGCTCGCCAGCAGCGTGGTTGAGCACCTTCGATTCTTGCTGGTGCCGGATAACCGCGTACTGGTCGTGCTCGTCACGGGCGGCGGCGTGACTCGAGATAAGCTGATCCATCCCGATCGTAATTTCCGGCAGGAGGATCTGGACCGCATCGCATCGCATCTGAACCGGCACTACGTCGGCTGGACGCTCGCGGCCATGCGCGCCGATCTCCGCGCGCAGGTCGAGCGCGACCGCGAGCAATACGGCCGCATCGCCGGCGACGCGCTGATGCTCTGCGACCCTGCCGTGCTGGGCGACAGCACCGAGCGCAAAATCTACGTCGAAGGCGCAGCGCAAATGGCTTCCGCCGTCGAATTCACGAATCAAGAGCAGCTGCGCGAGCTCCTGGAAGCGATCGAGGAAAAAGACCGCCTGATCGCCCTGCTCAGCGGATGCATCGAGGCGCCCGAGCCGGTGCATGTCGAGCTGGGTCTCGACAAAATGTCGAACGCCGGAAAGCACCTGGCGCTGGTTTCGGCGTCATATACGAATCGCGACCAGGTGCAGGGCGCGCTGGGAATTCTGGCGCCCATGCGGATGCACTACGAGCGCGTGATCACCGCCGTCGCGTTCATGGCGCAATTCTTTTCCGAAAATTCCGAAGAAACGAAAAACCCTTGAGCGAACACAAACAGAAGAAGTGGAATCTCGATCCGGCTCCGCCGGAAGATCAGGCGTCGGCTCCGGCAGCCCCGGAATTCATCGATCCTCCGACCTCCGGCGACGAGCTTTCCAAGCTCCTCGCTGAAAAGCAGGAGCTGATGAACACCCTCGTCCGTCGCCAGGCGGACTTCGAAAACTACCGCAAGCGTGTCGAGAAAGAGCGCCATGCGGACCGCCATCGCGGCGTCGAATCGCTGATCGAGCACGTTCTGCCGGTCCTCGACGCGTTTGATCGCGCGCTCGCAGCGTCCGACGATCCTGCTTACGCCAACTATCGCAAGGGTTTCGAGCTGATTCGCAAGCAGCTCTGGGAAACTCTTTCCAAGCAGGGCCTCGTTCGCGTCGATTCAGTCGGCCAGGAGTTCAATCCGCACATGCATCATGCGATTGAGCGCGTGGAGACCACCGAACACCCAGACGGAACTGTAATCGGCGAAATGCAGCCGGGCTACATTTTCCACGAAAAAGTGCTGCGGCCTGCCATGGTCCGCGTGGCCAGCGCGCCCGAGCCGCATTCGGCCTCTGCGTCGAAGCGCGACAACTGAGCATCGAATCGGTCCCGGCAGTTCGCGCGGGCAGTTCACCCAGGTATCGAAGAGGAGAAGAGTCGGTCGCATGGCAAATCAGACCCAGCTCGACTACTACGTGGTTCTCGGCGTGGAACGCGACGCCTCCGGCGACGTCATCAAGTCCGCTTATCGCAAGGCCGCTCTGAAATGGCATCCGGATCGCAATCCGGATAAGAAAGAAGAAGCCGAGCTGAATTTCCGCCAGGCGTCGGAAGCCTATAGCGTGCTCTCCGATCCGCAGAAACGGTCCGTATACGATCGTTTCGGCCACGCAGGTCTCAGCGGCCGCGGATTCGAAGGCGGCGGCTTCAACGCCTCGATTTTCGAAGAGTTCAACGACATCCTGGGTGATCTTTTCGGCTTCGAGCAGGCAGGTGGCGGAGGCGGCAGGCGCGGTCGCGGCGCGCGGGGCCAGCGCGGCGCCGATCTGCGCTACGACATGTCCCTGAGCTTTGAAGATGCCGCGGCCGGTGTGAACACGAAGATTCGCATGGTGCGGCGCGAAAATTGCGAAGCATGCAAGGGAACCGGCGCGAAGCCCGGCAGCGGCATGGCCGCGTGCAAGACCTGCGGCGGTCGCGGGCAAATGTCCTATCAGCAGGGATTTTTCTCCATCACCCGCACATGCCCGGCGTGCCAGGGCGCCGGCCAGGTGATCCGCGAGGCGTGCGAAGCCTGCCGCGGCCAGGCGCGCATCGACCGCGAGCGCATCCTCGAAGTCGGCGTCCCCGCCGGGGTCGATTCCGGAACGCGCCTGCGGATGTCCGGCCAGGGCGAACCCGGCGCAAACGGCGGCCCGGCCGGCGATCTCTACATTTTCCTCGAGGTGAAGGAGCATCCGTTCTTCGAGCGGCGTGGCTCTGATCTGTACTGCACTGTCCCGGTCAGCTTTCCGCAAGCGGCGCTCGGCGCGAAAATCAAAGTTCCGACGCTCAAGGGCGAAGACGATCTCGAGTTGCCGGAAGGCACCCAGTCCGGCCAGATTTTCCGCCAGAAGGGCAAAGGACTCGCCAATCCCCACGGCGGCCGCGGCGATCTCTACGTCAACATCCGCGTGATCGTCCCGTCGAAGCTCTCGCGCGATCAGCGCCGCACCCTCGAGCAGCTGGGCCAGTCGATGAAAGTCGAAAATAAACCGGTGGACCGCTCCGCCAGTTTCTTCGACAAAGTAAAAGACATCTTCGGCTAGCGCCCCAGGCCATGCGCCGCCGCTTCTTCGTTGATCGCTTCGAATCCGATTCCGCAGTTCTTCGCGACGATGCTGCCGACCATCTCGGCCGCGTCCTTCGCGCCGAACCCGGCCAGCTTTACGAACTGAGCGACGGTCAGCACGTGTGGCTTGGCCGAGTCGAGCAAGTCGTACTGTCGAAGCAAGGGAAAAGTCACGTCGAATTTGCGTTGGTCGAGTCAATCGTCACGCCTGCGCCCCGGTTGCACATCGATCTCCTTCTCTCGCTGGTGAAGTTCGATCGGTTTGAATGGTGCCTTGAAAAAGCAACAGAGCTGGGCGTCAATACAATCGTTCCGTTGGCCGCTGCACGAACGGACAAGCCGCTCATCGCCGCGGCGGCTAAGCGCCAAGCACGCTGGGAAAGAATCCTCCTCGAGTCCGCTCAGCAATCGCGTCGGCTTCGCCCTCCCCAACTTGCGCCCACGATCGAGCCGAACGAAGCGTTTGCCGCTTCATCGGCAGCACTGACGATCCTTTTGTCAGAAAGGCAGGCATCTCCTTCGCTGCGATCGGTTCTAGCCGGCGTGAGTAGTCTGGCCGAGAAGTCTTCCGTCACCGTTTCGCTCGCCATCGGCCCCGAAGGCGGCTGGACGGAAGCAGAATTCGCCGCCGCTCAAGCCCGCGGATTCGCCGAAGCCTCGCTCGGCGAAAACATTCTGCGCGCGGAAACGGCCGTCATCGCCGGATTGTCAATCCTGAGTTTCGCGCTTTCCAAATGAGCCCCTACCTAGACGAAGGCACCTCCGCCGCCCGCTTTGCCTCCGCTTTCGGGCCATGATATAAATGTATTTGCATCGACATGCAGGACGAACCTCAAATCGGCTCGCCGGTATCAACTGAAAAGCCAACATTTCCGCCGCTGCGGCGGGAGCTGCGCAGTTGGACCCGCGATCTCGCCGTCGCGCTCGGCCTCGCGATTGTGATCATGATTTTTCTCTACCAGCCGGTGAAGGTCGAAGGCACCAGCATGAACCCGCTGCTCTCCGACCAGGAGCGCATCTTCATCAACAAATTTATCTACCGTTTCGAACCGATCGAGCGCGGCGACGTGGTCGTGTTCTGGTATCCTCTGGATCGCTCGAAGTCGTTCATCAAGCGCGTCGTGGGCTTGCCGGGCGAAACGGTTGAAATTCGGGCGGGCAATGTCTACGTGAACGGCAGGGAATTGCCGGACCAATACGTTCCGTCCGGATATCTCGACGGCTCAAATTATCCGGCGCGGCGAATCCCGCAAGGCGAATATTTCGTCATGGGCGACCACCGTGACAGCTCGAACGATTCGCGCGTATTCGGCTCAGTCCCGCGCTCCTATATTTACGGCAAGGCCGTATTCGCGTACTGGCCGGTCGATCACTTTGGATCGCTCGCTCCATCCTCAACCGTGAGCGCCGCATCGAAATGAAATCTGCTGGAGGACACACTGAACGAGGCCCTCTCAGGACGCGCGACTCTCGCGCTCGAGGACGGAAGAGTATTTAACGGCCGTGCGGCGGGCGCTCGTACCCGCCGTGGCGGCGAAGTCGTTTTCAATACCAGCCTTACTGGTTACCAGGAAGTCTTCACCGCTCCGAGCTATTCGGGCCAGATCGTCTGCCTCACTTATCCGCATATCGGCAACGTCGGCACCAACCTCGACGACGAAGAATCGACCCGCCCGTATATCGAAGCTCTGATCGTTCGCGAATTCTCCGTACTCGCATCCAATTGGCGGTCAAGTGAAACAGCGCAGCAGTATCTCGAACGCTATGGCGTCCCGGTGATCAGCGATATCGATACGCGCGCGCTGGTGCGCCACTTGCGCGACGTCGGCGCGCTCCGCGGAATTCTCTCGACCGACGAAGCGCCCGTGGACCAGCTCATTTCCGAAGCCCGCGCTCTGCCGACGATGGCTGGTCTCGAGCTCGCCGGACGGGTGACAACGCCGAAGAGCTACAGCTGGACCCTGGGTTCGAATTCTCTCGCTGCGCCGATCGCTCGGACTGCTGCCGCATCCCTGTCCGCTGCTGCCGCGAAGGGAAATGGTTCCGCGCATGGCAAAAAAGCGACCGCAGCCCCTGAAGGCGAGCGTTACAAGGTCGTTGCGTACGATTACGGCATCAAGCAAAACATCCTGCGCCTTTTCGTCGACCACGGCTGCGACGTGACCGTAGTCCCGGCAAAAACCTCCGCCGAAGACGTCCTCGCGCTGAAGCCGAACGGAGTTTTTCTCTCGAACGGCCCGGGCGATCCCGAGCCGGTCACGTACGCCATCGAAAATATCCGCAGGCTGGCCGGCCGCGTCCCGATTTTCGGCATCTGTCTCGGCCACCAGCTGTGCGGACTCGCGCTGGGCGGCAAGACGTTCAAGCTGAAATTCGGCCATCACGGCTCGAACCATCCAGTGAAAAATCTACGAACGCAAAGGGTCGAAATCACCGCCCAGAATCACGGCTTCTGCGTCGATCCCGAATCCCTGCCATCAAGCGACGTCGAGATCACGCACGTCAATTTGAACGACCACACGAACGAAGGAATGCGCCATCGCTCGCTCCCGCTTTTCAGCGTGCAATATCATCCGGAAGCATCTCCGGGCCCGCACGACGCCCGCTATCTCTTCGACGATTTCATCGCCATGATGAGGGAATCCGCGCGATGAAAATCTTGGCCGGGCTCGTCGTGTCCACCATGACGGCGACGATGTCCCAAGGGTTGCCGCAACAGTCAGCCCAGACCGATTCGTGGCACACTGTTCAAAGGGTGTGTGGTGTGATCGAGCACATTTCGTATGTGTCGCAGAAACATTCAGCACAGCGACTCCAGAAATCACAACCGTTTCGTCACACTCATCTCAAACTTTATGAAGCGTTGGGCGGGACAACCTGCTGCGACACACTTCGTCTCGGGGGACAAACGGTCACGGACGACGACGGCAAATACAACTTCCGTAAAATCGTGCCCCGAGCATATTGGCTGGCCTTCGATTTTGACGGGCGCACGTACTCATATCCGCTACGATATGAGCCGATGAAGCATGCCGACCCGGATTGCGATTGGTTCTATTTGGGTTTCGATGAGCACGCTGAGCCCGCGCTTAGTCGGGAAGTGGTAGTCGAGTAACCAATGCCCAAGCGCACCGACATCAAGAAAATCCTGATCATCGGTTCCGGCCCGATCGTCATCGGCCAGGCCTGCGAATTCGATTATTCCGGCACGCAAGCCTGCAAGGCCCTGCGCTCGGAGGGCTACGAGGTCATCCTCGTCAATTCCAATCCCGCGACGATCATGACCGACCCCGAAATTGCGGACCGCACCTACATCGAGCCGCTCGCCAAGGAATATCTCGAAGCCATCATCTCCGCCGAGCGGCCCGACGCGCTGCTCCCAACCGTCGGCGGTCAGACCGGCCTGAATCTCGCCGTCGAGCTCGCCGAAGCCGGTATCCTCGAAAAATATGGCGTGAAATTAATCGGCGCGCAACTTCGCGCCATCAAAATCGCCGAGGATCGCCTGCTCTTCAAGGACGCCTGCCGCCGCATCGGCCTCGAGGTCCCGGCATCCGCCGTGGTCAACGAAATTCCCGAAGCCATCAAGCTCGCCGACGAGCTCGGCTATCCCGTCGTGATCCGCCCGTCCTTCACCCTTGGTGGCACCGGCGGGTCGATCGCCTACAACCGCGAGGAATTTGCCGACGCAATCGCCCGCGCCTTGGATGCCAGCCCGGTCCACCAGGCCCTGATCGAAGAATCCGTAATCGGCTGGAAAGAATTTGAACTCGAAGTGATGCGCGATCATCGCGACAACTTCGTGGTCATCTGCTCGATCGAAAATCTCGACCCGATGGGTATTCACACCGGAGATTCCATCACCGTCGCCCCTGCGCAGACGCTAACCGACAAGGAATATCAGCGCATGCGCGATGCGAGCGCCGCGATCATCCGCGAAGTGGGCGTCGAAACCGGCGGCTCGAACATCCAGTTCGGCGTCGATCCCGAAACCGGTCGCATGGTCGTGATCGAAATGAACCCGCGTGTCTCGCGCAGCTCCGCACTCGCCAGCAAAGCCACGGGTTTTCCCATCGCGAAAATCGCCGCGAAGCTGGCCGTAGGCATGACGCTTGACGAAATCCCCAACGACATCACGCGCAAGACGCCGTCGTGCTTCGAGCCAAGCATCGACTACGTCGTAGCTAAAATCCCGAAATTTCAGTTCGAAAAATTTCCCGGCACCGAAACCACCCTGACCACGCAGATGAAATCCGTCGGGGAAGTGATGGCCATCGGCCGGACGTTCCAGGAAGCGCTCTGCAAGGCGATCCGCTCGCTTGAGCCCAGTACCGCCTGGCGCGCGCCGGCCGAGGTTAACACTGCGCTCCTGCGCGAGAAGCTCCACGTCCCAGGCCCCGACCGTATTCACTGGCTCTTCGAAGCCCTCGAGCGTGGCATGTCCTGCGAAGAGGTCTGCTCGCTGACCAAAATCGATCCGTGGTTCATCCGCCAGATGGTTGATATGGTCGCGCTCGATCGCCGCGTCGCCGCCAGCTCGCTCCGCGGGGTTTCGCAAGAGCTGCTGCTCGAATCCAAACGCAGCGGCGCCAGCGACGAAGAGCTCGCGAAATTGTGGAATGTGAAATCCGCCTCGGTCCGCGCACGTCGCCACGAACTCGGCGTCATCCCCGTCTTCAAGCGCGTCGATACCTGCGCCGCGGAGTTCGAATCCTTCACGCCATACCTCTACTCGACGTACGAGCAGGAAGACGAATCCGGCGCGCAGGACCGTCCGAAAATCGTAATCCTCGGCAGCGGCCCCAGCCGCATCGGGCAGGGAATCGAATTCGATTACTGCTGCTGCCACGCCGCGCTCGCTCTCAAGGAAGACGGCTTCGAAACTGTAATGGTGAATTGCAATCCAGAAACCGTCTCGACGGACTACGACACCTCCGACCGCCTCTACTTCGAGCCGCTCACGCTCGAAGACGTTCTCGCCGTGCTCGAGCGCGAAAATCCGCAGGGAGTAATTGTGCAGTTCGGCGGTCAAACCCCGCTGAACCTGGCCCTCGAGCTGAAGCGCAACCGCGCGAAAATCATCGGCACCGATCCTGAATCAATCGACTTGGCGGAAGATCGCCGCCGCTTCGGCGCGCTGCTCGCCGAACTGAATATTCCCCAACCACGCGGAGGCACCGCATTCGCCCCTCAAGAAGCGGTCGTCGCGGCGTCTGAAATCGGCCTGCCGGTCCTCGTGCGACCCAGCTACGTACTCGGCGGCCGCGCCATGGTCATCGCGTACGATCTGAAAACCGTCGAAGAATACGTCACGCAAGCCGCGCAAATCGGCGGCATGACTGATCCCAAGCGCCCCATCCTGATCGATCAGTTCCTTGAGGACGCAACCGAAGTCGACGTCGACGCACTCGCCGACGGCGAAGACGTTGTCATCGGCGGCATCATGGAGCACATCGAAGAAGCCGGCATCCATTCCGGCGATTCGTCCTGCGTACTGCCGTCGGTCACGCTGAAGCCCGAAGTCCTCGCGCAAATCCGCGACTACACCGTTCGTCTCGCGCGCGCCCTGCACGTCGTCGGCTTGATGAATGTCCAATACGCGATTCAGCACGACACGGTCTTTGTCCTCGAAGTCAACCCGCGCGCCTCGCGCACGATTCCATACGTCAGCAAGGCCACTGGCGTTCCGCTCGCGAAAGTCGCGGCGCGGCTGATGACCGGTCGCAAGCTGAGGGATCTGCATCTGCCGATCGTCGAGTTCGACGGAGTCAAAGAGCTCGCCGTCCGCGATTTCTACGCCGTCAAGTCGCCCGTCTTTCCGTTTAGCAAATTCCGGGGCGTCGATACGATTCTCGGCCCCGAAATGCGCTCCACCGGCGAGGTCATGGGCATCTCGTCGACCTTCGGCCTGGCGTTCGCCAAGGCGCAGCTCGCCGCCGGTCAGCGGCTGCCTCTTTCAGGCGTCGTTTTCGTCAGCGTCAACGACCACGACAAAAAGCATGTCGCCGCCGTCGTAAAAGATCTCGCCGCCGCCGGACTCCGCATCACTGCCACGCGCGGCACGGCCGCCGCTCTCACGCGCGCCGGTATCGAAATCGACGCAGTTTACAAAGTGAACGAAGGCCGTCCGAACATCGTTGACCTGATCAAGACGGGCAAGGTAAACCTGGTCATCAACACGCCGCTCGGCCGCGAATCCTTTTACGACGAAAAATCCATCCGCCGCGCTGCCGTCCGTTACAACGTCCCGTGCATCACCACGCTGTCGGCCGCCAGCGCCGCCGCGCGCGGCATTCGCGCCATGGCCGGGCACGCTCCGGACGTCGCCGCCCTTCAGGATCTCCATCGCCGAAAATCCGCCGCCTCCTCAGCTAAGGATTAGTCCGGTCGAATCCTACCCCGAGCGGCATCATCCAATGTGTACTGTGCGGAAACTCAGGCCCCAAGAATTCGAGCAGCGCAAGAATCTGGCCTCGCGCCATACCGGGTGGGGCGGCTCGCCGCCGCTGTACGCCGTCCCTAGCCGGGACGCGCTGGCGGGAGCCCGCGACATCCGACCGTTGGGTCGCGCCACGGACCCTGAAAAGGGGCGCTGTTGCTGGAGTACCGGGGCGCATGTATCATGAGCCTCGCGATGCAGTCGCACTGTATCCCGTACCGCGAAATTCCGCACACAGCCAAGCTTTTCAACACCTACCTCGAAGATTTCTCGCGCGTTTCCGCTTTCTATGCGCATCCGCCAACGACCTCGGGTATCGACGCGGCAGCCCGGGAAGTAACACTGGATCCCAGCGTTCGAAGAGTCGTGGTCGAAATCCTGCGCGAACAGAACACGCGCTTCTCGCCTCAAGGCGAGGTCGACGCCGCAACGGCACGCAACCTCGACCGCCTCGCCTCGGGAGCCGTAGCCGTTGTCACCGGCCAACAAGTCGGCCTTTTCTCTGGCCCGGCCTATACAACCTACAAAGCGCTGTCTGCCGTCCGCTGCGCCGAAGAAACCACCCGCCGCGGCATCGACGCCGTGGCCGTTTTCTGGCTCGCAAGCGAAGACCACGACCTCGCTGAGGTCAATCACGCATTCTGGAACACCCGTAACGGCCTTTCTCGCTATGAACTCCCCGCTGAAGAATCCGGCCGCCGCGTGGGCGAAATCGTTCTTGGTGACGCGATCGAGCCGCTCGTAGCCGACGCCGCACAAGCTCTCGAAGGCCCGTTTGCCGAGCGGGTGGCGATCGCGCTCCGCGAAACCTACACACGCAGCGAGACCTACAGCTCGGCATTCGGAAAGCTGATGGCGCGCCTGCTCGCCGGCCGTGGCATCATCTTTCTCGATCAACTCGACGCCCGATTCCACCGCCTGTCTATTCCGCATTTCAATAACGGCTCGCAACGCGCGGAACTTTGGAGAGATTCGCTGCTCGCGCGATCGCAAGAACTCGAGGTGGCGGGGTACCATTCGCAGGTCAAGGTTGCGCACGAAGCAACGCTTCTTTTCTGGAGCAAGTCGGGCCGGCGCGAACCGGTCCGCGCCAAGAACGGGAATTTCGTCGTCGGCGATTCTGAAATAACTTCTCGGCAACTCCTTGACGCGATTTCGCGCCAGCCCGAGCAGTTCTCGCCCAGCGCACTTCTCCGCCCGATCATTCAGGATTCGTTGCTTCCCACGGCAGCCTATATCGGCGGCCCCGCCGAAATCGCCTACATGGCGCAGGCCCAGATTGTCTACCAGGCCTGCGGCGTGAAGATGCCGGCGGTTCTTTCGCGTGCCAGCTTCACGATCATCGATCAACCGATCCAGCGATTTCTCGCGCACTACGGCCTCGATATCCGTGATCTTTTTGCCGGCCCGCAACATCTCCGCGGGAAAATGGAGCAGAAATCCCTCCCCGCCGGCCTCTCGACGCAATTCGAGGAGACCGAGTCCGCGCTCCGCGCCATCATGAACGCCTACGAAGAGCCGCTGACCCGGCTCGATTCCACGCTGATCGAAGCGCTGCGATCGTCCGAGCGCAAAATGCTGCATCAGATCGAGCAGCTCAAAGGAAAAGTGGCCCGCGCCGAAAATTTCCGCTCGGGAGTGCTCGACCGCAAGGAACGCATTCTGATCGATTCACTTTACCCAGGCGGTGGCCTGCAGGAGCGCACGCACTGCGTTCTACCTCTCATTGCGTCTCTAGGCCCGGAATTCCTCGACGAGCTCACAACCCTTGCAGCGCCTCCCGGCGCCCCCGAGAGTCTTTCCTGCTCGACCCAGCATCAGGTCCTCTCGCTCTGATATGGACGAACCTGTCGAATACATTCGCGGTGTTGGTTTGCGCTGTTCTTCTCTAGCCAGTGGGAAGCAGTGCGGGCAGCGGCCGAGGCGGCCGACCGAACTTGAGCCGGTTCGTCCATAATGACTAGTTCCTGTTTTCTGCGCCCTGTGCATCTCTCGAGCGGCTTCGTGTTGCCTTTCGGGCTCAACTCTTAACGCTCAACTTGCCTTTCTGCGCGTGTTAAAATGCCGGTTCGTTCATTCGGAGCTTCGCCCAGGGGACGCACACGATGAAACTCACGCCAGGAAAACAAAAGGGCCTCAAGGCCGTATCGAATTCTCGCGACGTGATCGCCGCGGCAGCCATGGACCAGCGCGGCTCGCTAAAAAGCGCCATCGCCAAAGAAAGAGGCGGCGACAAGAACGCCGTAACCTCGCAGATGCTCGAGGAATTCAAGACCGCCGTCGTGAAGGTTCTCACGCCGCACGCCAGCGCCATTCTCCTCGATCCCGAATACGGCCTGCCCGCCGCACTGGCGCGTGCGAAAAACGCCGGTTTGCTACTCGCCTACGAAAACAGCGGCTATGACAACACGCGTCCCGGCCGCCTGCCCGATCTACTGGATATCTGGTCCGTCCGCCGCCTCGTAGCCGCGGGCGCAGACTGCGTCAAGATTTTGCTCTACTACACGCCCTTTGACCCGCCCGCGATCAACGAGCACAAACACGCATGGGTCGAGCGCATAGGCTCGGAATGCGTTGCTGTCGACGTGCCATTTTTCCTCGAGCTCGTCGGCTACGAAGAGGGCGGCGACGAAAAGGGAATTGGCTTTGCCCGCAAGAAACCGGACATCGTCGCAAGAAGCATGGCGGAATTTTCGAAGCCACAGTACGGCGTGGATGTTCTGAAGGTAGAAGTTCCTATCAACATGGCCTTCGTCGCCGGCACGAGGTCATGCAAAGGCGAATCCTCCTACACCCGCGACCAGGCCAAGGAGCTTTTCCTGAAAGCCGCACAGTCCGCGAAGCTCCCGTTCATCTATCTCTCAGCGGGAGTAAGCAACGACGTCTTTACCGAGACGCTTGAACTAGCAGCCGAATCCGGCGTGAAATTTTCAGGAGTTCTCTGCGGCCGCGCCACCTGGAAGGACGCAATTCCGGTCTACGCGAAGCAAGGCGTGAAAGCTCTCGAGGACTGGCTAGCCGATCAAGGTGTGAAAAACATCAACAACGTCAACGACCGTCTGAAGGCCGCAACTCCCTGGTCGGCGTCGTAGTCGCGGTAGGGAGGATTTCGGCGGTTTACTGCTTCCCGCACAGCGTCTCAACCTGAGTCTCCATGTCGGGATCCAACATCAGGCCCCGTCGCGACCTCGCCGAACAAATCTGGCTCGCGCTCAACCCCAGTGCCCCGCGCAGATCCGCTCCCTCCAAGCTCGTCCCGGTCAAAACCGCGCCATTCAATACCGTCCCAGCCAATTGAGCCCCGCCGAGGTTCGCCCCCTCGAGGTCCGCATCAATCAGAATCGCCCTCTCCAATTCCGCCCCGCCCAGGTCCGCTCCCGGGAACCGCGCCGACCACAAATACGCATTTCGCAGATCGGCGTGATCCATGTGTGCGCCCACAAAATAGGCTTCCCGCAAGTCCGCCTTCTCCAGCACCGCACGCGTCAGCGTAGCTCCAAGCGCCCTGGCCGTATAAAGACTCGCTTGATCCATCCGCGCATCCACCAGCACCGTGTTTTCCAGCGAAGTGTAAGAGAGATTCGCCCCGCGCAAATCGGCCCGCCGCAGGTCCGCTCCGTCCAGATTTGACCGGTCCAGATTCGCATGGTTCATTTGCGCGTGATCCATAATCGCGTACCGCATATTGCTCTGGCCCAGGTCCGCCCCGCGCAAATCCGCCTCGGACAAGAACGCTCCCTGAAAATCCGCCTGGAAAAGGTGCGCGTTCGCGAAAAACGCTCCGTAGGCTTGCGCATAGCGGAACTTGGCGTTATTCGCGCGGAGCCCGTCGACGGACCCGATCTGCTCGTCTGATCCGTTCCATCCCGCCGGCCGCTGCGAAATCGAGGCCTCTGTGAGATCGGCATAGGGATCGTAAGCCAACCACCAGAAAGCGTCCGGCACCCACCGTCGAATGTTCGTCAAGCCGTATTGTGGCGCGCGCGGGCGATCGTGTGGCACGCCGAAGATCACGCCGCCCGACATCAAAAGCAGCACAGCTCCCAGCGTTGCGCTCCCGGTTATCGGATGGATCGCCCTTACTCTGGCAATCGCTCGATTGGCCCACTTGTTCTCGAGCGCCCATCGCTCCTGCGGGCGTCCCACTTTCAACGTCGCGTACGTTGCCATGCCCGCCGCCACCGTCGCCAGCAGCGCCTGCAAAATCGTCCCGTGAATCTCCTGCCGCGTCAGATAACGCGTCCAGTAAAGGAGCAATGTCACCGGTACGATCCAGTATGCCGCGGCCATTGACGCGCTTTTTTCTACCAGCCGCGTCGATGAAAGATCGGGATTCATCCATCGGAAATGCGTTCGCAGCAGCCCCGAAATAATCCCCGGCCCACTGTCCCCCAGGGCGTGCCCGTCCGGAAAAATCGCCGGCAATTCCACCACCGAGTCCCACAGCCGTTGCAGATGAAAATGAAACAGCACGTAAAGCACGAAAATCCCTACCGGCACGATCAAATAAAATTCCGCTGTAGGCAGCGCCCCCGCGGCCGCATGCGAATGAAGGAAAGGAATGATCGCCGAATCCGTCAGCAATTGTGCGTCGCGGGTCTTCGCGATCAGCAGCCACGAAGCCACGCTCGCCGCTGTCATCATCCAGAAATACCGGAATGCGTTTTTCGACTCGCGCGCAAACGCCGTGACCGCGTCAAACTCCATGAGATGCGGCGCCAGCAACGCATCGCGCAAATTCGCCCCGGCGAATTGGCGCGGCACCAATCCCATCGCCGTTTCCAGCGATGCGCCCTCCAGGTTAGCACCCTCCAGATTCGCGCCGACCAGGCACGCTTCCTCCAGGTCCGCGCGCACCAGGCACGCATCGCGCAAATCCGCCAGCAGCAAATCCGACGCCCGCAAATTGGCATCGTGCATGTCCGCGAGCCGCAGGTTTACGCTGATCAGGTCGGACGCCTCCAGCTCCGCTCCCGAAAGGTCCGCTCGCTGCCCCGTCCGGCCGCGCGATTCCACCCACTCCGCATGGCTCGCAAGTTTCTCGTCGAACGCCCAATCCTTGTAAAGCCTCTGCGGCTCAACGAGCGGGACGGGTTTCCCTGTCGCAGCCGGTTCCGTTTCCGCATGTACGTGGCGGAGGTCTGAATCGTGATCCAGCGACGCACTCACGCGGTCTGCATCGTTAGCTTCAGTTGCAGCAAGAGGAGCGGAAGCACGAGTCGCAACACTCTCGCGTTCGACGGAACGAGCCGTTTCGCCTTCGCGCGGATCAATTTGACCGTGCCCCGAGAAGCCAGAACTGGAGTCGTTCTCGTCAATCGCGCTCGCGAAAGAAGTCGGCACTGCCTCGCCGACCTCGGCGTCGCTCAACTCACCAGCGACATGATTCGTGGCAGCGACCGTTACTTCGACGGGAGATTCGTCGGCAACTTCGTCGAAATCCTCAAGTTCAACCGGGCCTTCGTCCTCGATCTCCGCCGACTCGGACGCCGCTGCGCTCTCAACCGCCTCCTCTTCAAAAAAAGAATCCGCGCGCGCGTCGACGCCGGTTTCACTCTCAGAAAACAGCTTCTCAAGCTCTTCTGCAGCCGGCGGCAATTGTTCGGCGGGAATCCTCTCCTGCTGCGCGTCCGGCGAAGCTTCCTCACTTGCACCCGCCGCAGACGGAAGCATGGGTATTTCCGCCAATACAAACGAATCGCTCGGAATCTGGGTCGAGGCCACAGCTTCAGGCTGCGCCTCGATTTCCGGAGCGACCGCGACGATCGGCTCGCTCGCAATCGCCGCCGCCGGTTCGCTCGCTCGCTCGACCGGCCCAGGAGGTTCAATCGCGTTGGTTTCAGAAACGCTTTCTTTCAGGGCACGCTTGGGCCGGAACAATCGCGCTAGAAAACCCTGTTTCTTGGGCGCGATCCGAGCCGCAGCAACCGCTCTGTCGTCGGGAACCTGCGGAGCGTCCGTGGAAATCCCTGCTTTTTCAGCCGCGCCAGCTTCGGCCGCGGGTGCATCAGCGAAAAGCTCCGCCAGCGCATCCGCCGCAGGTGGCAACTCACTGGCATCAATCAATCCGACATGCGATTCCGCCGGATGGCCCGCAGCAGTCGCACTCGTCTCGACCACTTCCGTCACCGCCGGGCTCGCTGACTCAACGCCAGTATCCGTGCCACTCCCGACAGTCGCGGCAGCCTCAGCCACAGTGCCTTGCGGCGCCTCCAAGACAGCCTTCGGGCGCTCTTCTTCCTCCACCTTTGGAAACAGTCGTTGTAACATCGGTGCCATCGCGAGACCCGTCCCGCCTCGAAAGTAAATGAAGAATGCCCCAGCGAAATCAGCCCGCCGCATCCCTAAAACACGCGACGGCCCCTCGCCGGGGAGCGAAATAAGTGCTGTTCGCAGTCCCCGTACGACTAAATTCTACCCTCCGCCAGCATACCGCGGAGATTCGTCTGCGCCCCCCTGTCCACAAGTGCAACAGCCGTACAGCTGTTCAGAAGTACCGTCGGGCCAGCTCCTACTGGCGTTTTTCTGCCGAACCGCCGCAGCTATGAGCCTCGACTGTGGTTCCACCGGCCACCTTTGTGATATGAAAGGGGCCGCCTTTCGGCCAATCCAGGCCAGGTAATCAAAAGGAGCAGCAAGCAATGCCGTCGTTGGTTCTGCCCCCAAACGTAAACGAAAAAACCTTCCAGAAAGCTCTCGATGCCTTCGCCGGCGTAGTCGGCCGTCAATGGGTTCTGGCCACGGACGAAGACCGCTACACCTACATGGACATCTACGCTCCCGGTGACGCCGATCAGCACACCCCCAGCGCCGCGGTAGGACCAGCCACTGCGGAAGAAGTCCAGGCCATCGTCCGCCTCGCCAACGAATACAAAATCCCGCTCTGGCCTATTTCGCGGGGAAAGAATCTCGGCTACGGCGCCGCCGCTCCCAACATGCCCGGCACGGTCGTCCTCGACCTTGGCCGCATGAAGCGCATCATCGAAGTCAACGAGCGCTATGGCTACTGCCTCATTGAGCCAGGCGTCGGCTTCTTCGATCTCTTCGCGCACTTACAGGAAAACAAAATCCCGCTCTGGATGTCGGTTCCGGCCAACGCCTGGGGCAGCGTCGTCGGCAACGCCCTGGAGCGCGGCTACGGCTACACGCCCTACGGTGAGAACACGAAAAACATCTGCGGCATGGAAATCGTCCTGCCGAATGGCGAGATGGTCCGCACCGGCACCGGCGCCATGTCCAACAGCCCCAACTGGCATCTGTTCAAGTACGGCTTCGGCCCCTCGTGGGACCAGGTTTTCGTCCAGTCCAATTACGGCGTTGTCACCAAGATGGGCATGTGGCTGATGCCCGAGCCTGAGGCGACCCTCGGCTTGAACATGCAGCTCCCGGATCCCGACGACATCGGCTGGGCCATCGACGTCCTCCAGCCGCTGCGCTTGAATGGCGTCCTGCAGCAGAACCCCAGCATTGGAAATTCGCTGCGCGTAGTAGCCACCCGGTCGCCACGCAGCCAGTGGTACGACGGCGATGGCGCGCTGCCTGACGACGTTCTGCGGTCCATCCTCGACAAATGGAATCTCGGCTGGTGGGGAGTCAACCTCAGGCTCTTCGGCTACGATGAGGTCAACGAAGCTCATGCCAGATTGATCAAAGCCGCTTTCGCAAAACACACCAATCAGGAATTCGAAGTTGTGAAATGGCGTCGCGGCGATCCCATCGAAAATTCCGGCGCTGGCGTTCCCACAACCAACCCGCTTCAGATCATCAACTGGCGAGGAGGTCGCGGTGGTCATCTCGGGTTCTCGCCGGTCCTGCCTGCCGGCGGCGAACACGTCCTCAAACAGTTCCACAGCACCAAGAAGCGCTACGAAGAAATTGGCGTCGACTACTACGGCTCTTTCACCCTTTTCGATCGCTACGCCATCAACGTCAACATGATGGTCTACGACCGCGACGACAAGGCGCTGACGGATAAAGTCCGCAATCTATTCACAGTCCTCGTCGCCGACGCCGCCAAAGAAGGTTACAGCGAATATCGCACACACATTTCCTTCATGGACGATGTCGCGCTCAGCTTCGATTACAACAATCACGCACTCCGCCGCCTCAACGAAACCGTCAAGGACGCTCTCGACCCCAACGGCATTCTCGCCCCAGGCAAACAGGGCATTTGGCCCAAGGTCTATCGCGGGAGCCGCGCATGATCGCGCGATCCCCGCTCGGCGCCATCGCTCCGTACCTCAGCTTTGCCGGGCTGATGACTCTGGCCATTTCGATCGGCCTCGGCCATCCCCGCGCCGCCCAATCGAAATCCGCCGGCGATTCCGCACTGAATTACGGGGAGGGTGAAAAACTCTTCCACGCGCGCTGCGGGTATTGCCATCTCGCGGGAGGCACCGGCACGATCATGCTGGGCCGCCGTCTTGGCAAGGATCGTGCTCTGCTCGGCGAACGCACGGACCTCACGGCCGACTACGTGAAGAAAATCACGCGCGTGGGCATCAACGGTATGCCGCCTCACACGCGCATCGAAGTTCCCGATAGCGAGCTCGAGCTGATCGCCGCCTTCATCGCGCGCCCGGCATCCGCACGCACGCAAACTCCATCAGCCGCAGGGAGCCAGCCATGAACCGACGCGATTTTCTGAAAAACGCCGGCGCCGCCATCGTCCCCGCAGCCTTACCCGGCGCGATGTGGACTTCGGCATCGACCGCGGCGCATCAAGGGACTGCGCGGGTCTCCGCGTCCGGCCCGACGCCGATTACCGCGGTAATCTACGACGAGCGCTACGCTGACTGTCGCGCGTTCGCCGAAGCGCTCGGGCGCTGCGGCGCGAAGCCCTTCGCCACGAGTCAAGATGCTGTCCAACTCTGGTACGGCCCGCTCCGCGCCCATCTCGACAAAAATCCTGGCCGTGTGGCAGGTTTGGCGACCTACGCCGATTTTTCTTCATCTTGGGCCTGCAGCAGGGAACTGAGCTATGTAATTCGCTTCGAAGGCGAACACGACGGCCGCCGCTCCCGCACGACTCTAGTCCACCGCCTGCGTACCCGCGGCGACGACACCGAAATCGCAGCCTCCTTTGCAAACGAGTCCTGGCCCACGCAACTAGCCGAAGTCCTGGCGCGCCTGCCCGAATCAGCCGAAACCGAAATTGAGGCCCCGCGCTCGAGCACAGCATCCACGCCGCGCACAAGCGGCCACCCGGGCTACCTAAGCTCTTGGCTTCTCGCTAAAGTGTAGGGGTGTCCGCCGCGGCAGGCCAGGGCCCGGGCTTGGCCACGCCTCGCTGAGCGGGATGCCGGAAAACCTCAAAATGACCTCCTCCGCCCAACCCGCCGAAACCCAACTCGACTCCCTCTGGAAATTCGGCGGCCTGACCCCGTCGCGTCTAACGGTCAACGTATTCCACTCCATCTCAACCGACGATCTCCTGGACCGCGCTTCAGGCCTCGCTTTCGACTTTGTCCTCGCCTTCTTCCCGCTGATGCTCTTCATCCTGTCGGTATTCGGCCTGTTCGCCGCGCGTGGCTCCGCCCAGTTCGACAATCTGATCGCCTACTTCACCGATTTTCTTCCGCCGTCAGCTTCGCAACTCGTCGCCGTGATTCTCGACGAACTATCCCGCAACAGCGGTGGCGGAAAACTTACGTTGGGAATCGTCGCCGGCGTCTGGTTCGCCTCCGGGGGGGTCAGCTCCATGATTTCCACGCTCAACGTGATCTATCGCGTCCGCGAAGCGCGTTCTTGGCTGCGCATTCGCGCCACGGCGCTGGGTCTCACGCTCGTCATCGCCGTCCTGCTTCTATCAGCGCTGGTGATGGTGCTGCTGGGCAATTACATCGCGGACTGGTTCGCGTCTGAATTCGCGCGCGGCTCCGTGGTGCTGCTGGCATGGCAAGCCTTGCGCTGGCCTGCTGCCGCGTTCTTCGTCCTGCTCTCGTTCTCGCTTGTCTACTACGTCGGCCCCAATCTTGAATATCACCGACGCCATTGGATTACACCCGGCTCGCTCTTCGGCATGCTACTGTGGCTGGCCTCGTCCGTCATCCTGCGCGTCTATCTCCATTTCTTCAATACCTACAGCACCACATACGGTTCGTTAGGCGCCGTAATGATCCTCCTGCTCTGGCTTTATGTAACGGGTCTTGCGTTCTTGATCGGCGGCGAAATCAACGCCGAAATCGAGCGCGCCGCAGCCGTGGGATTGCCAAGCTCCTGATTGGCGCATCCTGATCCGTAACGCGTGCCGATTGCCTAACCTTTCAGCGCAAGGTACTCTCACTCGCACGAATCCACGGAGGAGTAATGAAAAAGTCCGTGCTCCTTGCTGCCGCGCTACTATCCATCGTCGCCCTGGCGCTGCCAGCACCCGGCCAACAACCGAAAGCAACAGACTACCCTCCGCCCAAACCGGCATTCCCAGGCCAGACCGGCGCCCCCGCTCCGCAAAAACCGTCGCCTCCTCTAAAAGTCGACACCGTCGTGACCCGCCTGAACAATCCCTGGGGCATGACCCAACTTCCAGGCGGCGAGATCCTCGTAACCGAACGCACCGGCGAAATGCGTCTCGTCAATAAGGACGGTCTCCTCTTCCCGCCGCTCGCCGGACTCCCTGGCGTAAAGGTAATCGGCGCCGGCGGCCTGCACGACGTGGTAGCCGACCCGAACTTCGTCCAGAATCGCCTCGTATATTTCACCTATTTCGCGCCGCCGCCGGGAGAGGCTCCCGCCGTCTGGCCTGGCTCCTACTACGGAAAGCAGGTGAATCTCCCGCTCGCCGAGCGCCGCACCCATTCGATCGGCACCGAGCGTGCCGCCCGCGCCCGCCTGAGCGACGACGAAAAGCGTCTTGAGAACGTCCAAGTCCTCGTCGAGGGTCTGGAACGCCGCCTCGCCTTCGCTCCCGACGGCACTCTCTTCGTCAGCGGTGCCGACCGCTCGCTGCTTTACGACACGAAGGGCGATCCCGCCGATCACCAGGTCAACGATCCCGACGTCCTCCGTAATTTCACGGGAAGAATCGCGCGCATCAATCCCGACGGTTCGATCCCCAAGGACAACCCGTTCCTCGCTGTAGCAACCGTTCTCCCCGAAACTTATTCCTACGGCCATCGCGATCCCGAAGGCCTCGCCATCAATCCCGCAACGGGAGAGCTTTGGCAGGACGAACACGGTCCCATGGGCGGCGACGAGATCAACATTATCCGCGCCGGGAAAAATTACGGCTGGCCCAATGTTTCCTACGGCCGCCAATACTCCGGCGACGTGGTCGGCAATGGCGCTCAGGTAAAGGACGGCACCGAGCAGCCCGTTTACTATTGGTATCCGGACATCGGACCCTGCGGAATGATGTTCTACACGGGAGACATGTTTCCCGACTGGAAGGGAAACCTTTTCATCGGCGCGCTTTACGGAAAATTCTTGATCCGCCTGGTTCTCGACGGCAACCATGTAATAGCTGAAGAACACTTGCTCACTGACTTGGGCCAGCGCATCCGCGAAGTCCAACAAGCCCCCGACGGCTCGCTCCTCGTCCTAGCCGACGCAGGAATCATCGTCCGCCTAACGCCGAAAAAATAACCTCAGCGGTCGTCAACCGCTGAGGTGAATGCGGACTACGGCGTAGCCCGAACTGTCGTAGCCTTCGTGCCGTTCGATTGAAATTCGAATCGCACAATCCAATCGCTCGGAGTCGGTTGCCCATCCGCGGTCGGCGGCACAAATTCCCACGCGCGCGCGGCCTTCTCCGCCAGTCCCGCAAAATAGTTGCTCGGCCCGGCCGATTCCAGATCGGCGCCCACAACTTTTCCCGTCGCATCCACCTGGACGCGAACACCGACGCGCACGGTTCCGTGAATGGTTTCGCTAGCTCGCTCCGGCACGTCCGGCAACACCTGACGCGCTACGCCGCCGCCCGCGCCGACTGCCTTCTTCATCGCTGCCGCTGGCGCAGGAGCTGCTGCAGGGGCGAGAGTCCTGGCAGGCGCGGGAGCCGGCGCGGCGGCCGTCTCGCGGGAGTTCGAGTTCGCCGGCGCGTTCGATTCCGCCAGCGCGGGTTGCGGCCGCGCGTCCGACGCCACAACCTTTGCATCGGGCTCCACGTCCACGGCGGAGCCTCGGCTGGAAACCCTATACACCGCAAACGCACCAACCACGATGAGGGCGACGATCGCCGCTGCACGCCACGCAAATCTCCGCCCTGGGTTTTCCGCGCGAGGATTCGGTCGCGGGGTCGAAGCCGCTGGTTTCGCCGCCGGCCTCGCAGACCGAGCCGCTGGCGCAGGCACTGGCTGCGCAGCAGGCTTCGGAGGGGCTGGCGGAGGAGGCTCAGCCGCTCGCATCGGGGCTGGGGCTGGCGCTACCGCTTTGGCCGCCACGGGCTGCTGTTTCCCCAAGGGAGCCGCATCCGGATCCAGCCGTGCTGCAATATCCTCCAACGAACACCGCTGCTGCGGATCGCGGCGCAGACATTGCTTCGCAATATCGGCAAAAGGCGCAGGCATCCGCGGCAGCCGCGGCTCTTCTTGCCCCTTGAATTCCCACTCCGGCAGTCTCTGCGTCAGCACCTCGACCAGCGTCACGCCCAGTGACCACACGTCCCCCGCCGCCGAAGGCCCGCGCGTCCCTACTTCCGGCGCATCGTACGCGGTCGGCCTGCCGCGGCCGATCGCAGGATTCCGTGCCACACAAATTCCATCACTCGAAATCTTCAAGTGCTCGCCCACCGCCATAATGTTCGACGGCTTTATGTGGCCGTGTACGAGACCGTTGCCGTGCAGATACGCCAGCGCCTCCAGCGTTGGCCGCAACATCTCTCCGGCCTCGACCGCCGTCAGCGACCGCACCGGCACCACCTGCGAAAGATCCTCGTCCGCGCACTCCATCACCGCATACAACATGCGCGCTCCGCCAAGCTCGCACCGTCCCGTCTGAAACACGCGCAGCAAATGAGGATGGGCCAGCTTCGCCGCCTGATCCCACCTCGCTATCTGCGCGTCGGCTATTTCTGGATTGGCCACATAGAACTTGATCGCCCAGTTGAGCCGCTCGGGCCCACCGGATTCCGTCCGAAACACGGGCCCACGCTCGGACCCGCCCAGATACTGGCGCAACGGATAGCGACCGTCCGCGACGTGGCCTTCCCATTGTTTCCAGACGTCGTTCATCGTGTTTGTCTGCCCCATCGCGCGAGTGTCAGCCTGTAACACAGTGCCTCCTGCGAATCTCGATGATGGTCCAATAGACTGAGGCGGCGCCGGGCTGGGGCATTCGCCGGCTGCAATTCCAAAACCTTTCCTGATGCCTGAGCGCACCGGAAAGTTACCCGGAAAGATAGTCCGATTCGGCCCGAAATGCAAAAATTCGCTTGCCCAAAACGCCAAGCCGGGCGCTATTGCGGTTTTCGCCGAAAAACCGATTCATCCTTCAACATCTCGTTGTACCGCTGCAGGTCTTCGTTGTTTTCCACGCACTCATATTCCTGCAGCCGCGTTCCCGGACGCAGCATGATCGTCCCATGTCGGGTCCAGGGCCCGGTAAAGACGACGGGATCCTCCACGGTGTCTTCATACACAATGGTGTTCAAATCCACGCGTGTAAATTTCTCCACCACATGCAACTTCTCGCTGTGAATAGTCCCGACACCCGCCAGCCAGGTCTTGTCGTTGAATCCTGTCACATCGACGACCAGCGTATCGCCTTCCCAATGGCCAACCGAATCTCCCATGTAACTCGGATCGAGATCGTCGGGATGCCTTCCGTCGATCGGGATCAGCCGGAATTCATGAAACACCTCGAACAGCATCACCACCATCTTCGGCGTCTGCACGATCTGCATGGGGAACAAGCCCATCAATGTCGTTCGCGGCACACCCGGCGGCAAACATCGCACCATCGGTTCATCCACTCCGCGTCGCGCGTACGATTCATCCACCTTCTTCTGAGCCCAATCCTGATACGGAGGCGGAGGCTGCTTCTCTTTGATCGCATACGGAGTGATCGGCACATTCCCCGCGACGAATCCGCCGTCCACGTTCGCTTGTTCCCAGGTCCCGATGCGGTTACTGCCGCCCTGCCACACGCCCGTCATATCCGGATGCCCGTCCGGCATTCGAGGCACATCTTTGGAAGGCTTGGGCGGCGTATCTTGCGCGGCGGCGGAAGCGGAAATCGTCAGCACCGCTGCCAGAGCCGCAAAAGCGAGTAAACCTTTCATGGTTGCGGCTCCTTTAATTTTTCGGCGCGGACGGCGAGTCGGGTGGCGTCTGTCCCGACGGAGTTGGATTCGACCCCGGCGCCGCGCTGCCGCCATCGCCCGTCCCCGGCGGCGGACCAAAATAAAGCCTCCGGCCGTCGGCCAGCGTCACCTCGCGCGAATGTCCCCACGGGCCGCCCACGCGCGACTGCCATCCGGTCATCGTGATCGTGTCGCCGATCTTCACCGTCTGATCGCGCCGCCAACCCGTGCGATACAGCACGCTCGGAGGAAATCCCTCCATCTTCCAGTTGGTGACTTTGCCGTCTTTGTCCTTCACGTCGATGTAAATGAAGCAATGCGGATTCGTCCACTCGATTTCCGTAACGGTCCCGGTGAGCGAGATCGGCTTGTTCGCGTCGTACTCCACGCCAAACGAATGGTGAGCCCAAGCAGGGGAAATTGCGCCCAGCGTCAGCACAGTCGCAATCGCGAGGACATATGGCCTAAATGTCATTACGGTTCCACCCCCCCCAATTTCGCCTCAGCATAGTCGCGCTGGCGAATGCGGTCAAGCTACGTCGGTTACTCCTCCTCTTGCGGAAGAGGACATTCGGCCGAGTCGTTGATCGCTGTCTTCTCGGTTGGACACTGCTGCAACAACTTGCTACCGTTGTCCGCTCACAGGAGGCAATCATGGCCGGGGATTATCATGTCAGAGCGGCAGAAATGCACGAGATGGCCGCGCACGCCCATCGCGCCGCGTCCGCGGGACACGGCAAGCAGGACCACCTCAGCGGCCACGAGCAGGCACAGCGCGCCATGGAGCACGCCGCCAAAGCCTTCAAACAATCCCAGGAAGCCCTGAAGCAATCCGCCATGTACGCCAAGCCCCCAAAAAACAAGAAACGCTGACGCCGTCAACTTTCAATATGTGTGTCACTTCGTTTGACGCTTTGTGGGCGGCAAATCTGCGTAGTCGGTGGCACAGACAATTGTGCCCGGGATTGCCGCGGCTACAATCCCGACGAACGCGGCCGGCGCGAAAGCAATCGCACCATCCGCGTCCGTCCCGACCGCGATGCCATTGAGGGGGAATTCCTCCATTGGTGTGCTCCGCATTTGAAGGCGCCACAAAAAGAAATCCGGCAGGGCCGTGCGCGACCCTGCCGGACGGTACAGTGAGGCAACTGTGGTTGCTGACGCTACGGCTGCTGCTCCGGGGTGGTTGTAACGGGAGCACCGCCTGCGCTGCTCGGCGTGCCGTCGGCGGGATTGGTGTTTCCGGCCGGAGTGGCGGACGTGTCGTCCGTGTTTTTGTTGGTACCGCTCATCGTCGTGCCGGTACTCTCGGAGACATTCGTCATGCTAGCCGACTCGGCATACTTCGGCGCGCTCACGTAGCCGTGAATGTGGTCTTTCTCGACTTTGTTGACCACCAACTGCACCTGCGCGTGGTCCGCGCCAGCGATCCATACCGGCTCGTACAGGTTCACGTTCTTCTTGCTCAACTGATTGTCGTCAACGACCATCGCCAAATCGTACTTTTTGTGCTTCGGATCGGTCTTGCGCAGAGACACCATCAGCGGCCCTTCCTTCTGGAAATGCCTGGCCTTGGTGATGTCGAACTCGAAATAGCTGCGCTCACCCTTCTGCTCGAGCGACACCAGTTCGTCATGCGTACGCGCGATCGAGCCGTTCAGATCGTCGCGCGTGGAGTTGATTCCGGTTTCCAGATCCGAACGCGTCTGCGAGACCTGATTCTGCGTATCGGCCAGCGCTTTTTGCTGGTCGTCGATCGACGACTGCATGGTGTTGAAGCGTTTCGCATCCTCAGCCGCCCGGCGCTTGGCAGCGGCGTTGGCCGCGTTCAATTGCTCGGGCGTTACGGCCGGCGCAGGCACGGCAGCCGGCTGATTCAGTCTCGACGTCAGCGTGTCGATCTGACTCTGCATCTGGCTGACGGTCGAGTTCAGTTCGCTATCGTGCGACATCAGAATCTTCGAATTATTCTGCTGCTGGTAGATATAGCCCACCGTCAGCCCAAGGGCGATCACCAATACTACGATTCCGACCGCCAGCCACGCGGTGGCGCTTGATCGCCGGACCTCGACCTCTTCTTCTCGTACCACGTGAATCGGTTCCTGTCGTTCGTCCATCGTCGGCCTCCTATGATTTACGCGACTGCAAATAAATTCGGAATGCGCATCGCGCATTCGGGCATCGGCTGCTCCGGTGGGAAGATATGCAATGCGCGAGCCTTCGCCTGCCAAACGTGCGGGCGCGCGCAAGTGGTCTGAATGGAGTGAGTCACGGTCGTGGAGGAAGTGCGCGGCGTTCGGCCAGCACGGTACTAGACCGTGCAAATTTTCCGCAGGACGTCGGCGGCATACAGTTTTTGCAGTATGCTGATGAAGTGAGTGCGTAAACATCCAGAAGGAGAGCAGCGTGGATGCAAAAGCATCGGCCGCGCCGAAATCGGGCGCTCGAATCGAATCCGACAGCATGGGCAAAATCGAAGTGCCGAACGACCGTTACTACGGCGCGCAGACCGCCCGTTCGCTGATCCATTTCGATATCGGCACGGACAAAATGCCGCCGGAACTGATTCGCGCTCTGGGAATCCTGAAAAAAGCCGCCGCGCTGGTGAACCAGGATATCGGCAAGCTCTCGCCGGAAAAAACCAAGCTGATCGTGCCGGCCTCCGATGAAGTGATCGCCGGAAGGCTCGACGAACATTTTCCGCTGCGCATCTGGCAGACCGGCAGCGGCACGCAGACCAACATGAACGCGAACGAGGTGATCTCGAATCGGGCGATCGAGATTTCCGGCGGCGTGATGGGAAGCAAAAAGCCCATTCACCCGAACGACGATGTAAACATGTCGCAGTCGTCGAACGACACGTTTCCCACGGCGATGCACATCGCTGCCGCGTCGCGCGTGGCCGAGGCGCTGATTCCGGCCGTCGAGCGGCTGCGCGATGCGCTGAATGCCAAGGCGCGCGAATTCGGCGACGTGGTCAAAATCGGCCGCACGCATTTGATGGATGCGACGCCGCTGACCGTCGCGCAGGAAATGTCGGGCTGGTCGAGCCTGCTGGATCGCGATATCGACCGGCTGAAGCAGGTTTTGCCGGGACTCTACGATCTCGCGATCGGCGGGACGGCCGTGGGCACGGGGCTGAACGCGCATCCGGAATTCGCCGAGCGCGCCGCGAAAAAAATAAGCGAACTGACCGGACTACCGTTCAAATCGCACCCGAATAAATTCGCGGCGCTTTCCGCGCACGACGAGCTTGTCTTTGCCAGCGGCGCGCTAAAGACTCTGGCCGCATCGCTAATGAAAATCGCCAATGACGTTCGCTGGCTCGGTTCCGGACCGCGCGCCGGCCTGGGCGAGCTGATGCTGCCGGAAAACGAGCCGGGCTCGTCAATCATGCCGGGCAAGGTGAACCCCACGCAGTCCGAAGCAATGACGATGGTCGCGGCGCAAGTGCTGGGCAACGACGCGGCCATCGGCTTCGCTGGCTCGCAGGGTAATTTCGAGCTCAACGTTTTCAAACCCGTGATCATTCACAATTTTCTGCACTCCGTGCGGCTGCTCACGGACTCTTGCCGCTCCTTCACCGATCACTGCGTACAGGGGCTGAAACTCGATCGGCAGCGCATCGAGCAGTATGTGAAGAATTCGCTGATGATCGCCACCGCGCTGAACCCAAAAATCGGCTACGACAAGGCCGCGGAAATCGTGAAAATGGCGCACCACGAGCATACCAGCCTGCGCGAAGCTGCGGTGAAGCTTGGCTACCTGACCGAAAAGGAATTCGACGAAATTATTCGACCTGAAAAGATGACCCGGCCTTGAATTGGAATTCGCTCGGTTTGGGCCGGGCGCTTCGGCTTCGCCCGACGGAAAAAAACAGGTGCAGGAGCAGGCGTTTGCGCACATCCGCGAGCAGCTCGAGCAGTATCAGGCGGAAACCAAGGGCGTTTACATTCAGGACGTGATTTTGCCCGTCGACCTGGTGACAGTGCTGACGCACCGCGAAATTGCCAATCAGGAAATCGAAACCTACAAGAAACAGCGCTCTGCCGAAGAGGAGCGCATCGAAATGGAGCAAGCCAAGGGCACCGCCGATATGCAGGGCGACCTGGCGCGGTCCAAGGTCGGCATCCAGATCAAGAAAACAACGCGGACGGCCGCGTGGCCGAAGCCTTGGGCGAATCGGAATTTATTCGCCAGACGGGCACCGCGAAGGGTGCGGAAGTGGAAGCGGTGGGACTGGCGCGCGCGAAAGGCTTTCAGGCCCAGGTCGAGGCGCTTGGCCCGAATGCTACGGCACTGGTCAACGTGATTGCAGCGTTGTCGGAAGGACGGGCAAAATTTGTCCCGGATATTCTGGTGACGGGCGGGAACAACGGCGGAGGATCGAAGGACTGGCCGCGGCGGTGATGCGTTTCCTCGGCAATGGTGGCAACGGCCACGCAGCGCCGCACGCCACCGAGCCGGCAAAGCCGGAGCCGGGAGCAACGACTACGACGGCAGCCGCGGCGATGATCACACCGGCCGCACCTCCTGCGGCATTGCCCCGTGCGACAACCGGCGGACCGGCGGGCGGGCACAAGATCTGACGTGGCTGCGGTTCGAGCCATCGGCACATCGAGCGGCTGGCGCCGTCGAACATGGGTGCGCTGGCCGTTTTGTTTTGATGGGAGCCGCGGCGCGCGCCGACGCAGCAAATCCATCGCGAAAGGTCGATCGAATCGTCATAGAGAAATCCAACCGGGATCTGACGATGATGAGCGGCGGCAAGCCGCTCAAGACCTGTACGATCGCACTTGGGACAAAATCGGTCGACGCCAAACAGCGGCAGGGAGATCACAGAACGCCCGGGGGCGTTTACAGGATCGATTCGAAGAACCCGCAGAGTGAGTTTCATGGCGCCCTCCATCTGTCCTGTCCAAATTCAGCAGATCGCGAACGCGCGCGAAAGCTCGGAGTGAGTCCGGACGGCGACGTGGAAATTCACGGGCTCGGCGCCCAATGGGCTTGGGTTGGCGCCGCGCATCGCTTGCATGACTGGACGGACGGGTGCGTGCGGTGACGAACCAAAAGATCGATGTAATCTGGCCAATGGTCTCCGTGGGTACTCCGCTGGAGAGTCGGCCTTAAGCGCTCGCCTGCATCTTTCGGCCCAAAGTAACCGCTTCGCTGTATGGACGGCTGATATCACCGGCCAGTAGGCTTCAAGAAATTATGCCCAAGAATAAAAGCAAGAGCAGAGGCGGACTCACCGACCCTTCGCGCCTGCCGCCTGTTGATCCCGATTCCAACGGAACAATCGAAGTAATCATCGAGACGCCGAAAGGGAGCCGCAACAAATACGCGTTCGATGCCGAGTTGAAAATCTTTCAGTTGAAGAAGGTGCTGCCGGCGGGAATGGCATTCCCCTACGATTTTGGCTTCATTCCATCGACGATTGCCGACGACGGGGATCCGGTCGACGTGCTCGTGCTGATGGATGAGCCGGCGTTTCCCGGATGTCTATTGAAATGCCGGCCGGTGGGAGTGATTGAAGGCCAGCAGGGCAAGAAAAAAGACAAAGAGCGCAACGACCGTATCGTCGCCGTCGAGCGCGAAAATCACAGCTACGCGCACGTGAAGCACCTCCGCGACCTTGGAAAAAAGTTTTTGCGAGAGCTGGAGGAGTTTTTCGTGAACTACCACGACCTAAGCGGGGAGAAGTATCGGATCCTCGATTGCAAAGGGCCCGGCGAAGCGTATCGCCGGATGGAAGAGGGAATCCGCGCCGCCAAGCGCAAGCGGCGAAAAAGCTGACGGCTGCCCAGCCCCCCCGCTTTGCAGATAGCCCTTCGAGGTTTACCGGCTTCGTTTTGACCCGCGACAGACTGTGAACCGCAAACGAGCGTAAACGGTTCGGCGGGGATCCGCGCTGGTACTGTGCCGTACTTCTTTGACGACATAGGCCGAATCGAGGCGAGCGCAGCGGCGCGTCCGGCGGTACCATCTGCCTAATCCGGTGGGACGCGTCGCCCAGCCGTTGCGCCAACCGTGCCCGCCCTGGCGGGATAAATGTCGCAGCAGATCGGTTAAGCCGGTTCAGGAGGATCGACCTATGAGGCATCGCATCATCTCTGCTCTCGCTCTCGTCGCGCTCGTTCTCGCGTTGGCGTTTCCCGTGGCTGTGCCGGCCGCGCCGCCCGCTCCGCACGCGCAGCCCGGACCCGCCGCGGCTGCTGCCGAAAAGCATCATCACATTCACGAAGCGATCGATGCGTTGCGCGCTGCCCGGGCGGATTTGATGGCCGCGTCACACGATTTCGGCGGACACCGCGAAGAAGCCGTGCGTTCCATCGATGCTTCGATTCATCAGCTCGAGATTTGCCTCCAGTACGACAACTAACCGCATTCGATCTCAGCCCTGCTCGCGGCGTCGTACCCTCGCAGGCGGCGCCGCGGGCCGGGCAGATTCCTCATCTGCCGCACACGCCTCATATTGCCAGCGGATGCCGACAAAGACGAAGCCCTTCGGCGGCCACCGCTATGGCGGATCCCCCTTTCAAGTCGCTTCGGGGGCGCATGCTGGGTCGATCGTGGCATGGCGGCGGGCCATCAGAAAAACGCCGGCGGGACGCCGGAGCCATCGAAATGCTAGCGAACGGCGGAAGCAGCCGCGGCCGGGTGTGATCCAGCCACCTGGCGTACGACCTGCGCGGCTAGTTTCTGACTGGTCGAACAACTGGGGTCGTTGATGCGGCATTGGGCGAGCGTCATTTTGCACCCGCACATGCAGATCTCGGTGTTCATGCGCTTCAGCGCGACGCGCTTCTGGGCGGCTGTGAGGCCCTTGAAATCGACGCCGGGAAGCGAGGTGGCGTTCGCGGCGTTCTTCAGAAAAATCTGTCCCTCGTCCGCAAACGTCTCGATCGGAATATCAATGTGCTCGCCCAGCAAGGCGCGGATTTCGGCGTCGTACACCGCGATGGGGTAAAGGCCCACGTGTTTTTGGACCACCTTGCCGGTCGTGTCGACCAAAAACGACGTCGGCAGCGCCGGCACTTCGCCGAATTCGCTGGAAATTCCGTAGCGGCCCATCACGATCGGGTAATTGATCTTTTCATTTGCGGCGAATTCGCGGACTTCTTCGGGTGAAGCGTCGTCGTCTTCGGAAACGCCGATGATCTGTAGCTTGTCGCCGTAGCGATTGGCGAGTTCGATCATTTCCGGAATTTCCTCTCGGCACGGCGGGCACCAGGTGGCCCAGAAACTCACAATCACCACTTTGCCACGCAGTTCAGCCGTCGAGATCGCGCGACCCTCGAGATCGTTTACCAGGAACGGCGGTATCGGGCCGGCGTTATTGGCGAAGCGGATTACTTTCGGCGCTTCGTCGGAGTCGTCATCGGAGTCACCAGAGGAATCCTGCTGCCGGCCGGCGTGCAACGAAACGGGCTTTCGCGGAACGGCGAGGCGGCTGGCAGCGGTTACGCGCAGTGCGTATTTCGTCGCCAGCCCGGTGGCGAGCGATCCGAGAACCGCGAGGAGAGCGATGGCGAAAATGTGAGTTTTCTTCATACAACGAAACCGCCGCCGGCCCACTGGCCTATGCCGATTATGCGGCAGAGTATCACGGGGTACAATCTAACATCATTAGACGCCTCGTAACCGGGAACGGCGTGCGCAAAAGCAGCTGGATTTCGGCAGCAATTGCCAAGTTGATCGCTGTAGCAATTGCCAATGCGGGACGGCGATTCCCAAATCGAGGTTCGGTGAAGTGACGGTGAGGCGGCTCGCCTGTAAGTGCTGAAAAGTCTGTAGGCGGGAAGGATCGGACGGCGCGAAGGTTGGGCAAGCGAGAGGCATATGCAATGGCCTGGGTCGCCTTTCGATCACGATCCGAATCGCTGGGTGAATGGGGAGCAAGGGGTCCATTTACTTGGTGATAGCGGTCGTTCGCATCTGCCTCTGAAAGGGATGCCGGGATGGATGACCCCATGATTCGGCCACGCCAAGGCTGGATCACCGAAACACGACCTTTTGGGGAGTCTGGATCCAAAGCTGGTACCCCTTTATTTCGTGCCGGCATTCAGGGCCAGCGACGCCTTGCAGGTAAGTGCAGCACAGCCCGCCGGCAATACCGCTCGCAGTTATCGCGATTGCCTCAGGCCACAAGCCTTCCAGAAGAGATGCGAACGCAGCGCTGAGAGAGATTTGCCCATCACTCGGTTCGAGCCGCAGAGCGAAAGTCCCGCCCACCGGCACGCCAGTCACATACACGCATGCCAAAATAGGCGCAGGAAGCCTGAAGAGCGCCAGTAGGACTCCGCAGGCCGCAGCACCGATTCCGGCAAGAAGGCACCATTGCCCGATGCTGAGATATCGAAGCGCCGGTAGGGTGAGCCAATAACGATACAGAATCGAAATAAGGCCGGTGGCAATCGAGACGATGAGGATCAGGCGCGCGCGATCTGTGGCCCCGGAAGTTAGACACCGCTGTCAATATTTCGCCAGGGTATTTTGCCGGCTGACCGTGCGCGAGAGGGCGCCGATCAAATCGAACAATTTGCGGACGGCCGCAGTTGAGTCGCCGAAACTGCGGAACCGCATGCGCTCGCAAGAGCTATAATTCCCGCTGCCCAGGCGCGATATCTGAAGCGTCGACCGTGAACGCCAGGCTGTCCTGCGGAAGACCGCCGGCTTGATTGCAGCGCGCGAAGAATGAACAAACGCAGGCCTCTGATCGCAGCAACCGCCCGTGTCGCCATGCGCGTGCTGTACTTTCTTCTCGTGGCTGTTTCGTTGGTGTGCCCATCCAGCGCTCGCGCTCAGGATAATTACGAAATCCAGGTGTATCCATCGGAGACCATGGCGCCGAAGACGCTATTGGTCGAGCTTCACAGCAACTTTACGGTGGAGGGGAGCACCGCTACTCAATTCGGCATGTTGCCGACCGAACACCAGGAGCACGAAACGATCGAGCTGACGGAAGGAATCAACGACTGGTTCGAGGTTGGCTTTTATATTTTTACCGCCGAGAAAAGCGGCAACGGCGTGCAGTGGGCGGGAGATCACATTCGTCCGCGCTTGCGCGTGCCTGCGCGGTGGCGCTGGCCTGTGGGAGTGAGCTTATCGACCGAATTGGGATATGCGAGGCCCGCATTTTCGAATCCGACCTGGTCGTGGCAGATCATGCCGATCGTGGATCAGACAATCGGGCGTTGGTATTGGTCGGTGAACGGGACGATGGTCTGGGATGTTCACGTAATTCCTCCACCAGCCGATGCGACGCCCGAGCAGAAGCAGATTTACTATCGTGACGTCGCTCCCCGTGGCGTGACGTTCGGACCGGCCGCGACGCTCACGTACGCCCCGTCGAAGTATTTCAACTTCGGTGTGGAATATTACTCGTACTATGGCCAGCTCGGAAATTTTGTCTCCGTACACCATCAACAGCAGCAGGCGTTCCCGGTCGTGAACCTTTTCGTTTCGCCGAAATGGGAGATCAATTTCGGCGCGGGCTGGGGTGCGACGGCGGGAACGGACCATCTGATCGTGAAGTGCATCATCGGGCGCTATTTTGATTGGTCGCATCACCACCCCGGCAGTTCGGACAGCGCCCAATAGGCCCCCAGGAGCGGGATGGATCGGCGAAGATTCATGGCAGAGGCAAGCGCCGCGCTAACCGGAGCGGCATTGGCGCACGTAGCGCCGGCCTGGGCTCAAGGCGCGCCTGACGTGAAGCTCGAGATTGCACCTCTCGGGCTCGAAATCGCGCCCGGCAAATTGGTTCACACGGTGGCTTACAACGGCCACGTGCCCGGTCCGCTAATTCGTTGGCCCGAAGGCAAGCCCATCGCGATCGATGTGGTGAATCGCACGGACATTCCTGAGATCGTGCACTGGCATGGGCTTTGGACTCCGTCCGCGATGGACGGTTCGATGGAGGAAGGTTCGCCGATGATCGCGCCCGGCGCGACATTGCGTTATGCGTTCACGCCTCGGCCTTCCGGGTTCCGCTGGTACCACACGCACACAGCGGCCATGCACGACCTGAAGCGCGCGACTTATACCGGACAGTTCGGCTGTTTTTATATTGAGCCACGCAGCGATGCCGGCGCGTACGACCAGGAAATTTTCCTCACGCTGCATGATTGGAACGCGTATCCGGGAGGCAGCGGAGACTCGTCAATGGAGGCTTCTTACGAGTACTCCACGATCGGCAGCCGGATGCTCGGCTTTGCCGACCCGCTTCGAGTGCGGCAAGGTCAGCGGATCCTGCTCCATATTTTGAACGCGAGTGCGAGTCTGGTTCATTGGTTGGCGCTCGCAGGACATGAGATGACGGTGGTCGCCATGGACGGCAATCCGGTGCCCGAGCCAGGCCCAACCCGCGCCATTCGGCTGGGGCCTGCCGAGCGCATCGATATCGTGGTGACGATGAATCAGCCAGGAGTGTGGATTCTGGGCGAGACACGCGAGCAATTCCGCAAGATGGGGATGGGAGTCAGGGTGGAGTACGCCAACCAGCAGGGCAAGCCAGCGTGGATCGAGCCGCCCGAGACGCTATGGGACTACCGGCCCTTCGCTAACGCCGCCGCTGTTTCGGGAGAGCCTGACGAGATCATCCCGCTACGTTTTGAGTCCAAGTTTCACGGCCAGGGGGCCTTCGATTCCTGGACCATCAACGGGAAGTCCTATCCACACACCGATCCAATCATGCTGCGTCAGGGAAAACGATATCGCCTGCAGATGACCAATCGCAGCACGGACGATCACCCACTCCACTTGCATCGCCATACATTCGAAGTCACGAGTGTCAATGGAATGCCGCTTTCCGGCCTGAAAAAGGACGTCATAGTTGCACCGGGAAACGCGATCACGGAAGTCGATTTCACCGCCAACAATCCGGGCGCCACGCTGTTTCATTGCCACAACCAGACGCACATGGACTTCGGCTTCATGACGCTTTTTCGGTACGCCTGAGTCGCTACAAGGCCGGCTTCGCGCGCGACCTCTTCGCTGAATGCATAGCTAAACGGGGCAAGTCTGACGAGTGCTCCGCGTGCGATAATTGCGGCAGGCTATGCGCAATATCAAGCTTACTCTCGCGTACGACGGGGCGGATTTTCACGGCTGGCAGCAGCAGCCGGGTGTGCCGACGATTCAGGGTGCGCTGAACGACGCCGCCTCGAAGATTACGCAGGAGAAGATCTTCGTCCAGGGCGCGAGCCGGACCGACGCAGGTGTCCATGCGTTGGGGCAGGTCGCGCATTTCAAGACGCAGTCAGCGCTTTCGGCGCTGGAATTCCAGCGGGCTCTGAATGCGTTGCTGCCGCCTGCGATTCGCGTGGTCGGGGCGGAGGAAATGGGACCCGAGTTTCACGCGCGATGGCAGGCGCAGGGCAAGACGTACCGTTATCGGATTTTCCGCGGGCGCGTGCTGCCGCCATTTGACCATCGCCGCGCGCTGCATTATCCGTGGCCGCTCGATGAAGCGGCGATGGCCGAGGCCGCGCGGACATTCGAGGGCGAGCACGATTTCAGCTCGTTCGCCGCTTCGTCGGGATCGGAAGACGACGACCGTGACCGGCAGATGGTCCGCGAAATTTATTCCTCGGAAATCGTGCGCGAGACGGACCGCGAGGAAATCGCCTACATCGTGCGCGGGCGATCATTCTTGCGTTACATGGTGCGCAAGATCGTCGGCACACTGATCGAAGTCGGGAAGGGAAGGCTCGCTCCCGACGATGTTCCACGGCTGTTCGAGCTGCGCGACCGCTCGCAATCCGGACCGACGGTCCCTCCCGAGGGCCTGTATCTCGTCTCGCTCGAATTTCCCGACCCCACGGATTCGCTCGCTATCTCGAGTTCGCGCCGCCGAAGCGTGCAACCCTAGCCTTCAGCAGCGCCAATGTGTGGCTGGCTCTTTTCCCGCTTGCCGCCCGGGTCGCTCCGAGCCCCGTGCCCGAAATTCAGTTAGAATGGCCACAGGGCTGTTATCTTTCCGCGCATGGGCGACGAACTCATCCACGATTGGAACCGTTTCGCAGAGCCTGAGATTCCCGCCGGGCGGCGCGTGCTTCTCAACGACGAAACGTTGCGTGACGGCTTGCAGAACCCGTCCGTGCGCAACCCCTCGATTGAAGAAAAAATCGAAATCATTCAGCTGATGGAAGCGCTGGCAATCGACACCGTGAATGTCGGTTTGCCGGGCGCGGGGCCGCGCGCGTTTGCGGACGCCGAGGCGCTGGCGCGCGAAATGATCAGATCGCGGATGAAAATTCGCCCTCACGTAGCGGGGCGCACCCAACAGAAAGATATCGACGCGATCATCGAGCTTTCGCAGCGCGTCGGCCAGCCAATCGAAGCGGCGCTGTTTCTCGGATCGAGCCCGATTCGGAGGCTTGTCGAAGATTGGAGCGTTGATCATTTGCGCCGCACGACTGAAGATGCGGTGAAGCAAGCCGCGTCTGCGGGACTGCCGGTGATGTTCGTCACCGAAGACACAATGCGCACTGATCCCGCGACAATCGTGGCGCTCTATTCGACCGCGATCCGCGCGGGTGCCCGCGCGATCGTGCTCTGCGATACGGTCGGACACGCCACGCCGCGCGGCGCATACAATCTGATGAAGTTCGCGATTGAGAATGTCGTGAAACCCTCGGGCGAAAAAATCCGCGTCGATTGGCACGGGCACAACGACCGCGGCCTCGCCGTGGCAAATTCGATGGCGGCCATCGCCGGTGGCGCCGATCAGGTGCACGCCGCGGCTCTCGCGCTCGGCGAGCGCGTCGGCAACACGCCCATGGAAATGATGCTCGTTAATCTGCGTCTGCTCGGCGTGGCCAATTTCGTGGGCCGCGATCTTGCGCAGCTGAAACGATATTCGGAAACTGTCGCGCGCACGACGAACACGACGATTCCGCCGAATTACCCCATCGTTGGCCGCGACGCCTTCCGCACGCAGACCGGAGTACACGCTGCAGCGATCGCCAAAGCGTTCAAACACGACGACCCCGAACTCGCGGACACAATCTACAGCGGCGTTCCCGCACATCTGTTCGGCCTCGAGCAGGTGATCGAGATCGGTCCGATGAGCGGCCGATCGAATATCGTCTACTGGCTCGCGAAGCGCGCCATTCCCGCCAGCGACGAAATCATCGACAGAATTTTCGCGGCTGCAAAGCAATCCGATTCGGTGCTGACGGAGCAGCAAATCCTATTGCTGGTTGCCAGCTCCGCGCGGCATTAGAGCGAGACAAATCCACATGCCGACGACGCAGCCACAGTCCGACATCATCGTTCGCCCGCTTCGCGAATCCGAGTTCGCCGAAGCCGACCGTATCGTCCGCCTCGCTTTCGCCACGTTCCTGAACTTGCCGTCCGGCGACCCGCGGCACCCGCCTGACAACGATTACGTACGCTCGCGCTGGACCGCCGATCCCGATGCAGTCGTCGCCGCCGAGCACGCCGGAAAGCTGATCGGCACGAATTTCGCAGCAAATTGGGGCAGCTTCGGCTTTTTCGGGCCGCTGACGGTCGAGCCAGCCTATTGGAACAGCGGCGTGGCGCAGATGCTGCTTGCTCCGACGATGGAAATTTTCCGGCGCTGGGGCCAGCGGCATCTAGGCCTCTACACGTTCGCCCACAGCCCAAAACACATGGCGCTCTACCAGAAATTCGGGTTCTGGCCGCGCGATCTCGTCGCCATCATGTCGAAAGAAACTCCGGCCACACCGCCCGTGCCACCAAAGAATTCCGCCGCGTACGAAATCGCCCGCGTTTCCGAAGTCGGTTCCCACGAGGCTGACCTGGCGGAGTTCGTCGCCGCCTGCGCCGGTCTGACAAATGCGATCTTCGAAGGCCTCGATCTCGAGCGCGAAATCCGCTCCGTCGACAGCCAGAAGCTCGGCGACACGATCCTCGTCTGGGACGAATCCGACCTCACCGCCTTCGCCATCTGCCACACCGGCCCGGGAAGCGAGGCCGGCTCTGCGGCTTGCTACGTGAAATTTGCGGCGGTGCGCCGGGATGGCCGCGCCGCCGAATCGTTCAACCGCCTGCTCGACGCCGTGGAGGCCTACGCCCGCGAAAAAAGCTCGCCGAAAATCACCGCCGGCGTGAACCTCGCCCGTCGTGAAGCTTTTCAGGCCCTGCGAGCCCGCGGCTTCCGCACCGAAATGCAGGGCGTGGCTATGGAGACCGGCGACGCCGCCTCCGGCTACAATCGGGCCGGCAACTATGTGCTGGACGATTGGCGCTAATCCAAAAATCCGTGGCACGAATCGCGTGAAACACGCCCTCATCTCCTGTATCTTTCTATCAATGGCCACGCTTTCGGCTCGCGCCACCGACGACACGCTTGCCCGAATTGCCGGCGATACCGCCTGCGCGCGCGGCCTGCAGTGGATCGACAAAAGCGCCGCGTGGTCGACGGACCAGCAGGTCCGCCTCACCGAAATCCCCGCGCCTGAATTCGACGAAGCCCGTCGCGGCGAAGCTCTGAAAGAAATTTTCGTGGCCAATGGCTTCGAGGTGCGCACGGATAAAACCGGCAACGTGATCGCCGAGCGGCCCGGCTCCGACCCGAAAAGCGTCGTCCTGCTCGCCGCGCATCTCGACACGGTTTTTCCCGCAGGCACGGACGTCCGTGTGAAACACGACGGCTCCCGCCTGCTCGCCCCCGGCATCTCGGACAACGGCGTGGGCCTGGCAGCGCTCGTTGGACTCGCCCACGCGCTCGATGAATCGCGCGTCCGCACGACGAAAACAATCGTCCTAGCCGGCGACGTCGGCGAAGAAGGCGAAGGCAATCTGCGCGGCATGCGGGCGCTAATGGAGGCGTACGGCTCGCGTCTGGCAGCCGTAATCGCAGTTGACGGCCCCTCGACCGACCACATCACCACGCAGGGAATCGCCTCGCGTCGTTTTGAAGCCGCCGTAACCGGTCCGGGCGGACACAGCTGGTCCGATTTCGGCGCGCCGAATCCCATTACCGCGATCGCGCGCGGCATCGTGCAATTTTCCGGCATCTCGATTCCCAGCGACCCGCGCAGCTCCTACAATTTCGGCACCATTGAAGGCGGCACGTCGGTGAATTCCATCCCCGCGCGCGCCGCCGTGAAAGTCGATCTTCGCTCCGAAGACGAAACCGAGCTCGCGCGCCTCGAAGCTGCGCTGCGCGACGCGATGCAATCCGGCATGACGGCGGAAACCAAAGCCACGAAATCACTGAGCGATTCGCTCCAACTCGCGATCAAATCTCTCGGCACGCGCCCAGCGGGAAAATTGCCGGACGATTCGCCGCTGCTCGCCACGATTCGCAACGTCGACCGCTTCCTCGGCAACCGCTCGCGCCTCGAACGCAGCTCTACCGACGCAAACATCCCGCTCTCGATGGGAATTCCTGCCATCGCAGTCGGCGGCGGCGGCCGCGGCGGTGGCTCGCATACTCTCGATGAGTGGTACGACCCCGCGGGGCGGGAACTTGGCCTCAAGCGCCTGTTTCTTACGGTCGTCTCTCTGTCAGGCGTAGAGCGCTAACGGGCGGTACCGATGTCGAAAGCTCGTGTCGCGCGGATGTGCGTCGCCTATTTCTCCCTAGGATTGCCTTCGCCCGCCCGGTCGCAATCCAAAGATCGGTCCCAAGTCGTTCTCGACGCGATCGATCGCGCCGACGCCTTCGCCACGCAGGGACAATTTCAGCAGGCCCCGCTCGTCATTACCAAGCCGTAGTGGAGCTTGCCGCGTCGCCGGGCTCCGCATAGACTCGCTAGCCGTGAATCTCCGAAGGCTCAAACCATGAGCAGACGCCTACGTGCCGATCTCGCGCTTGGAATCTGCGCGATGATCTGGGGCGCCACCTTCGTCGTCATCAAAGACGCGCTCCCGGATATTTCCACCATCGCCTACATCGCCATTCGCTTCGGGCTGGCCTCTGTGATCATGGCCGCGATTTACTGGCGGGCCGTTCGCGCGCTCACGTGGCCCGCCGTCTGGGCCGGCGCGCAAATCGGCCTGGTCATGTTTGGAGGCTACTTGTTTCAGGTCGGCGGCCTCCGCCAGACCACGCCCTCGAAAGCCGCGTTCGTCACCGGAATGTACGTCGTTTTCGTGCCGATCATCCTTGCGGTTTTCGGGCACAGGCGCATCTCGATGTGGATCTGGTTCGGAGTGATTTCGGCTATCGTCGGTCTCTATTTTCTCTCGGTGCCCCCCGAAGGATTCAGCGGACTCAATCGTGGCGATCCAATCGTGCTCGGGTGCGCCGTCATGTTCGCGCTGCATTTGATCTTCATCAGCCGCGCGCTTGAGCGCCATTCGGTCGCCGCGGTCAGTTTCCTGCAGGTCGCGACCACGGCCCTGTTGGCAACGCTCTTGCTGCCGGTCGCGGCAGCCACGGGGTGGGAAAAGCCGCGGATCGAGTGGACCGGATTTCTCGTCTTTGCGATTCTTGCGACCGCAATCGGCGCCACGGTGATCTGTTTCTCCCTCCAAACATGGGCGCAGAAACGCACGTCCACGTCACACGCCGCGCTTCTGCTCAGCCTCGAGCCGGTTTTCGCCGCCGTCACCTCTGTTTCGCTCGGCCAGGAGCATATCGACCGCCGAATGCTCACCGGCGCCGCGCTCATCTTGGCTGGCATCGTCATAGCCGAATGGAAAGCCGCCCCCGAAACCGGCCCCAGCGAAATTCCCGCGTAACCTTTCCCCCTCCACCCGGTTAATGCTATAGAGAACGCGTCCTGCGGAGAACCGGTTGAAGGTCCGAGCGAACGATGTTGAAGAGCGGCTTCTAGTCGAAGCGGCGCAGAAGGACCCCGCCCGCTTCACCGACCTCTACGAACGGAATTTCGAGCGCGTCTACGCGTTCGTGTCGCGACGCGTTCATGCCCGCGCGGACGTCGAGGACATTACCGCCGAGGTTTTCCAGCACGCCCTGGAAAATCTCCCGCGCTTCGAATGGCGCGGCGTTCCATTCGTCGCCTGGCTTTACCGCATTGCCGCCAATGCCGTAGCCGACCGCTGGCAAAGCCTGGCACGCGAAAACGGCCGGCCTGCGATGGGGGGCCCTTCGGTCGAATTCGATAACGAAGAGATTGAGCGCACCGAGCGTCGCGCCCAGCTCTTCCGCAACCTCGCGAAACTACCGGCCGAACAGCGCCGCGTGATTGAAATGCGGTTCGCCGAAGAAAAAAGCATCGCCGAGATCGCAAAGGCGCTCGGCAAATCGAGCGGTGCCGTGAAGCAGCTCCAGCATCGCGCATACACGAAGTTGCGCGAGCAGGCGCTGAAGGGTTTTGCGGCCAAGGCAGGTGGAACAAATGGCTAGACAAACACCAGCCGAGAAATTCAATCAGGCGTTAGAGCGGCAGCTATCGACACCGAAGGCGCTGTTGACTGCGGTGGAGCTCGAAGAGATTCGCGCTACCGGGACCACGCCGCTCCCAAGCTTCACCCACGCCTTGCGCGATACGCCGCGAGAACGGTTCAAGGAACGTCTGCGATTGAATCTGGAGAGGAGAGCAAGAATGGCCACCAGCACACGAGCAGTGCCAGAAGCGCGCGCCAGCGCGACGCCGTATCTCAGCGTCCGGAACGCCGCGGCGGCGCTCGAGTTCTACAAGAAAGCATTCGGCGCAACCGAGGTCATGCGTTTGATGCAGCCCGACGGGCGCGTCGGCCACGCCCAGATCGATATCGAGGGCGCACGCATCATGCTCGCCGACGAATTCCCTGAGTTTGGCTTCAAAAGTCCGGAATCTCTTGGCGGATCTCCCGTGCACATTAATCTCGACGTCAAAGACGTCGACACGATGGCCCAGCGTGCCGTCGCGGCGGG
>DATNKM010000054.1:0-6950 GCA_035603395.1 Candidatus Acidiferrales bacterium
GTTCATCCCCAGGGAATACTGGACGATTCACGCTCTTCTCGGAGCGAGCCAGCCGCCGTCGTTCGAAGCGAAGCTCGTCAAATATAAGGGCGAGGACATCGAAATTCCCGACCAAGCCGAATCGCAGCGGATTCTCTCCGCGGTCGATAAGGCAATTTGGCAAGTGGCCAGCGTGGCGCAGAAGGAAAAGCGCCGCTTCGCGCCGCCGCCGTTCACTACATCGAAGCTCCAGCAAGCCGGGTACAACCGCCTTCGGTACACCGCGCGCCGCACGATGATGCTCGCGCAGCGCCTCTATGAGGGCATCGAGCTTGGCGACGAAGGTTCCGTAGCACTGATCACCTACATGCGCACGGATTCGGTGCGCGTTTCCGCGGATGCGATCGAGCAGGTTCGCGAACACATCGGCTCGAGCTATGGGCCAGGCTTCCTGCCCGAAAAGCCCAACTTTTTCAAATCGAAGAAGGATGCGCAGGAAGCGCACGAAGCGATTCGTCCCACGGACGTGACACGCGCGCCCGAAAGCGTTCGGCGCTTTCTCGATGACGACATGTTTAAGCTCTACCAGATGATCTGGCAGCGTTTCGTCGCTTCGCAGATGGTACCCGCGGTTTTCGATCAAACCACGATCGATGTGGACGCCTCCGGTTACACGTTCCGCGCCACGGGTTCGGTGATGAAGTTCGAGGGTTACCTGGCGGCCTACGCGGCGGTGAAGGACGAAGAAGAAAAGGAAGACGAAGCCGATACGGCCGGCAATCGGCTGCCTCAGGTTCGCGAAGGCGAGCAGCTGCGCCTGGAAACGATTCGCCCCGAGCAGCATTTCACCGATCCGCCGCCCCGCTACACTGAAGCGACGCTGGTGAAGGAGCTCGAGGAAAAAGGCATCGGCCGCCCGTCCACGTATGCCGCGATTATTTCGACGATCGTCGAACGCGAGTACGTGAACAAGGACCAGGGCCGGTTCACGCCCACGCGCCTGGGTGAAAAAGTGAGCGACCTGCTGGTGAAAGCGTTTGAGGATATTTTCGACGTCGGCTTCACCGCGCGCCTGGAAGACGAGCTCGACGAAATCGAAGAAGGCAAGATGACCTGGCGCTCGGCCGTCAAGGAATTTTGGGACCGCTTCGTGGTCGATCTCGACCACGCCAGCGAAAAAATGGTTTCGTACAAGGCCGGAATCCCGACTGGCCAGAAGTGCGAAAAGTGCGGCGAGGGCGAGCTGCTCGAACGCATCAGCCGCCACGGATTTTTCCTGGGCTGCTCGCGCTATCCGGACTGCGATTTCATCCGCGATCTGGCCGAGCCCGGCGCGGTGGACACCGAAGGCGAACTGAAAACCGAATATTGCGAAAACTGCGGCAAGGAAATGGCCATCAAGCGCGGGCGCTTCGGCACGTTCCTCGCGTGCAAGGGCTATCCGAATTGCCGCACCACTCGCCGGCTGGCGGCCGGTACTTTGAAGGCGCTACAGCCCGACGTCGAGCTCGACGAGAAGTGCCCGACCTGCGGCGACAATTTGCTGCGGCGGCAAGGCCGCTTCGGCGAATTCATTGGCTGCAAGAATTATCCCAAGTGCAAATACACGCGGCCGATTACGCTGGGAATCAAATGCCCGAAGTGCAACGAGGGCGAGTTCGTTCGCCGAGGCACCGCGCGGGGCCGCGGCAAAGGCCGAATTTTCTACGGCTGCTCGCGCTATCCCGACTGCGATTTCACCACGCCACACGAGCCGATCAACGAGCCCTGCCCGAAATGCGGCGCGCCCTTCATCGTCGAAAAGCGCACCAAGCAGGGTACGTTCCGCTCCTGCATCCGCGAAAACTGCGACTGGGAAATGGCCGTGCCCGACGTGCCGCCGGTGGCAACGTCAGCTCCGGCACCCGATTTCGTGCACCCGCAGAATCCGCCGACGCCTGAGCCGGTAGGCGCTGCGCCGTCGAAGAGCTGAAATCTTTCGTTCAGCCTCGCGCCTTGAGCTCGTTCAATCTTGCGAGAATCTGGGCAACCCTCCCCATGAACTCGTTCCCAGCGCTAGCGTAGGGACGCGGCTTCTAGAATCTTTTTGTACAGAGCGTTCAGCTGGGATTCGGAGCGGAGGTTTAACGTCGAAGTGTCGAGGATGAGGACCTTCACCCTTCCTGTGGAGTTGTGATGGCGGCCGTAGGCTTGGCGGAGAGCGTCGAGGTATTCGGCATCGATGGAAGTCTCGTAGAGACGATTGCGGCGGCGAATGCGGTCCAGCAGGACGTCATTTTTGGCGTCGACGTAAACCGTCAGGTCGGGGCGGCAGACGCTCGGCTCGAGGCCCATGCTGAGGCGTTCGTATAGTTCGACCTCGCGGTCGTGCAGCAGCGTACGAGCGAAAATGGGGTCTTTCGACTGAGTGTAGTCGGATACGACGGGCCTGGTGCGCGCGGGCGGAATCGTCCGCAACTGCTCGAACCGCGAAATCAGGAATGCTAACTGAGCGCCGAGCGCCCACCGTTCCCGGTCGGCGTAAAAATCGGGGAGAAATGCGTTCCCGTCGACATCTTCGAGGACGAGTGTGGCGCCGAGATGAAGCGCCAGTAGTTGCGCGAGGGTGGTTTTCCCAGCGCCGATCGGACCTTCGAACCCGATGTAGGGCTGATTGACGACCGGCAATTCGTTTCGACTCCCTGGTTACGGCCGACGGGCCAACCTTTGCGGCGCCCCGATGGGCGTCGGCGACGCAGAATGATATCACTCCGCTGAATTCAAGTCGCAGTTTGGTATCGGGAGACGGCGCGTCTCCCGCGGCGGAGCGGACTTCATTGACTTGGCTTGCGACGGCCACGTAAGATTCACGGACCGTGATCGGGGAAACCGTCTCGCACTACCGGATTATCGAAAAACTCGGTGGTGGTGGCATGGGAGTGGTGTACAAGGCTGAGGACACCGAACTCGGCCGGTTTGTGGCGCTGAAATTCCTGCCCGATGAACTGTCGCGGGACCCGCAAGCGCTCGAGCGATTTCGGCGGGAAGCGCGCGCGGCATCCGCACTCAATCATCCCAACATCTGCACCATCCATGAAATCGGCAAGCACGGCGAGCATATTTTCATCGCTATGGAGTTTCTCGACGGTGTTACGCTGCGGCACCTGATCGCCGCGGGGCCGCTGGAAAACGACACGCTGCTTACGCTGGCGATCGAAATTGCGGACGCGCTGGATGCGGCTCATTCGCAGGGGATCGTCCATCGCGACATCAAGCCCGCCAACATCTTCGTAACGAAGCGCGGACACGCCAAGCTGCTTGATTTCGGCCTGGCCAAGACTTCCGTCGCCGCCCGTTCGTCGAGCCAAGCTGCGCTTTCAAATTCGATGGCGGAGACAATCGGCGAGCCGCATCTCACCAGTCCAGGGTCGACGCTTGGCACGGTCGCGTACATGTCCCCGGAGCAGGCGCGCGCCAAAGACCTGGACGCCCGCAGTGATTTGTTCTCGTTCGGCGCAGTGCTTTATGAGATGGCGACCGGACAGCTCGCATTTCGCGGTGGGAGCACGGCCGAAATCTTCAAGGCCATTCTGGATGGCACGCCCGCGCCCGCGCTGCGATTCAATCACGACATGCCCGCGGATTTTGAGCGCATCCTCCAAAAGGCGTTGGAGAAAGACCGGAACCTGCGGTATCAGAATGCGGCCGACCTGCGGACCGATCTGGCGCGCCTGAAACGTGACTTGGATTCGGGCCGATCGAGCGCCTCGGCTTCGGCGTTCTCGAGCGGAGTGGCCGTCCCGGCACCCGCGAGCTCGGTGTCGATTCCGGCCACTGCGGCGCCCGGGCGTTCGAGGACGTACATGGCGGCCGGCATCATCACTGCCCTCGTGCTGGCTGCAGCAGTCGTCGGAGGTATTTATTATCTGCGCGGAAAATCGAACGCCCAGCAGATCGATTCCATCGCGGTGCTTCCGTTCGTGAACGCCACCAACGATCCCAACAACGAATATATGAGCGACGGCTTGACCGACAGCCTGATCAGTGGGCTTTCGCAGCTGCCGAATCTGAAGGTAATGGCGCGCAGCACCGTCTTCCGCTACAAGGGAAATCAGGATCTCCCGCAGAAAATCGGCCAGGAGTTGCAAGTCGGTGCCGTGCTGCTCGGCCGCGTCACGCAGCACGGCAACGCACTGAGCGTGCAGGCCGATCTCGTCAACACCGCCGACGGCACCGAGCTCTGGGGATCGCGCTACGAGCCGCAAATGGCGGACATCATGCAGGTGCAGAGCGACATCACCCGCGACCTGTCCGACCGGCTGCGCATGCACGTCGACGCCGATCAAAAGCAGCACCTCGGCAGCGCCGGCACGACCAATCCGGAAGCCTACCGTTTGTATCTGGAAGGCCGCCAGCTCTGGTACGGGCGCACGCCAGCGGGCCTGACGAAGAGCATCGACCTTTTTCAGCAGGCCATCGCCGCGGACCCGAACTACGCCATGGCCTATGCCGGGCTCGCGGATACTTACAACGTCATGCCGAGCTATGTCTCCTCGATCACCTCGCGGCAAGCACTTTTGCTGGGGGACGAAGCTTCGCGAAAGGCGGTCGAGCTTGACAGCTCGCTGGCGGAGGCTCATGAATCGCGCGCTGCAGCACTGACCCTGGCGTGGAGATGGAGCGAAGCCGAGACGGAGTTCCGCCGCGCGCTTCAGTTAAGCCCCAACAATGCCTCGGTCCACTATTTCTATGCGTTCCTGTTCCTCGTTCCGGAAAACCGGATCGACGAGGCTCTGCGCGAGTTCCAGGTCGCTCTCTCGCTCGATCCGCTTTCGCCCATTGTGAACACGAACTACGCAGCCACGCTGATGGACGCTCACCGCTACCCCGAGGCGATAGCCCAGTTTCAGAAAACTTTGGAACGCGATCCCAATTTCGGTCCGGCGCATATCAAGTTGTCTTACCTGTGCGCGACAATGGGGCGTTTCGCGGAGGCCAACAGCGAAATGCAGAAATTTTCCCCTGCGGCCGGAAACTTTAGTGCGGACGCGAAAGGCTACAGCGATCTCACGGTTCTCGCTCTGAAGAAATTCGGAGACTGGAAGGCGGACGCAGCCGTGACTTATGTGCTCGAGGGAGACCGGGACAAGGCGTTCGAGTATATGAACGCCGCGCTTTCGGACCAGTCCAGCGAGATCATCATGACGATCCGTTTCCCGGCGCTCGATCCGTTGCGCTCCGACCCGCGTTTCGTCGACCTCATGCGCCGTCTCGGCCTGCCCCAATAGAGACTGCGCGCGTCGAATTACACGGCGTACGGATCCGTGCCTCCGAAAGTTTTCACGGATTTCTGGACTCTGGCCTACGCGGCAATGAAGTAGCTCACCGGACAAATTCGTGTTCGCAACTCCGGGTCGCGGCGTTACACTACGCCGAGATTTTTTGCGGCAATGCATGGGGGGTGAGCATGACGGCACTTCGCGGTTTTGGCATTGGTGCATTCGTTTTTCTGACATTTGCGCTCGCGGCAGGCAAGGCATGGGCGTTACCCGCGGCTGCGCAGGACCTACCTACCGCGAATCCTTTGCCCGCTGATATCGAACAGGGAAAGCAGTCGTTCGAGCAACGCTGCTCCACCTGCCACGGTCTGGACGGCGCCGGCGCGATGGGTCCAAACATTCAAGGGATTCCGATGCGCATCGGCGCGCCGGTGGTGGCGAGCACGATCAAGAACGGAATGAGCGGCGGGATGCCGGCGTTCGGCGGCCAACTGACAGACGCGCAAATTCAGCAGGTCATTGCATACCTGCTGACGCTGACGCGCAAGGATTCCGGCACGGTGACCGGCGACGCGGCGAAAGGTAAAGTGGTTTACGACGCGAGCGGCTGCGCCTCCTGTCATATCATTGACGGTCAGGGCGGCGATTCGGGGCCGGAGCTGACGAAAGTGGGCGCGCTGCGCGGACCCGGCTACCTGAAAACCACACTGCTGTACCCTGGGTCGGATTTGCCCCAGGCGCGCGTGTTTCTAGAGACCGGCGGGCTGCTCGATTACATGTTCATCGACCTCGTGACGAACGAGGGGAAGACCTACGACGGAACACGCGTGGTCGAAGATTCATTCCACATCGTGATCCGGGACGCAAAAGGCAATTTTCACTCGTTCCCAAAAAGCGATCTACGCGAATTCAAGAAGGAGCCGGGGAAGAGCGTGATGCCAAGCTTCAAGGATACATTGTCGGGCGCACAAATCGACGATCTCGTGGCGTATCTGGCGAGCTTGAAGGGGGCGCAATGAAAACCTTCCCTTACGCCGCGGCGCTTGGCGCCTGGATGCTCGTGAGCCCAGCCTATTTTCTGGCGCAGAACGTGCCCTATGACCGGATTTTGCATTCGGCGAATGAGCCGCAGAGCTGGCTGACCTATAGCGGCAGCTATAATTCGCAGCAGTATTCGCCGCTGAAGCAGATCAACCGCGAAAACATTTCGAAGCTGAAGGTGGCGTGGATTTATCAGCCGAGCAAGGCGGTATCGAATCTGGAGGCGTCGCCGATTGTGGCCGACGGCGTGATGTACATCACTGAGCCGCCGAGCACCGTAACGGCGCTCGACGTGCGGACGGGCCTGCGCCTATGGACTTGGTCGCCGACTTTGCCGGAGCATGTCGTGTCCATTGGTTTGTATGCGACCAGCCGCGGCGTGGCGATTCTGGGCGACTCGGTTTTCATCGGCACGGCGGATTCGCATCTTGTGGCGCTCGATGCGAAAAACGGCGCGGTGCGATGGGACGTGCACGTGGCGGACAACGCGATGGGTTACGCGATGACCGGGCCGCCGCTGGCGCTGAAGGACAAAATCATCATCGGCAGCGCGGGCAGCGAAGCGGCCGTGCGCGGTTTCCTGGACGCGTACGACCCGAAAACCGGCAAGCGGCTGTGGCGATTCTGGACCACGCCGCGGCCGGGAGAACCGGGAGCGGAAACCTGGGGCGC
>DATNKM010000059.1:0-12925 GCA_035603395.1 Candidatus Acidiferrales bacterium
TTGAGCGTGAGCGACGCGCCTTCCTCGGTGTGCGCGCTGACGACGATCACCGGCACGCGGTGCTTGCGCGTGATTTCGCGCAGCATCTCGATGCCGTCCATTCGCGGCATGTCCAGATCGAGTGTGACCACGTGCGGATGCAATTCCTGGATTTTGCGGAGGCCGATCAGGCCGTCCATCGCCGTTCCGACAACTTCGATGGAGTCGTCGTGGAGCAGCGTTTGCGGGATGAGCTTGCGCATCAGCGCGGAATCATCGACCACGAGCACGCGGATCTTTTCACCTTTGCTCATGCGATCGCTCCGACCGCCGGGATGCGCGAAAGATGCGAGACCACCGCGGGCACGTTGAGGATCAGCACCACGGTGCCGTCGCCCAGAATCGATGCGCCGCTGATCATCGGCGAAGTGACCAGCTGATCTTCGAGCGCCTTGATGACGAGCTCTTCCTCCCCCATCAGACTGTCGACGGCCAGCCCGAATTTGCGGCCGCCGGTGCCGATCACGATCACGAAGATGCGATTGCCGCGTTCCCGCGCGGGATTGCGCTCCAGACGATCGAGGCGCACCAGCGTCAGCACCTGCTCGCGCAGCTGAAATACTTCGTGATCGTCGATGCGGTGGATGCCCTGCTCGGTGATGCGCGTGATTTCGGCCACGGATGCGAGCGGCACGGCGTAGAGACGGCCGTGGACGCGGAACATCAGCGCGCGGATGCTGGCAAGCGTCAGCGGGACGAAGAGGCGGAAAGTAGTGCCGCGGCCGGGCACGCTTTCCAGTTCGACCGTCCCCTTCAGCGCTTCCAGGGACGACTTCACAACGTCAAGCCCCACACCGCGGCCGGAAATTTCGGTAATTTCGTCCGCAGTGCTCAGGCCCGGCGCGAAAATCAGCTGGAGACTTTCGAGCTCGTTGAGCTGCGAGGCTGATTCCGCGGAAACGATTCCGCGCTCGACGGCGCGGCGGACGATCTTGGCGCGGTCGAGGCCGTGGCCGTCGTCGGAAACTTCGATCACGACCTGATCGCCGTCGTGATAGGCGTTTAGGCGAATCGTGCCGCGCGGCGATTTTCCCGCTGCTTCGCGTTCCGCTGTGGTTTCGATGCCGTGGTCGGCTGCGTTGCGCACCAGATGCGCCAGCGGATCACCGAGCGCGTCGAGAATGCTTTTATCGAGATCGGTCGTCTGCCCGCTGAGCTCGAGTGCGATTTCCTTGTTGCGCAGGCGCGCCACATCGCGAATGATGCGCGGGAAACGGCGGAAGAGCTGCTCGACAGGGACCATGCGGATCTTCATCACGGACTTCTGGAGTTCGCTGAGCACGCGCGATTGGAATCCGAGCGCGTCCGCTAACTTGTGGCGAATTGGGTCCTTCGAATGACGGCGCTCGAATTCCGTCATGGCGCGCTGGAGCATCGATTTGCCGATGATCATTTCGCCGACAAGGTTCATCACCGTGTCGATGCGGTTGGCGTCCACGCGCAGCATGTTTTCCGAGGCCGCGTGCGCCATGCCGGATGACGCCGAATGTTCGTGGGAGTCCTCTTCGTCGGGCGGCGCGGGCTGCGCCAGCCCCGAAGCCGCATCCGGCGATGCCGCGGGTGTTTTCACGCCGGCAGAGACCGCCTTTGCTTCCGATTCGATCAGGATTTCGAGCAGATCGCGCGGCGGAGACTCGAGCGCGGGCGCGCGATCCACGGAGATGGCGGTCACCACGCTTGGCACCTGGCACCGCTTGCGGATCCAGTCCGCGGTGTTCGTCGTGGCGAGCGCCGCCTCAATCGACTCGCAGCCTTCGGTGACACTCTCCGGGCGCAAGGCTAAAATTCGACCCGCTGTCTCGAGTGATTTGCGGGCCAGCTCGAACGCCGCGGCCGGCAACAGCGCCTCGCGATCCAGTTGCATGGCGATGTTGTAGACATTCTCGCCTCGCCGCAGCGCCTCCACGATCATCAGCCGCTCATATTCGGTCCAGGCGAACTTCGTTGCCGCCGGGGCGCTCAGTTCCTGCGCCGCGGGCTTGTTCAGCAGCCGGTTGATGTAGTCCTTCAGAGCGCCGCCGGCCGGGGGTTGTAATCTGCTGCGATACGCCGCGAGCATTTCGTGGAACGTATCTGCGGCGGTAAGAATCACCTCGGCGATCAGCCCGGCATTCTGCTTCGCAAGCTCCGGCGTCAGGACGTCTTCGAGATCGTGCGCCAGCTCGCTCAGCTCACGATATCCGCATGCCGCAGAGTCGCCCTTCAGCGTGTGCACCGCCCGGCGCACGTGCCGCAGCTGCTCGACGTCGCCCGGACGCTCCTCGAGCGCCATCCCCGCTTCGTTCATGCCCTGGAGAATTTCCTGGGCGCTCTCGAAGAAAAGATCGCGGAGCTCGGATGCCTGCTCGTCGGAGGGAAAGCTCACTGCCCCCCCTCGAGTCGCTGGTACACGGTCGCGTTGTTTTCGTGAATCATGTGAAATTTCGTGGTCAGGCCAAAAAGGCTCTCCGCGTGCCCGACGAAAAGATATCCGTCGGGGTTCAGGCAGCGGTGGAACTTGTCGATCAGGCGTTTCTGCTCGGCTTCGTCGAAATAAATCATCACGTTGCGGCAGAAAATCGCGTCGTTGTGCTGCGGCAGGTATTCGGTTTTCAGGTTGTGAAAATCGAACTGCACCAGCGACTTCAGCGCCGCCTTGATCGAGTATTTATCGCCGACTTTGTCGAAATAGCGCAGCCGCGTGGTGTAATCCACGGGCTCCATTTGCACTTCGTTGTAAATGCCCTGCTGTGCGGTGAGCAGAGCCGAGTAGCTGATGTCGGAAGCGACGATTTCGACTTTCCACGGCGGAGGGATCAGCGGCTTCGGCGTCGGCATTTCGAATGGCAGCGGATTTCGCAGGTAGTAGTAGGCCAGCGCGTCGCACACCATCATCGCCAGCGTGTAGGGCTCCTGCCCCGTGGAACATCCCGCGCTCCAGATTCGCAGCGACCAATCGCGACGCTCCTGCTTGTGCTTCAGGATGTCTTCCAGGGTGGTTTTCTGGAACAGATCGAGCTGCGGGCGAATACGGAAAAAGCTGGTCTCATTGACGGTCAGATTTTCCAGCAGCGCCGCCAATTCCTTCTTGCCCTCGCGGCTGGTCAGCAAGTGGTAGTAGCTGTAAAACGAATCGAGCTGGCACGCCTTGATGCGCCGCTGCAGCCGGTCGCGCAGGAAATGCGTGCGACGCTCGTCGAAATACATGCCGCACTCCTGATAGACCAGCGTCTGCAGCAGCTTCAATTCCGGTTCAGTCAGCGGGACCTGCGTGGTCAACGTCGTCGTCGACATTCGTTCCTCGGTTTAGTTGCTGGGCCCAGACGGCTACTTGCGACGCTTGGCCGAGCCAGGGCCGGCGCCCACGGGCTCGGCGACAGCTTCCGTCACTTCTTCCAGGCGCTGCAGCTCCCCGCGCTGCAAAATCTTGTGAAGGTCCAGCAACATCACCAGCCGGCCTTTCAGCTTTCCCACGCCCGTGATGTAGCTCAGCTCGCCTTCCTTGAATACGTTATGCGGCTCCTCGATGTCGGAAGGGGGAATCCGCAGCACTTCCGACGCGGAATTCACCAGCAGACCGATCGCGCGCGTTTCCAGCTCCACGACCACGATGCGGTTCGTCTTGTGCGGCTCGAAAGCTTTCTCGCCGAACCGCTTGCGCAGATCGACGACCGGAATGATCCGTCCGCGCAGATTGATGACGCCCTCAATGTAGTCCGGCGCGTTCGGCACGGACGTGATTTCCGGCACGCGCACGATTTCGCGCACGATCTCAATCGGCAATCCGAAGGTTTCGCGGCCGATGCGGAATCCAACGAGCTGGAGTTCCTTGTCCATATGCGCGTGAGTTCTCAGGAGCGAACCAGTTCCGCGTATTCAGGCTGCGCGTGGCGATCCGACGGCGACCGCCGGTGCGAATGCCGTTGATCTCCGTGGGATTCTTCGAGCGCGAATCGATCCATCGAATCGAGCAGGTTGCGCGATAGCTTGGACATCTGTTCGGCGGCGGCGGCCAGCTCGGTTGAGCTCGAGGTCGACTGCTGCACCAGCTCGCGCATCCGCTCCATCGAACGGACCACGGCTTGCGCGCCCGAGGCTTGTTCTTCGACCGAAGATGTGATTTCCTGCGTGATTTCGGTGAGCCGATTGGTGGCTTTGGCGATCTGCGCCGAACCGCTGGACTGCTCCATCGTCGCCTGGCCGATTTCCTGCGAGAATTTGTACACTTCCGAAACCACGTCGGAGATTTTGTCGAGCGCCAGGCTCAGATCCTTGTTCAGCACCAGGCCTTCCTGAACCATCGACGTGCTCTTGTCCATGTTTTCGACGGCTTCGCGGGCCTCTTTCTGGATTCCCTCAATCAGCTCGGAAATTTCCTTGGTGGATTGCGTGGATTTTTCCGCAAGCTTGCGGACTTCCTCCGCCACCACTGCGAATCCGAGCCCATGCTCGCCGGCGCGCGCCGCTTCGATCGCAGCGTTCAGGGCCAGCAGGTTGGTTTGTTCGGCGAGATCGTCGATCACCTCGATGATCTTGCCGATATCGTCCGCGCGGCGCCCCAGTACGTCGATGATTTCCGCCGAAGCCTGAATCGCGTGGCTGGTGCGGTTGAGGCCTTCGGTAGCCTTATCCATCGTGGCCATGCCGGTGCGGGCTTCTTCGCGCGAACGGTGCGAGATATCAACCAGCATTTTCGCCGTGTCTGCCACGCGCTGGATGGAAGTGACCATCTGATCGATCGAGGACGAGGTCTCCGCGACGCTCGACGCCTGCACCTGCGTGTTCTTGACCACGTTCTGCACGTTCACGCTCATTTCGTGCATCGTGCTGGTCACTTCGTCGATCGCCGACGCGGCCTGCACGCTCACCTTGGCGGATTCGTCGGAGGCGCTGGCCATTTGCCCCGCGCCGCTGGCCACCTGCGAGGCGCTGTCGCGCACCTGGCGCACCAGCTCGCGCAATCCCTGGGTCATGCGCGAAAAAGCCTTGGCCATGGTGTCCTGCTGCGACCGCGGCTGTACGGTGACGAAAAGCTGGCCTTCGGCAATCGCCGCCGAAACGCCGGCCATTTCCTTCAGGTGAACGATCATGTTGTTGAAGTTTTCCGCGAGCTGCCCGACTTCGTCGTCGCGGTGAATGTCGATCGTCTGGTCGAGATCGCCCGAAGTGCCGATCTTGTGCGCCACTTCGATCAGGTGACGTAGCGGATCCTTGATCGATTTGGCGGTGCGATACGCCACGTATCCGCCGAACATCAAGCCCAGCAATGTTCCCAGCGTCATCATGATGGTGCTGATCAACAGGGCCGAAGCGGACGAGGCGTTCGAGTCATCCTGCGCCTGGTGCACCGCCTGGCTGGCCTGGTCCAGGAAGGAAGAGGAACGGTTGATCCACGATGCCGGATCGTGCTGCAAATAGAAAATCTGCAAGTCCGAGACGGTGGTATCTCCCGAATCGACGGAGTGCCGCTTGGCGATCATGTCCTTCGCGAAATTGTCGGCCCAGCCGCGCTCGTTTTCCGCCACCTGTGAAAGCGACGACCGCAAACTCGCGTCGTTCCCCTTGGACGCTTCCTGATTCAACATCTCCTGCAGTTCGTTGATGCCCTTGGTGGTTCTTGCTTCGTCCCGCAGGTCGCCGCTCAGCAGGTAATTGCCCAGCGACAACCGGTTCTCGATCATTTTGTAGCGAATGCTTTCGATGGTCTGCACGTCTGAGAGCGTTGCGGACACGGCCGCGCGCGTGGCGTACTGTCGGATCACGGTGAAAATATTGATCACGAACAAGAACAATATGACCGCCAGTATGGCGCCGAACCCCCAGTACAGCTTCTTGCCGATGGTCATGTTCAAAAGCCTCCACTTCCCCGTCCCGATGTCCCCGCGCGCCATGGAGCGCGTCGCCCTACTGCGCCTCTCCGTCGAAGGTGAACTCGACGATTTCCGTGCTTTCCTTGGCCGCTGGCTCGAAGTGCCATTTCTTCACCGCCTCGAGCGCCGCGTTCACCAGCAGCGGGCTGCCGCCCACCACCTTGGTGGACACGACATGTCCGTCCGCCGCGACCGTCGCTTCGATCTTCACCTTGCCGGTCACGTTCATCTGCTTCGCGAGCGTCGGATAGTCCGGAGTTACACGGACGCGAACCTTGCGCTTACCCGCATCCGCAGGACTATCCTGCGCCGAGGTCTTGTGCGGCACGATCGCCGCGCCCCCCAGTACGAGTACCAGACCAATTGAGATACATAGGAGCTTGAGCTTCACTGTTGCTTCCCTCCACGCACCCCTGGGTCCCGGTATCACTACCGATCGAATTGAAATTCGACGGTTTCGGTGGTGTTTTTCGGGCCCGGTTCGAACTGAAATTTTTTGACAGCGTCGAGAGCGGCCACCACCAGCAGAGGGCTGCCGCCTACCACGCGGGTTGCGACCACGCGCCCGTCTGCGGAGACCGTCGCCTCGATCTTCACCCTGCCGTACAGGTTCATCTGCCGGGCAAGCGCCGGATACGTCGGCGTCACCTTCACGCGAATCTTGCGCTTGCCAGCGTCGAAATCACTGTCCTGCGCTGATGCCCTGCGGGGCGCAACGACAGCCCCAAGGAGAACGAATGCCAAGCCGACTGAAATCAGCATTTCTTTGAACTTCATGGCCCTACCCTCTGGATACCCACCACCCCGCAATCAGAATTTGCACGGGTAGGGCCACCAGTAACAGTACTCACGCAGCTGGCCGCAAATCCGCTACTGTCTCTGCAACACGCTGATAATGGGACTGTTAGCTTCGTGCATCCGTCGCTCGCTTGCGCGAAAAAAAAGCCGGTCTGTCTCATCGGGCAACTCAGAGCGCGGGTGATGTCTCAGCCTGCGACATGAGACGGGGTGCTCGATAGGGCAACAGGGTCGAGCGGTTCGATTGACTCAAAATGAGATAACACCGTAACGTCTTTGATTGTATAGGCGTAGCGCGCACATCGCCCGGTCACCTCATGCGTGCATTAAAGAAGATCCGCGAAGTTCCGTCTCGTCTCGACGGCTCGTTTGAGAGCCTGCTGGCGCAGTTCTCCGCCACCACTCTCGAGCTGAACCCGTCGGTCGGCACCGCCGAATTTGCGCGACGGCTGACCACCCGCGCCGCCGAAATGCTGGGGGCGCGCGCCGTGGTGTTGGCTCTTGGCCTAGGCAGCGATTGGGAAATCGCCGCGCTCACGGGGCCCGCCGAGCGCTGGGACTTGATGGTTGAGGACCGTCTTGCGAACGTGCTCGGCGAACAGGGTGCGGTGCCGTCGTCCGCGCTCCGATTCGGCACGAGCGCGATGTTGCTGGGCAGCGAGCTCGCCGAAGCCCTCGGCTGGCGCGACCTGATTTTGGTGCGGCTCACGGAAAGTAAAGGCGGGCTGCTCGGCGTCTTGTGTTTGGTGGATCTGGGGCGCGAGCTTTCCGCCACCGAATGCCAGCTGCTCGAAGCTCTGGCGAGTCACGCGGCCGTGGCGCTGGAAAATGTCCGTTTGTTTTCGCGCGTCGAGCGTTCGCGCAAGCAGTGGGTGGAGGATTTCGACGCCATCACCGATTACATTGTCGTGCACGATCAAGATGGCCGCGTGCTCCGCCTGAATCGCGCGCTCGCCGACCTGCTGAAGATGGCCCCGGCCGAAGCCGTGGGCCGCGAAATCTATAAGCTCGAAATTCTGGCCGCGTCCGCGCAGCCGGGAAAGTGTCCTTTCTGCCGCAACACGCGCGCGGTGCTGGAAGAATTCATTCACGCCGCGGGCGAGCTCACCTATCTGGTTTCCACTTCGCGCATTCACTCCGGCGGCGAGGAAGACGGCCGCACAATCCATGTGCTGAAGGACATCACCGACCGCCGCGAAGCCGAGCGCCGCTACCGCCGCGAGCGCGACTTCAACCGCAACATTTTGAATAACACACAGAGCATGATCCTGGTTCTCGACACGGTGGGGCTGGTGAGCTATGCCAACCGCCGCTGCTTCGAGGCCGGCTATCGCGAGTCGGATCTGCTCGGCCGCCCGCTGGTGGAGATGATTCCGCAGGCGCGGCGTCCGGCGCTGGCCGAAGCACTGGAGAAAACTCTCGAAGGCACGGCAGTCGACAATCTTGAGCTGCCGGTTTTTCGCGGCAATGGCACCGCCGGGCATTTCTCCATCAGCCTCAGCCCGATGCGCGATGAGGAAGGCCACATCAACAGCGTCGTCGTGGTGATGGCGGATATCACCGACGCCGCCGATCTCCAGGCAAAGTTGATGCACACGGAGAAAATGGCCGCTCTGGGGCAGCTGGTCAGCGGCGTGGCGCACGAAGTGAACAATCCGCTCGCGGCGATTGTGGGTTTCACCGATCTCCTGCTCGAAAATCCGGCGATTCCGCCGGAAGCGCGCGAAGAACTTCGCGTAATCCTCCAGGAAGCGCAGCGCACGCGGGTGATCGTGCAGAATCTGCTCAGCTTCGCGCGGCACATGCCCGCGCAGCACGAGCCGATGCGCGTGAACTCCATCCTGCGGCAGACGCTCCAGCTGCGCGCTTACGACTTTGCGAATCACGGCGTGCAGATATCGGAGCGCTATGAAGAGGGGTTGCCGCTCACCATCGGCGACTCGCACCAGCTGCAACAGGTGTTTCTGAACGTTCTGAACAACGCGTACGATGCCATTCAAGAAGTGCGGCGCCCGGGGAAAATAGAGATTTCCACGGCGCACCGCGACGGACAGATCGAAATCGCATTTCGCGACAACGGCCCGGGCATCTCGCATCCCGAGAGAATCTTCGATCCTTTTTTCACCACCAAGGAAGTCGGCAAGGGCACCGGCCTGGGCTTGAGCATCTGCTACGGCATCATTCGTTCGCATCGCGGCGAAATCGCGGCACGAAACAACGCGGACGGCCTTGGCTGCACCTTCTTCGTGCGCCTTCCCATCGCTCCGCAAAGCGCGGAGCTGATGGTCGCGGAAAGCGCGCCATGACCGCGGCAGATATCGCCGGAGGGGCCGCAAGACTGCGCATCTTGGTGATCGAGGATGAGCCAGCCGTGGCCGCATTCATGCGCACGGCGCTGGAGCGGCGCGGATACGACGTGACGCCGTCGCCATCGGCTGCGGAGGGACTGCGACTGCTGGCGACCGGCGATTTCCGCGGCGTGGTCTCCGATTTCCGCACTCCCGGCGGAATCAACGGCGCGGATCTCCACGACTGGGTGCGGCGCCACCGGCCGGAGCTGGCTTCGCGAATCGTTTTCATCACGGGCGATACGGCCAGCGCCGAAACAATCAAGCTCCTGCAGCAGGACGGAACACCGTGTGTTGAAAAACCGTTCCGCGTCCGCGAACTAATGGATGCGGTCGAGAAAACCATAGGTAAACCATGAAGGATGAATCGCGTCTCCGTTTTCTGATCGTGGACGATGAACAGAGCATCCGCCGCCTGTGCATGACGGTGGGCCAGGGCTTGAATTTCGTTTGCACCGAAGCGGAGACGGCCGAAGCAGCGCTGGCCTTGGTGGAAACCGAGCCACCCGACATCGTGGTGACCGATCTGAAGTTACCGAACCTTTCCGGCACGGATCTGCTGCGCAAGACCAAGGAGCTGCTGCCGCGCGCCGAAGTGGCCATCATGACCGGCCACGGCTCGATCGAATCAGCGGTCGAAGCGATGCGAGAGGGCGCTTACGACTACATCGAGAAACCGTTTCGCGTGGAGCGCCTGCGCCAGTTGCTTCAGCGCATGGCCGAGAAAGTTCGCCTGGTCACCGAAAATCAATTCTTGCGCGAACGCGTGGACGCTGAGACGAACCTTGACGGAATCACCGGCACGTCTGCAAAAATTCAGGACGTGCTGCGCATGGTCTCACGTCTGAAGGATATTCGCACTCCCGTCCTGATTACCGGCGAAAGCGGCACTGGCAAGGAGCTGGTCGCGCGCGCGATTCATTTCCGCGGGCCTCTGGGGCCGATGCCGTTCGTCGCTGTCGATTGCGGATCGCTGGTCCCGACACTGATGGAAAGTGAGCTCTTCGGCCACGAAAAAGGCGCCTTTACCGGCGCGCTGAAGTCGAAGGCTGGCCTATTTCAGGCGGCAAACGGCGGCACGATTTTCCTCGATGAGATCGGCGAGCTGCCCCTCGAGCTTCAGGCGAAGCTGCTCCGCGTGCTCCAGGAAAAGGAAGTTCGCCCGGTGGGCAGTAACGAGACAGTTTCCGTGGACGTTCGCGTGATCGCCGCCACGAACCGCGACCTCGAAGCAGCCTATCGCTCCGGCGCCTTCCGCAAGGATCTCTATTTCCGGTTGAACGTCGTCACGGTGCATTTACCGAGTCTGCGCGAGCGCCGCTCCGACATTCCGCAGCTTGTGCACTGTTTTCTGGACCGCTACGCGCCCGGCGAGAATGTCCAGGTGGCTCCGAGCGTGATGAAAAATTTTCTGCAATACGAATGGCCGGGCAACGTGCGAGAACTGGAAAACTGCATCGCGCGCGCGATGGCGCTCGGCGATCATCGCACGATCGACGTGGCCGACTTGCCACCCGCGATTCGCGGCAACGAGGAAGCGCTCTCCTCGCGCGAGGATCCCTCCGACCTCTCGACCACGGCTCTCGCCGATCTGGAGCGCATGACGATCTTGCGGGTCTTTGAGCAAGCCGGCGGTGACAAAGTGCTCGCCGGGAAAATGCTCGGCATCAGCCGCGCGACCCTCTATCGCAAGCTGAAGCGCTACAACATCCCGCTCCGCAATGCGCAACCCGCGCAAAAAGAGCTGGTGGCTACGGCGCCCTAAATGCGCATCGTGCGCTAGGACCTGCCGTTGCCCGCGTTCTCGCCCCCCGGCGATTCCAGGCCGCACCTGAGACGGTTTCTGTGTCAGCCTGAGACAATCTCGCGAGACACCCACGTCTTCGGGCGCGCTGCCGACTCCAAGGGAAAGATAACAAGGCGCTTACAATTGACGCCCTGCGCACGCCTTTGGCTCCCCTCGTGCAAACGTCAAGCCACCAGCTTGGGGTCCGATGTGGTCTCGGTGAGCATGGGGTGAAAAAGGGCGGCACGTCAGGAGAAGAACCGGCCGTGGGAATCGGAGCGGAAGTCGCAGCCGTATCGGCGGTTGCCGATCAGGCGTGCGTCGAAAAACTGGCGCATTTGTTTCCGAGCGTTTCACCGGTGCGGATTCCGGTGCGTTTGAGCACCGTGGCCGTCAACGGGCGCGGGCGGCTGGAAGAGCAAACCGTGATCGAATTCGGCACCGCGCGCGAAGTTCTATTCTCATCGACGCTTCCCCTGGAATTTGAAGATCAAGTGCGCCTGGAAAACTCCGATGGATCGCTCGACACGCGGGCGACCGTAGTTGCTGTGCGCTACCACGGCGGACGAAAGGCCGTCGCGGTGCGATTCCTGGGAGAGGTCGGAAACTGGATCATCAAATCATGAGCCCAAAAATCCCCGGCATGACCACGTTGAATATTCCGGGTCCCACGGCGGACGCAGGAAGCGCCGTCCCGGCTGAATTCGCTTCGCAATGGCAGGAAGCGCGGCTCGTGTATCCGATCTACGCCGCGCTGGCTACGCAATTCGAGCTCGCACCTTTGCCCTACGCGTCGGAAAAGCTTCCGCCCGAGAAGCCCTCGCGCGAAACTTTCGATGGCGTGCTGAAATGGCTTGCGACCATCGATCAGAAGACGTTCGCCTACCAGATTCGGCAGCTTCCGTCCAACGTCCTGAATGGCAGCGAGGCTGCGCTTCGCGCGCTGATCCATCGCCAGCTGAAAAAAGAGGACAAGACCACCGCCGACCGCGACAAGATCGACCTGCTGCTGGTGCAGTATTTCGCGATGTGCGCGTCCGAAGATCTGGTGCACAAGGAAATCTCGCTCGAAGACGTTGTGCGGATTCTGCAACCTGTGCTGCCCGAGGCTGACCCGACGCCACTGGAATGGTGCGAACCGCTAGACAAGATCCTCGACAAAACCAGGCAGTGCCAGAGCCTGCGCGACTTAATGGAGGACGGCCTGCTGGAGCAAGGGCGCCTGCTGAAGGATGAGGCGGGCCCGATGTTCTACGATCCCGCGGCGTTAGTGGCTTTCACGCGGTTCAATTTTCTGCTGCGCCGCGCGTTCATCCGGATGTTGCATGCGGATCTGAGCGCCGTGCGCGACGCATTGGATTCGCTGGAAGCACAGGGCGTGAAGACGGTCGATTGCCGCCGTGCGGGATTTTCAGCGGCGGAAACAACGCTGCAGCTGCGCTATTTCTGCGAGAACTGGCGCCAGCCGTTCCAGAAGGATTATACGGAAAATTCCGTGCGCCATTCTTTTGAACAGCTGCTGAATATGCGCGCGGACCTCGAAGAGGCCCTGGGGCGCAAGGAAGCTCCCAAGAAACCGACCTCCGACCTTAAATCACCCACCGTCGGAGGCCTGGGCGCGCATCACGAGGACGACATGCTGGCGATGATGAGCTCCACGCCAGCGGATCTGAGCGATCCTCTCGCGTTGGAGCCTGTGATCACGAAAAAAGAAAAGGCTGCGCGCGACGAAGCCATTGAAGCGGAAGCCCACGCCCGCGAACTCGAGCAGGAACAAGCAAAAGCTGCGCAAACAGCAGCCTCCCAGCCGGCGAAGCCAGCGGCAGACGTGCCGGCTGCGCCCACCGCAGCCGCGGAAGCGGAAAAGTGCATGGAGCAGATCTGGGAACAGTTGATCGCCGTGCCGCCGTCGCGCGGACGCTCGATGTCCACCGTCGTTTTGCAGGATACAAAAGTGCTGCTCTCGTCGTGGGAGGTCGCCGCGTTCGTGGAAAAAGGCAGCCAGGAATCGGAAGACCTGCGCCGCGCAGTGGTGGCCCGTGCGTTGCTGGCGCTGGCCAGCGACAAACGCAAGCGTAGCGGCGAGGAGAGCGCGCTCGCATCCG
>DATNKM010000062.1:0-20764 GCA_035603395.1 Candidatus Acidiferrales bacterium
TTCCTGTGTCTCGATCACAGACTGCAAGTATTCCTTCGTTGAGGCCAGCTCCTGCTCGAGTTTGGAGATATGCCGAGCGGCCGATTCCGATTCTTTCCGGCCTTTTGCGCTCGATTCCGCTTTCCGCAGCACGACCGGCGAATCCCGAAAAAGCAGCATGAAATAGCGCTCCGACACGTTCCCTACGCGAATCGGAATCACTTCAAAACTCACTTGTCGGACTGCGTCCCGGCGCGTTGTGGGACGCTCCCTTCCTTCCGCTGCCTGCCCGCTATCGTCCTTGATCTGCACGAACGCTTTGCGCACCGTGGTATCGTCTTTTTTCGCCCGATTCAGGGAGTTGCGTAACTCGATTTGAAGCCCTTCGCGCGCCAGTTTTACGATATTCAGGCTGGGTCGGCCGGGGGAAATCTTCAGATAGGGGCTCACGTTCCCGCGCGTATGGATCAGCTCGAAGTCTTCGTTGACGAAAGCCGCCGCGGGCGCATGCTGCGCCAGCAACCGCCGGTCGAACTCCTTCTGCACCTCGAGATAGTTCCAGTTTTCCTCGCCAAACCGGGCGCTCGGCCGCACGGCACCGAATTGGGACGACGGCCGTTCGGGATGCATGGAGAAGACGAGAGGCGCGTGCCGCGTCGTGGACTTCTTCGAAAAAATCCGCAGGCTCCGGTCCTCCGGCGTGAACAGGTTCGCGACCGCCCCGACTCCTTCCGATGTTCCCAGCACCAGGAAGCCGTTGGGCCGCGTTGCGTAGTGGAAGATCTCCATCACGTGATTCTGGAGCACCGGTTCGAGGTAGATCAGCAGATTCCGGCTGCAGATCACGTCCATTTGCGAAAATGGCGGATCGTTCAGCACGTTATGCTGCGCGAATATGCACAGGTCGCGAACCGTCTTGTTCACGCGGTATCCGTCGTCGGCCTTCGTAAAGAAACGCCGGAGCCGCGCGGGCGTTACGTCCGCTTCGATGTTTTCCGGATACCAGCCGCTGCGCGCTTTGTTGATGCTGGTTTCGCTCACGTCCGTCCCAAACAGCTGGATCGGTATCTCCCGGGCCCGTTCGCCCAGAAAGTCCAGCAGACAGATGCCAAGCGAATACGTCTCCTCGCCCGACGCGCAGCCCGGGCTCCAAATCCGAATGGCCGCATTCTTCCCTCGGTTTCGCACGATGCTGGGGAAAATTCGCGCCCGCAGGGCGTCGAAAACCTTCGGATCCCGAAAGAAGCTGGTCACGTTGATCAGCATGTCCTGATACAGCGCTTTGATTTCCCCCGAATTGGTTTGCAGAAACTTCAGATAATCTTCCACGCGTTCAACCTTGTTCACTGCCATCCGTCTCTCGATGCGCCGGCGGATGGTTGTTTGCCGATAATGCGTGAAATCGACTCCGGCCGAGCGCCGGATCAGCTGGTAAATCAATCGCAGCGAGGGCGTCTCCGGCAGGTGCGGGTGGGTTTCACCGCCGTTGTTTGGCGGCGCCACGTATGGATGGCGCGCCAACCTCACCAGTTCTTGAGCGATTCCTCGCGGCGGAAGTATCAGATCGACGCAGCCTGCGGAGATCGCGCTTCGCGGCATCCCGTCATACTTGGCGGTTGTTTCGTCCTGCACGATCGTCACGCCGCCCTGCGCCTGAATTTCGGCCAGCCCCAGCGTTCCGTCTGATCCGGTACCCGAAAGGATCACACCCACCGCGCAGTTGCCCTGCACTTGCGCCAGCGATCGCATGAATTGGTCGATCGGCATGTGCAATCCCCGCGTGGCTGCGCGCGGGCTCAGGCCAAACGTGTGGTCGGAAATCGACATCGTGGCGTCCGGCGGAATCACGTACACATGATCGGGTTCCACGTTCATCCCGTCCTGCACCTCGGACACCGGCATCTTTGTTTTCTTCGAGAGCAATTCCGAAATCATGCTGCGGTGTGTGGGATCAAGATGTTGAATCAGCACGAACGCCATTCCGGTATTGATCGGCAGCCGGCTGATCAATTCGCTGGAAGCCTCGATCCCACCGGCCGACGCACCGATCGCCGCAATCAGGAATTTGCCCGATGAATTCCTGGCGGGAGATTCGACGCCCGACGTGCGGCGTGCCCGTTGCGCTGATTTCGAATTCATCAAGCCTCCGCGCTTGTAAGTTACATCGATTCGATTTCGTGCTAGGCAGATCCGCGTGTGCCGGGTCGCAAGGGGTTGCGATGCGGCGCCACGCTCCATCGCAGCGCGATAGGCGCGATTTTAGGCGGTTGCGCGGGCCGGCGCAATCTTGGAATCGGCGTCGCGTCTATCTGCGTCGGGGGGAACTCGCTTCCGATAACTCCGCCCGCTCTCTTATTCCCCACGGGAGTTCGGGCACCAGGCGCGCATGGAAACTCGTCATCATGCATGTCAACGGCAGGGAATAACGGCGCGCTGGTTTGAACTTTCGTCATTCAACTGATAAGTTTCATCGATTGCCTTTCAACTCTTCGGGAGAAAACCATGAAGCTAGCTGAGCTCGCGCGCAAACTGAGCTGCACAGTCGACGGAGACGCCAATCTTGAAATCACCGGCGTTGCCGGCATCGGGGAAGCGCAGCCCGGAGAGCTGACCTTCTTGGTCAACCGCAAGTATCGCCCCTCCCTTGCGACTACGCGCGCCGCGGCGATCATTTGCGGCGCCGGCGAGCCGCGTCCTCGCATCGCCGCGCTGCGCTCCTCCAATCCCTATCTCGATTTCGCCCGAGCCATCGAGATCTTTCACCCGGCGCCGCAGTATGCGCCCCGCGTTCATCCCACCGCTGTTATCGCGGGCTCAGCCAAAGTCGGCGTCGGTGCGCACATCGGCCCCTATTGTTTCCTGGACGACAACGTCGAAATCGGAGATCACGCCGTGCTGCACAGCTTCGTCTCGATCTATCGCGGCGCGCGTATCGGCGACAATTTTTTCGCTCACGCTCACGTTTGCGTCCGCGAGGACTGCCGCGTCGGGAATCGTGTCCTGCTGCAGAATGGCGTCGTCGTCGGCAGCGACGGCTTTGGTTTTGCCCGCGAATCCACCGGCCGCTGGTACAAAATCCGCCAGGCCGGCGCCGCCGTCATCGGCGACGACGTGGAAATCCAGGCCCATGCGGCCATCGACCGCGCCACGGTCGGTGAGACTCGCATCGGCCGCGGCACCAAAATCGATAATCTCGTCCAGGTGGGCCACGCTTGTAAAGTAGGGGAAGACACACTCTTGTGCGGTCAGGTGGGGCTTGCCGGCTCGACCGAAATCGGGAATGGCTGCGTACTGGCAGGGCAGGTGGGCGCCGCCGGCCACCTTACCATTGGCGACGGCGCCACGATCTCATCGCAAAGCGGCGTCCCCAGCGACGTGCCCCCCGGCGCCATCTATTCCGGCTATCCCGCCATGGACAACCTGGAATGGCGCAAGTCCGTCGCCGTCTTCAACCGCCTCCCCGAATTGCAGCGGGAGCTCCGTGAACTGCGCGAAGAAGTTTCCCGGCTCCGCTCCGGAACTCCACTGTCCTAACACGTTGTCGTCATCCCGAGCGAACTCAAGCGATCTTTCGTCGGCCTTCGCGTCGCGCAAAACCCGTCGGCTAGGTCGCGGGCGTCACTTATTGCGAATCTCCTCCATCGCTCGACGTAGAATCTCGTTGATCCGAGCCCGCTCCTCAGCCGAAGCATCCAGCTTTTCGTAAAGCGTCGCCTTCAGCTCATCCCGCAGCCCGCGAAACTCCGCCTTCGTCTTTCGCCACTCGCCCTTGATCTCCCGTCCGGCATCCGATGCGAAATCCTCCGCCTCCTGCGTCTGCTCGGCATACTCCTTGCGGATATGCGCCATCTTCCGTCCGAACCGCGCCAGTTGATCCAGCATCTCGTCCACGTTCTCGTGGTTTTTCTTCAGGTGCTCAGCGCCGGCTTCGGTGATCCGGTATTGTTTCTTGTTGCCTTCCTGCTCGACCGACGCGTACCCCATTTCCTCCAGGTAGGTCAGTGCCGGGTAAACCACTCCCGGGCTGGGCGTATAGATCCCGCTCGAATGCTCCTCGATCGCCTTGATGATCTCGTACCCATGCCGCGGTCGTTCGCTCAGCAGCGCCAGAATGATCAGCTGTAAATCGCCCGACGCAATCATTCGCGCCGCCCGCATCCCGGGCCCGTTCATGAACCCGCCAAACCGCCCGATAAACCCGCGCCGACCGCGAAACCCGCCATGATGGCGATGGTCGCCGAATTCGCCGCGCTCGCTGCAATGTCTTCGATAACCGTGAAACCTCATAATCGAAATCTCCTTTGATGTAACAAATGATACGTCACACACGATATCGTACGATATATTGGCTGTCAATAATTGATCGAGTTCCGTTCAACCTGCCCGATGGGGATCGCCTTGAGCTTCGATGTAGCCGGTCCCCCGGGCGATCACCTCGAAGGAATCGGCTGCGGCCAGAAACGGTTGCAGGGATTCTGGATCGCGAGAGGAGTCGTAGTCGAATTTCTCCCACGGAGTCGCGAATCTCGACGATTGTTGAGTTTCGAGGCAATCAAGTGCTATACGGCGCGCGCGGTCGAAATCGGGGCCGGTGTGGCACGCCGCGCGCGCACCCGCAGCACTTTTCGCTGATTGGCCTCCAGCACCTCGAATCGGAGCCCGTCGAAGTCCACCACTTCGCCGGTGCGCGGCACGTGCCCGGCCACGCTGTTCAGCAGCCCCGCAATCGTCGACACATTGGAATGCTGCGCGGCGGTTTCCAGCGTCACGCCGAAAAGCTCGGCCACCTTTTCGACGCCAACGCTTCCGCGCATCACCATCGAGCCACCCGTTTCGCGGATCACGTCCGGCGCCGGCCGCCGATCCTCTTCACCGATTTCGCCTACGATTTCTTCCACCAGGTCTTCGACGGTCACCACGCCGGCCAGCAATCCGTATTCGTCGATCACGATAGCCATCTGCTGGTTCTTGCGTTGCATCTCCTTCAACAGCTCGGAGCCGAACTTCATCTCCGGGACGAACAGCGCCGGCCGCATCAATTCTCGCACGGTTCGCCGCGCCGCGTCGCGATCGGGCACTTCCAGCATGTCCCGCGCGACTACAATTGCGGTAATGTCGTCCATCGTTTTGTCGTACACCGGCAGTCGCGAAAATTTCGTCTCGACCACGCGGCGGCGCAGCTCTTCCAGAGACGCGCGCGCCGAAATCGCCACAACGTCCGGACGCGGCGTCATCATCTCCCTCACGCGTTTGTCGCCGAACTCGACCACCTGCTCAATCAGCCGCGCCTCGGCCTGTTCGATGATTCCTTCTTCGGTAGCCGCATCGACGAACGCCTCGATCGCCTGGTGCTCGGCGGCGGGCGCGCCCGGCTCTTCGTCGGAAATTCGCAAAACCGAGCCCGTCAGCTCCAGTACCGCCAGAATCGGCCACAAAATCCAAAGCTCCAGCCGCACCAGAGGAACCATCGGAGACGCCCAATGACCGCTCGTGCCCGCAAGCAACAGCAGCGGCACCAGCTGCATGGCGATCACGGTCTCCGCTCCCAGCAGCAGCACGATTTCGAGAACGGTCTGCCAGCGATCAGGCTCGAGATACATGATGCCCACCACGGTCACAGCCGCTACCGCCGCGAGCCACACGCGCGCCACCAGAGCGAACGCCAGAGCCGCCCGCGCCCGGTCCAGTTTCAGCCGCGGCTCGATCTCCGCCTCGAACGTTTCCAGGTGCTCGAGCACCCGGCCAGCCGACGGCCGGCCCAACTCGCGGTACACGCGATCGAAATACGACGCCACGATCAGCGCCGCCGTCAGCGCCAGCATGCACGTGATGAACAGAAGGATCGCCATCGTCTAAGCCAGCCCCAGCGAACGCCGCAGACGCTGCTCGCGGCGATCCATCTGACCGGTGTCGGTTTCGTGGTCGTAGCCCATCAGGTGAAGCATGCCATGAAGGATCAGGATGCGCATCTCCTGGCCGAAAGTGCGGCTGAATCGGCGCGCGTTGCGCCGCGCCACGGCCGGTGCAATCGCGATGTCGCCGAGGTAGAGCGACGGGGAATTCTTTCCGGGCTTCGGTCCGCTTCCGTTTTCGTCCCCCGCAGGGAAGGAGAGAACATCCGTCGGACCCGGCTTGCCGCGATAGTCGCGATTCCATCGCGCGATCTCGGAATCTGTCACCAAGCAGACGCTGACGGATTCGGCGGGCAGGCGAAGTGCGCGGCGCGCTCGAGCCAGAAACCGAGTGAGATCCTTCACGGGAACGCGGACACCGCGCTGGCGATTCAGGACCATGGGGATCGGTGCTCACGTGCGCTGGCAGAGCGGCGAATTGTTCCGATGTCGCGCGCGGTGCGCTACCTGCCGCGAGCCTTCTTCACCGCCTGCGGCTTCGCTTTCGCGTGCGCTGTCAAAGCGTGCTTGTGCGCCGCGCGATGCGCCGCAGCCGCCTCAGCCTTTGCAGCGGTTTGTTGCGATTCAGGCGTGGATTGCGGCGCGCCCTTGCCCGCGTGTTTGGCATCCTTCGCATCGCTGGGCTTGGCGGCCGCCGCGGGTTCCTTGCCCTTGGCCTTCGGCTTCTTTTCCTTTTCTTCCTTTTTCTTCGGCTCGTCTTTGATCCCGGCCAGATTGCGCAGCGCCTTCGTGCGATCTTCCGGCGAACGCGCCTTCCCGCGCAGCTGCATTTCGAAAAGCTGTTCGATGATCTTGTCGAATTTCGGGCCGCGCGCCACGCCGAGCGCATCCAGCTCGGCGAAGGGCAGCGCCAAACGGATCGGCCGCCACTTCTGGATGTAGGCGCGGATCTTCGAGAGCGCCTTCGGATTCGGCAGCTCGACCTCGATGTACACCAGCATCTCCGGCGGCAGGGAAGCGAGATAGAAATAAGCGTCCCGAGCCGAGCTCGTTTTTCGACCCTTCAGGACTTTCACGACTTTCTGCGCTTCGGGGATCAAGCTGGCGATTGCATCGATTTCGGCCGAGCGGAATTCCATGTCGCGCAGCGCCGCCGCCGACTCGCGCGACTTCAGCCGCCCGAGCAGGTAACCGGTCACAGCCACGTGCATCCGAGGCCGTATGCCGGCCCCCAGATAATTCGAGCGGACGCGCGCCAGCTTGTTCAGGCTGTCGTAGTCGGGCCGTCGCTTCTGAAGCTTGGGATGAATCGCCCCCAGCAAGCCATGCGCTTCCCATTGCTTGAGGGTGGCAGTGGGATTGTCTTCCCGAGACAGCGCGCGGACTTCATGGCCCACCTCCGTGCCCTCGATATTTTCGTAAAGCTTTCGCTCCATCGCGAGCTCGAACCATTCCTGCGTCCGCGATTCCATTTTCGCGCCCATGCGCGCGCAATAGCGGAGGATGCGCATCAGCCGCACCGGCTGGTTCGTGAAAGCGTGAATCGAAAGCGCGCGAATTTCCTGGCGCTCGAGGTCGGCCAGGCCGTTGGTCGGATCGAGCAGCAGTCCGCGCGATTGCGCGTTCAGCGAAATGGCGATGGCGTTGAGCGAAAAGTCACGGCGGCGTAGATCGTCCATGATGCCAGCGAATCGATACTCGGGTTTCGCGCCGGGCTTTTCGTACACGTCGTCGCGGGCCGCGGAAATCGAGCCGTCAGCGTCGCCTGCGAAGATCACTTCAAAGTGGCGGAGCTTCTCACTCTCCCACACGACCTTCGCGCCGCCCTTTTCGAGCTCGCGGACGATGCGCACCGGATTTCCCTCGACCGTGAAGTCAAGGTCGCGAATGGGCTGGCCCGAGATCAGATCGCGAATGGCGCCGCCGGTCAGGTAAACGTTGATTTCCATCGAACGCGAAAGTTCCTGCACGCGTTCCAGCGCGGCACGCTGCTCCGGCGAGAGCCGGCTTTCGAGCAAGTACATGTAATCGGGCATGAAGTCGTGCTCCTTCTGGTGTCCCGGCGATTTCAGGCGCGCGGGTGATGCGCCTTGTAAACTTGTTTCAGCCGTTCCTCGACCACGTGCGTGTAGATTTGGGTCGTCGAGATGTCGGAATGTCCCAACATCATCTGCACGGAGCGCAGATCGGCGCCCCGGTCCAGCAAATGCGTTGCAAAACTGTGGCGAAGCATGTGCGGCGTCAGAGCCTTGCGGAGTCCGGCCTTTCGTCCGTATTCCCCGAGCGCCTTCCAGTACGCGATCCGGTTCATCTGCCGTCCAGCCTGGTTCAGGAATAGATGGGGCGAAGAACTCTCGCCCAGCAGCTTTGGCCGGCTCGCTGCGAGATAGCGCCGGACGCTCGCCAGCGCCTGGCGCCCGACGGGAACCAGGCGTTCTTTGTCGCCTTTTCCGATGCATCGAAGGCAGCCTTCCTCGGCGTGCAGATCGGCCAGGCGCAGGCCGCACAATTCCGACACGCGCAGGCCGCAGGAATACATCAGCTCAATCATGGCCCGGTCGCGCATGCCCACCACGGCCTTCACGTCCGGCTGAGCCAGTAGCCGATCGACCTCGGCAACGCTCAGAAACTCAGGCAAACTCTGCCGGAAGCGGGGAGATTCGATGGTGGCGGCCGGATCCTCCGTCACGTAGCCTTCCAGCAGTGCGAAGCGAAAAAAATGTCGGATGGTGACCAGATGGCGAGCGACCGACCGGCTGTCGAGACCTTTGCGGTACAGGGAAGCAAGGAAATCGACCACGTCGCCACGCTGGATGTTCTGCGCGCCCAGCTCGCGTGTGGCGACGAAAGCACCGAACTTGCAGATATCGCGCCGATACGCCTGGACCGTATTGTCTGAAAGCCCTTTTTCAACGCGAAGGGTGTTCAGGAACGTGCGTATCTGCGATTCCACGCTTATGGCCTTCCGTACAGCTGGAAAATGTTGCCCCGACCGCGGATTTGCGACCGGGAGCAGCCGAGCAAGGCTCGTGGGCCCTTTGTTAGACGAAGTGTCGAAGAATGTGGCCGATAGCTATGGCGAAGGCTTCGATCGAGACTGGTTTCCGGGGGATGTACCAGGCTGTCTATCGGCGGAACTCCGATGCTAACCCTTTCTACAACAACAACTTGACAAACTCCGACATAAAGATAACATAGTCTTCGAGTGGTAGCAACATTCTCCCCGAAAAAGGCCTGCACGACGTGAAGAATCGCGCTTCAGCCTCGACTCTGAAGAAAGTCGTCGTCCTATTGCTGGACCTCCAGACGGTTCGAGGCTACCTGAACCCTGCGGGGCTGGGCCAAGCGGAGAACATTGAGGTTTTGACGGTCGACGGCGAACAGGAATCCGTGCGCCTGGCCGACATCAAGTCCGTTTACTTCGTCCGCGAGTTCAAGGACCCCTTCGAGCCGGAGCGCAAGACCTTCCTGAGCCGGCCGAAGCTGGATGGATTGTGGGTGCGGCTCCGATTTCGCGACGATGATTCGCTGGAAGGCATCGTCGCCAATAACCTCTTGGATCTACTCGACACGGGCGTGCGACTGACGCCTCCCGACTTGCACGGTAACGTGCTGCACATGTTTATCCCGCGGACCTCTCTGGCGGAAATGAAGGTTTTGGGCGTGGTGGGCGTGGCGCGACGCTCGGCGCGGGCTACGCGGGATATTGGCGCCGTGATCGACGCCCAATCGAAGCTCTTCCGCGAGTAGCCTTCCCTACCGTCTTCGATGCGCGGGATGCGCATTCCTTGCGCGCCTTGCCGACGGCTCGGCGTCGGAGGACTGAAAAAACTCGGACGAAAGACATATTGGCTCTTTACATGCGGCTCCTGTCGCCTATATTGGACTGCAGGACAGAGCCAATGCTACCCGTTCACTTACAACCGGAAAGCCACATTCCACTCTATGTGCAATTGCGCGATCAGTTGCGCGCCCTGGTGCATTCGGGCGAGCTTCGTTCCGGCGATCGGATCCCCGCGAGCCGCGAACTTGCCGGGCAGCTCGGTGTTCACCGGACGACGGTCGCGAACGCCTACGCGGAGCTTGAATCCGAGGGTCTGATCAGCGGGCACGTGGGCCGCGGGACATATATTTGCGGCGCGCCGGTGAAACAATTTTCCCCGCCACCGCGAACGAATGGCAACGGCGGATCGATGCGCTGGGAAGCTCTGTTCGCCGACGATCGCGGCGAAGAAAGCCTGAGCCGGATGATGCCGGATGTCCCGCCGGGCGCTATCGCGTTTACGGTGGCGCGTCCCGACACCGATTATTTTCCCCTCGAGGAATTCCGGCGCTGCGCCAACGACGTTCTGCGGCGCGAAGGCGGCAGGATTTTACAGCTCGGTTCAAGCGATGGTTACGAGCCGCTGAAGCGCGAGCTGATTGAACAATTTCGCAGCGAAGGATTGAACGTGCGGCCCGAGCAGGTGATCGTGACGGACGGTTGCCAGCAGGCGATCGACCTGGTCTGCAAGGCGTTTCTGCGGCCGGGCGATTCCGTGGCTCTGGAAAATCCAGGCTATCCGGGCGCCATCGCCATATTGGCAGGCGCGCGGGTGCGCGCCCTACCTGTGCATGTGGAAACTGACCCGTCGCGCAACGGGCATAGCGGGCTCGACATCGACAATCTGGAAGCGGTGCTGTTGCAGAACCGCGTGAAATTCCTGCTGATCACGCCCGACTTTCACAATCCGACAGGAACGGTGCTGCCCGTGGCGGATCGGCGCCGGTTGCTGGAGGTCGCCGCACATTATCAGGTGCCCGTGATCGAAGACGGTATCTACGCGCGGTTGCGCGTACGCGGCAGCGCAGTGCCTTCGCTGAAGATGCTGGATACCACCGGGAGCGTGATCCACATCGACAGCTTTTCAAAGACGGCGTTTCCGGGTTTGCGCGTGGGCTGGTGCATCGGCGCGGAATCCGCGATCGAGCGCCTGCGGCTGGTGAAGCAATCGACCGACCTGCACACCGACCAGCTTTCGCAGGCGACCATGGCGGAATTCATGCGGCGCGGATTTTTCGTGAAGCATCTGGCGAAGATGCGGAAGCTTTATCGCAGCCGGCTGGCGGCGATGGAGGAAGCGCTCGAAAAACACATGCCGGAGGGCACGTCGTGGACGCATCCGGAGGGTGGGATGTCGCTTTGGGTCACTCTGCCGGCCGGGTTTGATGCAGGCGAGCTGCTGATTCATGCGCGCGAGCGGGGGATTTTGTTCTTGCCGGGCCGGTATTTTTATTCGCAGCAACCGCGGCCGAATTCGCTGCGGCTGGGTTTTTCGGCGGTTGACGAAAGGCGTATTGCCGTGGGGGTCGAGAAATTGGCGGCGTTGCTTGAGTCGGAATTGCGCAAGCGGCAGCGCGGAGTACGCGATGAAGTTCGGGCCCGGGTGGCGTTAGTTTAACCCTGCCGCCAGGAGCGGCCAGCAGCGCCCGTACAAAGGCAAAGGCCTAAGAGCCGGCGGGATGCCGGCGCGACATGATACTCACACCGAATCCGGCTAACGGGTGCTTTGGCTGCGGCGGAGCTAACGAACGCGGGATGCAACTTACGTTTGAGCAGGACGATGCTTCGCGGCGGATTCGGGGCGTGTTTCGGATTGCGCCCCAGTTTCAGGGCGGACCTGGGTTCGTTCACGGCGGGATCGTCGCTACGTTGCTGGATGAAGTGATGGCGAAGGTGAGCCGGTTCGAGAAGGATTATGCGGTCACCGGATCGCTGAACATCGAATATCTGAAACCCGTGCCGATTGGTGAGGAATTGAACGTCGAAGGATGGGAGACGGGACGCGACGGGCGCCTTCGGATGCGACAGGGCGAAATTCGGAATTCGTCCGGCGCGCTGTTGGCGCGAGGAACCGGAAAGTTTGTGGAAGTGGATCCGGAGAAATTTCGGGCCAAGACGAAGGAACGCGCGGGCCAGGGGATTTAAGTTCGAAAGGGGAAAGAGAATGGATCTGATGAACAACAACTTGTGGCGGGTGAAAGTCGGGCTGGCGGAGATGCTGAAGGGCGGCGTGATCATGGACGTGACGAACGCGGAGCAGGCGAAGATCGCCGAGGACGCGGGCGCCTGCTCGGTGATGGCGCTGGAGCGCGTGCCGAGCGACATCCGCAAGGAAGGCGGAGTGGCGCGGATGGCGGCGCCGCGCGTGATTCGCGAAATCATGGACACCGTGTCGATCCCAGTGATGGCCAAGGTGCGCATCGGGCATTTTGCGGAGGCGCAGGTGCTGGAAGCGCTCGAAGTGGACTACATCGACGAGAGCGAAGTGCTGACGCCGGCCGATGAGGAGCATCACGTGTGGAAGCACGGGTTCAAGGTGCCATTCGTTTGTGGCGCGCGGAATCTGGGCGAGGCGCTGCGGCGGATCGCCGAGGGCGCGGCGATGGTTCGCACGAAGGGCGAGGCCGGCTCGGGAAATATCGTGGAGGCGGTGCGGCACATGCGCGCGATCGTCGGCACGATGAAGAAGCTGACGACGCTGGGCGAGGAAGAACTGGTGCACGAAGCGAAGGAATTGGGCGCGCCGTTTGAGCTTGTCGCGTGGGTGGCGAAGCATGGGAAGCTGCCGGTGCCGAATTTTTCGGCGGGCGGCATTGCGACGCCGGCAGACGCGGCGCTGGTGATGCAGCTCGGGGCGGAATCCGTGTTTGTCGGCTCTGGGATTTTCAAGTCGAGCGATCCGGCGAAGCGGGCGCGAGCGATTGTGAAGGCGACGACGCATTACAAGGACGCGAAGGTTGTTCTCGAAGCCTCCGAAGAGCTGGGCGAGGCAATGAAGGGGCTCGATGTGCGGCAGATGGAGGAGAAGGATCTGCTGCAGACGCGGGGCTGGTAGGATCGGTCACTCAGCGCTGGCCATTTTTTCCTTATGAACATTGGGATCCTGGCGATTCAGGGAGATTATGCAGCACATGCCGCTGCGCTCAATCGGTTGGGCGCTTCGCACACATTTGTGCGGACTCCCTCGGATTTGGCCGGCGTCGATGGCGTGATTCTGCCTGGCGGTGAAAGCACCACTCATTTGAGAGTGTTGAAGGAAGAAGGTCTGTTTGACGGGCTGAAGGATTTTGCGGCGAAGGGCGGGGCGTTGTTCGGAACTTGCGCCGGGGCGATTTTGCTGGCGCGCGAGGTGCACGGCCCCCCGCAGGAATCGCTCGGGCTGTTGGACATCAGCGTGTTGCGTAACGGCTACGGGCGGCAGCTGGCGAGCGATGTTCATATGGGCAAGACCAAACTGCGCAAAGAGCCCGTGGAGATGGTTTTTATTCGCGCGCCGATTATCGAATCGGTCGGGCAGGGAATTGAGGTTTTAGCCGAAGACGCGGGGCATCCGGTGCTGGTGCAGAGCGGGCGCGTGATGGCCTCGACATTCCATCCGGAGTTGACCGAGGATTCGGCAGTGCATGAGCATTTTCTCTCCAGGGTGAATTCGCGCTCGTGAGGCGGCGGTTTGCCAGATCCCTCGAAATGCAACCCATCGAATGCCTTCTGAAGCAAATAGCCCGGTGATACACTGCGCGCGCCGATGAGCGCGAGCGCAGCCCCATCCCACCGCGGAAAATCACAAGTTGATGACACTTCGCTGCTCGGAAGCTGGCTGCGGGTGCTGTTCGTGTGGGCGGCCCTCGCTTTTGTGGTGTGCGCGATTGTGATTGTGCCAAGCAGACTCCGTGCATACGCGGTCCTGCTGCATTTTGCCGATCCGAATGCCACCGGGCCATTGCTACGATTTGAAACCCATCCCGTAAGGACCGAAGACGTCTCGATTCCGACTCCCGATGAGCCTCTGCGCGCGCGGCTTTACATCCCGGTCGGCGTGAAACATCCGAAGGGAATGGTGGTGGTGCACGGGATCCACCATCTCGGAATGGACGAGCCGCGGCTGGTGAATTTTGCGCGCGCCGTTGCCGGAAGCGGCCTGGAAGTGCTGACGCCCCAGATCGATTCGCTGGCGGATTACCACGTCGACAAGGATTCGATTCCAATGATCGGTGAATCATCTGCGTGGTTGGACGACAGGTTGGGCGATCACAAGGTGACGCTGACGGGAATTAGCTTCGCGGGAGGACTCTCGCTGATGGCGGCTGCGGATGCGCAGTATGCGTCGCACCTGCGGGCACTCGTGCTGATGGGAGCGTATGACGATCTGGCGCGCGTTTCGCGGTTCCTTGCGACGGGCGCGCAGGAGTTGCCGGACGGGACGAGCGAGCCGCATCCGGCGCACGACTACGGGGCGTCGGTTTTTGTCTACGCGCACCTGAGCCAGTTTTTCCCGGCGGCGGATTTGGATGCGGCGCACGAGGCGCTGCGTGATTGGCTGTGGGAGGAGCCGGACAAGGCGAAAGCGGCGATGGAGAAGCTCAGTCCGCCAGCGCGGGAGACGATGGATGCGCTGCTGAATCGGCGCATCGATGAGGTTCGGCCGCGGATTCTGAGTGCGATTCAGGCAGACGAAGCTGAGCTGGCGGCGATTTCCCCGCACGGGCGCATGGACGGGTTGCGCGTGCCGGTGTACATCCTGCACGGGTCGGGCGACAACATCATTCCTCCGGCGGAGAGTTTGTGGCTGGCGAAGGATATTCCGCACGTTGAGGTGCGCGATTTGTTGATCACGAAGGCCTTCTCCCACGTGGATCCGGAGAAGGACGCGACGCTCGGCGAGGAATGGAAATTGGTGAAGTTTGTGGGCGATGTCCTGCGCGCGACGAATTAAGCGAGTTCGCCGGCAAGAGGACCAAGGCGTCCGCCGGAAGGCGGCCGCCAGAGAACCAGCGTCGAATGGCGCAGGCGGTGCCCGTTTTGTGGAAAAACGCCGCCAGGACGCCGGCGCTGCTAGTCGTAATATTCGGCGCCGAGATGCGTGATCAGGTCTTCGCCTTTTATCCAGCGCAGCGTGTTTTTGAGTTTCATAGACTGAATGAAGAGATCATGCTCGGGGTAGAGCTCGCGGGCGCACATCGGTGATTTGAAATAGAAGCTGAGCCATTCCTGGATGCCACGCAGGCCGGCGCGTTTGGCGAGATCGAAAAACAGGGCGAGATCGAGAACGATGGGCGCCGCCAGGATCGAATCGCGGCACAGGAAATCGACCTTGATCTGCATGGGGTAGCCGAGCCAGCCGAAGATGTCGATGTTGTCCCAGCCTTCTTTGTTGTCGCCGCGCGGCGGATAGTAGTTGATGCGGACCTTATGGTGAATCTTCTTGTAGAGGTCCGGATAAATACTCGGTTGAAGAATATATTCGAGCGCGCCGAGCTTGGATTCTTCCTTGGTCTTGAAAGAGCCGGGATCGTCGAGCACCTCGCCGTCGCGATTGCCCAAAATATTGGTTGAAAACCAGCCGTTAAGGCCGAGCATGCGTGCTTTGAAGGCGGGCGCGAGGACGGTCTTCATCAGCGTCTGGCCGGTCTTAAAATCCTTTCCGCCGATCGGCACGTTTTTCGACTTCGCAAATTCCTCAAGCGCGGGAATATCGACGGTGAGGTTCGGCGCGCCGTTGGCGAACGGCACGCCTTCGCTGATCGCGGCCCAGGCGTAGAGCATTGACGGCGCGATCGCCGGATGATTCGCTTTCATGGCCTTCTCAAACGAGTCCAGGTCCTGGTGCACGGCCTCCGGCTTCAGGAAAACTTCGGTCGAAGCGCACCAGACCATCACCAGCCGGTCGAGCTTGTTCTTTTTCTTGAAGTCGCGAATGTCTTCGCGGATTTGCTCGGCGAGATCGAATTTCGTCTTGCCCTTCTTGACGTTGGTGCCCTGCAGATTCTTGACGTAGGTTTGATCAAAGGCCGCTTTCATCGGCTTGATCGACTTGAGGAATTTCTGAACCTTGTCGAGGTCTTTGGATTCGAGGACGCCGGCTTTCACCGCGGCTTGGTACGCATCGTCGGGAAACACGTCCCATCCGCCGAAGACGAGATCGTCGAGCTTGGCGAGCGGAACGAAATCCTTGATTTTTGGGACGCGGCCTTCGGTGCGCTTGCCCAGGCGGATCGTTCCAAGCTGGGTGAGCGAGCCGACGGGGACGGATTCACCGCGGCGCACGAGCTCGACTCCTGCCATGAACGTGGTGCTGACGGCGCCCATGCCGGGCGTCAGCACGCCGAGTTTTCCTTTTGGCGGAGCGATACTTGCGGGCCTGCGCATTCCTTTTCTCCCTTGGTCGGTTGATATCGTATTGCCGGTTTTTCTTGCGCGAGGCCGCAGGAAATCAGGGCGGCACTCGTACGCGCGCGCTAAACCTTGAGCGCCGCGCCGGACGGACCGAAGAAAAGCATGATGCGGCATCCGCGAGGCATTTGCAAATCGAATCCGGCACACGGATAAAACGCCGGTTAGAAGATCGGAGGATCGGCGGTACAATCAAAGTTGCAGGTATCTATGGCCAAGGAACGAAGGCCGGGTTCGCTCGTCTCGCTGGTTACCGCCGCTGCGGGCGCGGGATTCCGGCGCGCCTACCAGCAGGTCCAGATCGACGAACGGAAATATCTGCGCCACGTGCAGCGCGCGCACCGGTTGCCGATTGTTGCCTGGGACGAGATGTTTGACCTGGGGCCCGCAGTAGTCGACCCCATCGCCGCGGGCGCGATTAAATCGGCGTCGCGCATGGCGGCCATGGAAGGCGCGGGACTCGGGCTGGGCGGGTTCCTGACGGTGGTGCCGGACATGGGGATCCTGGCGGCCATCACCATGCGCATGCTGCAGAAGCTAAGTCTGCTGTACGGATTTGAATACGCGACCGAAGAAGAGACGGTCGATTTGTGGATTGCGGCGGCGAGCGCTGCCGGGCTGGATATGGGCCGGGATTTTCTGGAGAAGCAGGCGGTGGAGCGACTGGTTCCGCGAATTATTGACCGGATTGCTGTGCGCGTGGGCACCGAAGTGGCGGAGAAGTGGGCCGGGCGAATCGTGCCCGTGCTGAGCGCCGGAGCGGCTGGTGCGCTGAATTATTATTTCGTGCGAGGATGGGGCCGGCGGGCCCAAAGGCATTTTAGGGCCCGGCACCTTGCCGTACTGGCGCAGGCTGCGCGGCGCGCGCGGACACGCACGCTGCCCTCGCCGACTCCCTTGTTACCTTCGAATGTTTAGTCTGTTGGCCCTGTGGGCGAGGCGTCTGGCTGCGTGCAAATGAAATTCTTCGGTTTCCTTTGTCCTGGCGGCGAGCTAAGCGGCAGACGGAGGGCTCTTCAGCGCTGCCAAGCGGCGGCGAAACGCGACACATAGAATTGCGGTGAATCCCGCGAACAGCAGAACGATCGAGCTCGGCTCGGGAACTTCGTTCCGGCCGGCTAGTTCCATCTGGTAAGGGCCATTGTCGTTCGGAAATACGACCCACGCGCCGTTCCCCTGAAAATTCCCAAAGAACCCTGCTGCGACGCCGGTACCCGACGCGTCGAACGACCAATCCCAGCCGGCACTGTTGTTGTCCGATGTGAGCTCGATCCAGTACATTGTCTCTGGCGACAGGACGTAGGACGTGGAAAGAGTGTAGAAACCGGGCGCGCTCGAAAGGTCTGCTTCACTGATGGAGCCGATTTTCTCCAGGACCGACCCCGGCGTGCTGGAGGAATCGCTGAGTAGATATGCGGTCGTGGTTCCCGCGGAACGAGTTCCGCTCAGGGCTACGGTCAGCGAATTGAGGTCGAACGCGGTTGATCCGGTTGAGAAAGAGTCCGCGAGCGGTCCCCAGTCGCTGCCCGTCGGATCGGCTCCGTCTGGCACTGCGCCGAGATTGTTGAAGAGCTCGTCCCCCCGACCTGTGCCCACGAACACCAGACCGACGAGAGCAATCAGCAGAAACGCTCGTTTCGCGATGGCCATGACCCAACTCCCCCGTGGAAAGATTCTTCGATCCACTTGGCAGATGCACCCAGTTGATTGCCAAAGCAGTACTCATGTGCGGCGCATCCGGCCAGACAATCGGTTCCCGGAATCGCCTTTATTCGCAATCGGTTAACGACGAGCGAAAGCTCGTATTCGGTCGAAGTGCCCGTTCGAGATGTTCCCACGAGTCCTTCGATGTTGAATTCAGGAAAACGAATTGTGTTTTTCGTACAAAGTTTGCGGCCGAATACTACTCATGCAGTGGAGCGCAGAGCGGCCTTCCGACAGTCATTCGGCGCTTCGCACGACAGCCCTATAGGCTCAGAAGTGGCTGACCAAGCCGATTAAGATAATCAGCGGGATCGGAACACCCAGCAGCAACAAGATAATGGAACGCATTCGAAGCTCCTTTCGGAAACGACTGAATTCCGTTACGAATCTCGCGCCTGTATCTTGTGAGTCTAAGTCCTCGTGCGATCGCGCTGCCTGCCGCCAAGTAAAGCCGCGTAGCTCGCGCAGAAGGCGCCGATGAGCGAGGCTACGAACAGCCAGTACAGGGCGTGGGCGACAGCCTTGCGCGCGGCGTCGGCGGCCTGTTGATCGCGCTGGAACGTGTCGGTGACGCGTTGCTCGGCGTCAGCGCGGTTGATGCCGGCAGCGGCGGCGACCTGATCTGCAACGTAGTTCTTATCGTCGTCCGTCAGCGCCCCCTGCGCGAGCGCATGAGCGAAGATCAGGGCTGCTTGAGTGCGCGCAGACGACTCATTCGCCGGAAGTGGCTGCGACGATCGAAACAGAGTGTTCACGAAATAATCGTTTGGATTCAGCCGGGTGTCATCAGCCTGCGATTCGTTTTGATTTCGGGCCGTAGCCCCGACCATCGCGCTGGACGCCGTGGTAAGCAATGCGCCGGAAATCACCAGCGCTACTGCCCAAACCAGAAATCCGTGAGCCGTATCGCGAAAGTAGACTTCGTCGGTGTGCACGCCCGTCCATTTCGTGCGCAGACGGCCTGCCAAATATCCGCCGATGCCGGCGGAAATAATCTCGGTAAGCGCAATCCAGATCAGCGCGCCGAGTTTGACCGCAGAAGCCGGCGCGCCCGAGTTTGTCCACGGCGATAGCGAAGACAACCCGGCACCCGCGCCCAGTGCGAGCAAAATCAGCGAAAGCGCGGCGGTTACGAAGGCCCCTGCGATGACTGCGGCCCAGGACACACCCGATGCGGACGCCTCGGCGGAGAGCGGCGAGTTCTCGTAGACCAACGATCTGGATGCTGCGCTCATGCTGTCTTCTCCTCACTCATGCGAGAAATTGGTCCATCCAAAACGACTGATTCTCGCTGAATCAGCGGCAGGAGCCTATCCGATCAAAATAGTAAGCTCGGAAGCGCAACGCTGTAGGCGGTGAGTGCGGAAGCGCAGCGCTTACGATTCGCACGGCGCGCGCGTATAATGCCGCTGTAACATTTCTGCTATATCACTGCGTTGTAGCCGGAACTCGCCGCAGTCCATTCGCTTAGGAGGCAGCATGCCGACGATTACCGTAAAGGACGGAACCAAGATTTTTTACAAGGATTGGGGCTCGGGTCAACCCATTGTATTCAGCCACGGCTGGCCGCTTACCGCCGACGACTGGGACGGGCAGATGCTCTTCTTCGGGCAGAAGGGTTATCGCGTGATCGCGCACGATCGGCGCGGGCACGGCCGCTCCACGCAAACCTGGGACGGCAATGAGATGAACACCTACGCGGACGATCTGGCGGCGCTGTTTGAACATCTCGATCTGCACGACGCGATCATGGTAGGCCACTCGACCGGAGGCGGTGAAGTGGCACGCTATCTCGGACGCCACGGCTCGAAGCGCGTCGCGAAAGCGGCGCTGATCAGCGCCGTGCCGCCGCTGATGTTGAAGACCCCAGCAAATCCGCTCGGTGCGCCAATCGAGGTCTTCGATGGCCTGCGCACGGCCCTTGCGGCGAACCGGCCGCAGTTCTACCGGGACATCACGTTGCCTTTCTACGGTTACAATCGCCCGGGCGCGGTCATCTCCGAGGGCATCCGCGAACATTGGTGGCTACAGGGCATGTTGGGCGGCATGAAGGCGCACTACGATTGCATTAAGGCTTTTTCGGAAACCGATTTTACGGCGGACTTGAAGAAGATCGACATTCCCGTCCTCGTGCTGCACGGCGAAGACGACCAGATCGTGCCCATCGACGCGGCCGGCCGCTCGTCCGCGAAGATTCTGAAAAATGCCACGCTGAAGACCTATCCGGGCTACCCGCACGGCATGCCCGCAACGCACGCCGATCAAATCAACGCCGATCTGCTGGCGTTCTTCAAAGGCGCAGCTACCGCATCTGCATGATGTCTGCGCCCGGCTCACTGAATTCAGTTCGCTCTCGTGGGCGTCGGTTGCTTTGCGTGGCGGCTTCTGTTCATCGCGGGGCTGCAGCTGATTGCAAGCGGCGCCCAAAACCGTCCGGATGCGCCGGGGCCGATTGGCGTCGGGCCACCTTACGACACACGTCTGGGTCGCAGCAGCGGACCTCGACCTGTCGCGGAAATTCACAGTTCTATTGCGCCGAATCCCTAGAGTCGGCTGCAAGGTAGTCCCGGGACAGGATCTGGCGTGGGAGGGGTTTACTTCTGGACGAGTGGTTGAGCCACTCCGAGTTGCGTCAGGAATCCGAGCGCGTCGGTCGACTGCCACGTCTCGATGCATTTTCCGGCGCGGAAAAGATGGATCACCATGCCCGGCGAAATAATCAGCTTTGAAGTTGGCGCGACGCCCATGTACGGTCCCTTGTGCGTGCCGTAAAACGTGTAGCGATTGGCGACCTTCTCGCCTTCCGCGATCACGTCTTCGCTCGATAACCGCATGTCGGGAAATCCCTCGCGAAGCGCCGAGTAATAATCCCGCAGGCCGCCGACGCCTGGCTTGAGTTTGCGCGACAATCCGTGGAACATCACGGCCTTGTCGAACATTTCGAGATAGCCTTCCAGATCTCTGGCGTTGAACCGTGCGATCGCGCGATTGACAGCTTCGACGTTTTCTTTCTGCG
>DATNKM010000107.1:0-15683 GCA_035603395.1 Candidatus Acidiferrales bacterium
ACCATTTCGTCCACGGTGCGGAAGCCGAGCTGGGCCATCAGGTGGCGAAGGTCTTCGGCCAGGTAGAAGAAGAAATTCACCACGTTTTCCGGGGTGCCCGTGAATTTCTTGCGCAGCTCAGGATCCTGCGTGGCGATGCCGACCGGACAGGTGTTCAGGTGGCACTTGCGCATCATGATGCAGCCCATGGTGATCAGGGGCGTGGTGGAGAATCCGAATTCCTCGGCGCCGAGCAGCGCGGCGATGGCCACGTCTCGGCCGGTCTGGAGCTTGCCATCCACTTGCACCCGCACGCGGCTGCGAAGATCGTTGAGGACCAGCACCTGTTGCGTTTCGGAAAGGCCGAGCTCCCAGGGAACCCCGGCGTGACGAATCGAACTGATGGGCGAGGCGCCCGTGCCGCCGTCGTAGCCGCTGATCAAGATCACGTCCGCGTGCGCTTTTGCGACACCGGCTGCTACCGTGCCCACTCCGGTTTCGGCGACGAGCTTCACGGAGATTCGGGCGCGCGGATTCGCATTCTTCAGGTCGTGGATCAGCTGGGCGAGATCCTCGATCGAGTAAATATCGTGGTGAGGCGGCGGAGAGATCAGTCCGACGCCGGGAATCGAATGGCGCACGCGGGCGATTACGTTGTCGACTTTGTGGCCGGGCAGCTGGCCGCCTTCGCCGGGTTTCGCGCCCTGGGAAATTTTGATTTGCAGGTCGTCGGCGTTGACCAGATAGTTCGTGGTTACGCCGAAACGCGCCGAGGCCACCTGCTTGATGGCGCTGCGGCGGAGATCGCCGTTGGCGTCGGGCTTGAATCGCTCTTCATCCTCGCCGCCTTCGCCCGTGTTGGAGCGAGCGCCCAGGCGATTCATTGCGATCGCCAGCGTTTCGTGGGCTTCCTTGCTGATCGAGCCGAAGGACATGGCGCCCGTGGCGAAGCGCTTCACGATTTGCGAGGCCGGCTCGACGTCGTCGAGCGGCACGGGCGCGCCGTTGGGTTTGAAGTCGAACATGCCGCGCAGCATCAGCAGGTCGCGATTCTGCTGGTCGATGATCTTTGCGAATTCCTCATAGGTTTCGAAGCTGGATTGCCGCACGGCGTGCTGGAGCTTGCTGACCGTGGTGGGATTCAGCATGTGGCGTTCGCCGCGCACGCGATATTGATAGTCGCCGCCGACGCGCAGCTCGGTTTCCGATTCGTTGGGAGGCTGCATGGCGAAGGCGTGCTTCATCAGCGATTCGCGCGCGATGATCTCAATGTCCACGCCCTCGATGCGTGAACTGGTTCCGGTGAAGTAGCGCTCGACCACGGACTTGCTGAGGCCCACGGCTTCGAAAATCTGAGCGCCCTGATAGCTCTGTAGCGTCGAAATGCCCATCTTCGAGAAAGTCTTCAGCAGGCCTTTGTCCGTGGCCTTCATGTAGCTCTTGAAAACTTTGTCCCAGGAGCTTTCGGCAGGGAAGTGGTCGTTTTGGTGGAGATGTTCCAGCGTTTCGATCGCGAGGTATGGATTCACGGCGCTCGCGCCGTAACCGAGCAGCAGCGCGAAATGCATTACTTCCCGCGGCTCGCCGGATTCGACAATCAAGGCGACTTGATTGCGCGTCTTTTCGCGGATCAGGTGGTTGTGGACGGCCGAAAGCGCCAGCAGGCTCGGAATCGGAGCGTGGTTTAGGTCGACGCCGCGGTCGGAAAGAATGATCAACGTATAGCCCTGCTTGACGGCGGCGGAGGCGCGCATGCAGAGCGTTTCGACCGCGATCTCCAGCTCCTGCTGGCCGAGCTTCACCGGGAAGAGCGCCGATAACGTGATGGCTTGAAAATCGCCCCATTTCACGCTGCGCAATTTTTCCAGGCGCCAGTTGGAAATGATGGGATGGCGAAGCTTCAGCGTATGGCACTGCTTCGGAGTTTCATCGAGCAGGTTTCCTTCGCGGCCGATATAACTGTTGAGCGACATCACCAGGTCCTCGCGGATCGGATCAATCGCGGGATTGGTGACCTGCGCGAAGGTCTGCTTGAAATAGTTGAACAAAAGTTGGGGCTTGTCCGAGAGGCACGCCAGCGGCGTGTCGATGCCCATCGATCCGACCGGCTCCTCGCCCTTGATTGCCGACGGTTCGAGAATGGTCTTTAAATCCTCGTCGGTATAGCCGAAGGCGCGCTGGCGCATGAGGATCGTGTCGTGGTTGGTCGGCTCGACATTTGTCGGGCTCGGCAGATCGTCGAGGGTGATTTGATTTTCTTTCAACCACTCGGCGTACGGTTGACGCGCGGCGAGTTGTTTCTTCACTTCCTCATCGGAGATCAGCCGCTTCTGCTCGGTATCGACCAGCAGCATGCGACCCGGCGCGAGACGCCCCTTCATGCGGACTTCTTCCGGCTTCACCGGCAGGACGCCGGCTTCCGAACCCATGATCACCAGACCATCGGCGGTCACGACGTAGCGCCCCGGCCGCAATCCGTTGCGATCGAGCTTCGCGCCGATCACGCGGCCGTCGGTGAACGCCACGGCCGCCGGGCCATCCCACGGCTCCATCAACGACGCATGATATTCGTAGAACGCTTTCACGTCCGGCGACATTTCGGGCGCGTTGTCCCACGCTTCGGGAATCAGCATGGACATCACGTGGGGCAGCGAGCGTCCGGCGAGCGTTAGCAGCTCGACGGCGTTGTCGAGCGCCGCCGAATCGCTGCCGCCCGAATTCACAATCGGCAGAAGCTTGGCGATGTCTTTTCCGAACAGCGGCGACGCCAGCACCGACTGCCGCGCGTACATCCAGTTCATGTTGCCGCGCAGCGTGTTGATTTCGCCGTTGTGGCAGATGTAGCGGTAGGGGTGCGCCAGCTTCCAACTTGGGAACGTGTTGGTCGAAAATCGCTGGTGGACCAGGCAAAGCGCGCTGGTCACTTCCGGATCGGAAAGCTCCTTGTAAAAGCTGGCGATCTGCGGCGCAAGCAGCAGACCCTTGTAGACGATCGTGCGCGTCGAAAGCGACGGAATGTAGAAAAGTTCTTTTTCCTTCAGGTCGGACTTTGCCACGGCCGTGGTCGCGGATTTCTGCAGGACGTAGAGCTTGCGCTCGAGCGCGTCCTGATCCATGCCCGAAGGCCGGCGGACGAAAATCTGCTCGATATAGGGCTGTGAATTGCGCGCCACGCGCCCGATGGTGTTGCCATCGATCGGCGTGTCGCGCCAGCCGAGCACGGAAAGTCCAAGTTTTTTCGCGGTCTGCTCGACGATGCCCTTGGCGAGCATGCGATCGTGCTGCTCGACGGGCAGGAACATCATGCCCACGCCGTATTCGCCCGGCGGGGGAAGCGTAAAGCCGAGCTTGGCGCACTCGCGCTCGAAAAACTCGTGCGGAATCTGAATCAGGATCCCTGCGCCGTCGCCCGTTTCCGGGTCGCAACCGCACGCGCCGCGATGCGTGAGGTTCACCAGAATCTGGATGCCCTTCAGGACGATGTCGTGCGATTTGTGGCCTTCGATATTGGCGACGAATCCCAAGCCGCAGGCGTCATGCTCCTGTTCCGGACGGTATAATCCCTGCGCTTCGGGTATGCCGACGTTTGGATAGTATTTTTCCTGGCGCTTGTCCGTCATCGAGTCAAATTTCCTGGAGTTTCGATCTTAGCATTGATGCCAGCCCCGTTCGGCTTTGAACCTGCGCCCGCAGACCCCTAACTTTTTTCGATACGGTCCATCAGGAATTTGAATAGAGTATTTTCGCCCAATGAAATTGGGGTGTTTTGCGGGCTCCGGTGCGCCAAGCGGGTAGGCTCACGCGCGGGCGCTATTCGGGATGAAAATGCGGCAGCGGCGCGGCGCTGATAATTCCCGATATCGCCGTGAAGCCCGCGCCGAACATCAGCGCCAAGCTTGCACCGTGCAGCGACACTCCGCCGTGCGCGGTCAGCTCGAAGATAACCGCCACCACGGACACGCCGATGGATTGGCCCAGCAGCCGTGACATGGTGCTGATACCACCCGCTCCGCCGCTGCGTTCTTTGGGGGCGGCGGCCACCATCGCGCGATTATTCGGCGCGCCGAAAACCCCAAACCCTGCGCCGCCCAGCGCCGCTCGCCACACAATCTGCCAAACGGACGGATGCTGTCCAACGAGGCCCAGCAAGATCAGTCCTGAGGTCATTCCCGCGATGCCGATCGTCCCGAGGATACGGATAGGAATGCGGTCCGCCAGGCGCCCCGAATAATGCGACGTGATTCCCGCCGCAACCGGCCACGGGCTTAGAAGAAGCCCCGCCATGACCTGCGAATAGTGCATTACGTCGATGAAATAAAACGGCAGCACGACCACGGCCAGCCCTTGCGCCACGAAGGCGCACAGCGATGCGCTGACGGACAGCGCGAAAATCGGCCTCTTGAAAAGATCGATCGCGAGCATGGGAACCGGCAGACGATTTTGTCTCCACACCAGAGCCACGCCAAAAAGAAACGCCGCAGCGAGCTCCGCAGTGACGACGGCGACGCCCTGTCCTGTGCCGACACCGTCGATGCCACGGACGAGCAGCGTGACGGCGATGCCGTTGAGCAGCGCGCTCCAAATGTCCCAGCGATGCCGCGAACCTTTCGCCGGCGCCAAGCATCTTTCCGACATGCTCAGCGCCAGCAGTCCAAATGGAATATTGATCGCGAACAGCCAGTGCCACGTGGTGATCGCCAGAATGCCGGACGCGACGCTGGGGCCTGCCGCAGCCGCGGTGAAAACCACAAATCCGCCAAGCCCGATTCCGCGGCCGAGCAGCGCGCGAGGATAGGTGAATCGCATCACCGCCGCGGACGTGCTCCAGATGCATGCCGCGCCGAATCCCTGAAAGACACGCGCGATGATCAGTTGGTTCAGCGAATGCGGAAGCGAGCAGCCAACCGAGGCAAGCGTGAAGAGCACTAAGCCGGCCTGGTAGACCTTTTTGTATCCGATGATGTCCACGAGCGACGAAAGCGGAACGACGCAGATGCTGACGGTGAGAAGAAAGGCGTTCACCACCCAGATCGAGGACGCCGGGCTGGCATGCAGCTGCGCGGCGATGCTCGGCAGAGCGGTGTTGGCGATGTTGCCGTCGAGCACGGACATCGCCAGGCCCACGAGATAACTCATCATCGCCCAGCGGCGGCGGTCGGCGGGCAGCCCGTCGGTGAACTGCAGGTCGCCGGCAACGGGAAGTGTGATCTCCGCCATTTCTTCTATATGGCCCCGGGATGTTTTTCGGATTCTGCGGTTGCGGGCGAGCGCTCGTTCACGTGCGCCGCTCGCGAATCATGCGGATGGCGTCGGGCAACGCCGCGCCCGCCGGATTATCAGGATCGGTATCGCCGTTCGCGCCGTTGAAATCTTCCACCCGCGAGTCGCCTTCGCCGGGAGCGAGAAACAGATTGGTTTCAATTCCGTGCTGGCGCGTGTACAGATCGTAGTAGCGGCCTTTTTCTGCGTAGAGCGAGGCGTGCGTGCCGCGCTCGATGATTTTCCCCGCTTCGACCACCAGAATCTGATCGGCGCGCCGGATGGTGGAAAGGCGGTGTGCGATCACGAAGGTCGTCCGGCCGCGCATCAGGAATCGCAGGCCCTCCTGGATGAGCGCTTCCGATTCGGAATCAAGACTCGACGTTGCTTCGTCCAAAATCAGGATGCGCGGATCGGCCAGGATCGCGCGGGCGATGGAGACGCGCTGCTTCTGCCCGCCGGAAAGCTTGACGCCGCGCTCACCGACGACGGTTTCGTATTTTTTCTCGAAGTTGTCGGCGAATTCGTCCACGCGTGCGATACGGCAGGCCGCGAGTATTTCTTCTTCCTTGGCATCCGGGCGGGCGAAGGCCACGTTTTCCCGAATCGAGCCGTCGAAAAGAAAAGTCTCCTGTAGCACGACGCCAAGCTGCGTGCGGTAGGATTCCAAACGCACGTGAGCCAGATCGACTCCGTCGACCAGCACCCGCCCCGCCGAAGGAACGTAGAATGCGGCGACCAGGCCGATGATCGTGGATTTTCCCGCGCCGGATGGACCGACGAAAGCGCTCACCGTACCGGGCTGTGAGTCGAAACTGACGCCATAGAGAACCTGCTTGCCGGTTTCGTAGGAAAAGTCGACGTCTTCGAACGTCACGCGGCCGTCGATGCGGCCGAGCTTCACCGTCCGGTTCGGATCTTGATCCTCGGGGTTTTCGACCAGCACTTCACGTGTGCGTTCGAGTCCGGCCAGCGCCTCCGTCATCATCGGACCGAGGCTGACCACCTGCGCGACGGGCGCAATCAGCATAATCAGGAAAGCGTTATAGGAAAAATATCCGCCGGTGGTCAGCGAGCCGGCAATCATTCTTGTAGCGCCGAGATAGAGGATCGTGGCGCCGACAATTCCCGTAAGCACCGTAGCCGAAGCGCTCATCAAAGAGGTCGCGTTCAGCGTTTGCAGCACGTTATCGAGCAGCTTCTGCACGCCGGCCTGGAAAACCTGGCCTTCGCGCTCTTCGGCGTGATAGCCCTTCACCACGCGCACGCCACCCAGCGATTCGGTCAGGCGTCCTGTGACTTCCGCATTGATTTTCGGACGCGCGCGGTAGATTGGGCGAATCGTCCGGAACGCGTATCGCAGGCTCAGCGCAAATACGAACAGGAACACGGCGGCCGCAGCCGTCATCGAGACGCTGACGCGCACGAGGTATCCGAGCGCGAGGATCGCGGTCATGATTCCGCCGGCGAAATCGACCAGTCCCGTGCCGACAAGATTCCGCACGCCTTCGACGTCGCTCATGATGCGCGAGACGAGCACTCCGGTTTTATTCGCGTCGTAGTAGGCGACCGGCAGCCGGCCGATATGCTCCTGCACCTTGACGCGCAGTTCGGTAATCATCCGCTGCGAGGATTTCGAGAGCAGTTGCGTGAGGCAATACGAAGTCAGCGCCTGAATCAATGTGGCGCCGAGGACGACCAGGACGAGCGGCAGCAAAAGCTTCGTGTGGTGCTTCATCACCACATCGTCGATCAAATATTTCGGCGTGATGGGTAGCGCGAACCCGCACAAACGATTGACGGCCATCAGCAGGAAGCCGACGATCAAAATACCTCTGCGCGGCTTAATCAGCTCCCAGACGTGCGGGAGCAATTTCCAGAAAGACTGCTTGGCGGGATGGCCGTGCCCGACGGTCGAGGACCGCGCGGGGCGGTCGCCCTTCAAACTTGCCGACCCCGAGGGGCCTGATGTAAATGGAGGCATCCGCGATTCGTTCGCCCGCGCTGAATTCCCGTGAACTGCTCCGATTATAGCGGAAGCGAAGTGCGGGCGCGATGACTGCTGCGGGTGAATCTGAAAGTGTGTCTGCGGAGCTATACCGTCGGACTCATGTCGCTGGACGTGCCGCCGGCGGCAGGCACGTAACACTTCCGCGTGTAATCCATCACCATGCGGTCGGCGTTGAAGCGCCAGCCGAGCGTGCGGATGGTGCGCTTCATGCGCCTGATCCACCCGCGGGGCAGGCCGTCGCGATCGCGCTCGTAGTAGAGCGGAATTACTTCGTCATGCAGGGTACGGTAGAGGTCTTCGCCGTCGCGCGCATCGTGAACGTCCATGTGCGAATGCGTGCGGCCGGTGCCGATGGCGAATCCGTTGAGGCCATCGTAGGCTTCGGCCCACCAGCCATCGAGCACGGAAAGATTCAGACCGCCGTTGAGAACGACCTTCTGACCGCTGGTGCCTGAGGCTTCGAGCGGCCGCCGGGGATTATTCAGCCACACGTCGACGCCCTGGACGAAATGGCGTCCCACGTTGATGTCGTAGTCTTCGATGAAAACGAACTTGTCCGCGAACTGTGGGTGGCGCATCATCAGCGCGATTTCCTGCAGCACCCGCTTGCCGGGATCATCACGGGGATGCGACTTACCGGCGAACACGAACTGTACGGGCCGCTTGGCATCATTGACCATGGAGGCGAGTTTCTCCATGTCGCGCAGGATCAGATCAGCGCGCTTGTAGGTGGCGAAGCGGCGCGCGAAACCGATGGTCAGTGCGTCGGAGGCGAGTACGCTGCCAAGCCGTTTGAGCTGGTCCGGCGGCTCGTTGCGACGCTCCGCCTGGCGCACGGCGCGGCGGCGGACGAAATCGAGCAAGCGCGATTTCAGGCTCAGGTGCGTTTCCCAGAGTTCTCCGTCGTCGACGTTTTCGATTCCTTCCCAGATGCGGGCCTCGCTGCTGTGATCGTGCCAACCCGCGCCGAGATGGCGGTCGTAGAGGCGGAACATTTGCGGCGCAAGCCACGTGGGGACGTGCACGCCGTTGGTAATATGCCCGATCGGAACCGCGTCCTCGTTCTTGCCCGGAAATAGCCCGGTCCACATGGCGCGCGAAACTTCTCCGTGCAATGCGGAAACGGCATTCGCGCGACGCGAGAGTTTCAAGCCGAGCACGGTCATGCAGAATTCTTCATTTTGGTTGCCGGGATTTTCGCGGCCGAGCGACATCAGGCGTTCGTGCGAAAGGCCCAGGTATTCGCCAAGCGGGCCGAGATGTTCTTCGATCAGATCGGAGCCGAAGCGGTCGTGCCCGGCGGGCACCGGGGTGTGCGTGGTGAAAACGACCTCGCGCGAGACGCGGTGCACGGCATCGTCGAAGTTGAGGCCTTCCTCCTGCATGCGATTGCGAATCGCTTCGAGCACGGCGAATCCGCTGTGGCCTTCGTTGAGATGGAGAACACCCGGCGTGATACCCATCGCTTTCAGCGCGCGGAAGCCACCGACGCCGAGCAGCAGTTCCTGCCGAATGCGCACGCGCGAATCCCCGCCGTAGAGTCGCGAGGTGAGCTCGATGTCGTGCGGGGCATTCCCTTCGACGTTCGAATCCAGCAGCAGCAGATCGCAGCGGCCCACTTTCATTCGCCAGACCTTGGCGTGAATCATTCCGCCGCGCGTTTCGATTTGTACGGTGACGGCTTGACCAGTCAATCCGATGGCGAGCTCCATCGGCAGGTGATTCACATCGGTCGCCAGATATTCTTCCTGCTGCCAGCCGTTGGAGTCGAGCCACTGCCGGAAATAACCCTGGCCGTAGAAAAGTCCGACACCGACGAGCGGAATGCCGAGGTCCGATGAGCTTTTGATGTGATCACCCGCGAGAACTCCGAGACCGCCCGAGTACTCCGGAATCGATTCGTGCAGCCCGAATTCGGCAGAAAAATAGGCCACCGGACGAGGCCGCAGCACACCGGCGTGGCGCGTGCCCCAGGTGCGGTCGGCTCCCATGTATTCGAGCTGGCGGCGATAGGCGTAATTAATGCGGCTGTGCAGCACGAGTTCGCCCGCGCGCCGCTCGACCTCCGCGAGCGGGATTTCGCTGAGCATCGAAACGGGATTGTGGTTCAACTCGCGCCAGCGAATCGGATCGAGATCGCGGAACAAGCTGGTTGAATCGTAATCCCACGACCACCAGACGTTGCGGGCCAGACTCCAGAGGCGTTCCTGGGCGGGGGCAATGAATCGGTCGAGTGAGCGCGCCTCGCTGACAACCGGCGCCACCTCAGAGGCGGCCTGGGCCAGCGCCTGGATTTCGTCTTCGCAGAATGCTCGCGGCTCCTTTGTCTGGACCACGAGCACGCCTTGTAGCACGCCTTTATCGATGAGCGGAACACCGACAAACGACTGGTAATCGTCCTCGCCGGCTTCGTGGAAGTACTTGAATCGCGGATGATTTTGCGCGCGCTCAACCGCAATGGGGCGGACCTGTTCCGCAACGAGACCTGCCAAACCCTCGTGGATTCCCATGCGCAGCGTACCGATGCACTGCTTGCGCAGCCCGACCGTTGCGGCCAGCACCAGACTCGTGCGGTCCGGTTCGAGGAGATAGACCGAGCAGACGTCTGTCTCGAAGCGCTTGGCGATCAGTCCGACCACGTTCATGAGGGTCTCGGCCGGCTTGCCGCCCTCGAGCGCGAGGTTGGCGATCTCTTCCAGAGTGAGTACGAAATTCGCCCGACGTTCTTCCGTGCCTTGGCTCAATTCGCGAGTTCCCCCGTCAGCCGATTTTCTGCGGACGCCTGATTGTGGCATCGCGTCTTCTTTCTTTTATCTCATGTGTGCCTGGCGAAGCGCGGTCCGAGCGGAACGCGCGTTGCCGAGGCGTCAACCCTGCTGCAACCGGCCCAGGCCTGAGACGCCCGGTCGCACGTCTCCCATTCGGATTCGCCGGTGTTCGGGGCCACTCTAGGTGTCTGGCGCGCACCAGTCCAATCGAAATTCCTGATTGCGGATATCAATTGCCGAGGAAGCGTCGGAACCTGTCGGATCCACCAACCAAACGACTAAAACTTGGAGTGTCAACGTGTGGGGCTGGAGAACCGGAAAGTCAGATCCACTTCCCGTTGGAATTCGACGGGCTTGCCGTCGAGCATCGTGGGGGTATAGCGCCATTGACGCACGGCTTTTTCGGCCGCGTCCACCAAGAGCCGCGGGCCGCCCAGGAGCGCGACGCCGCGAACAGTTCCCTCCGGTCCGACCGTCACGTTCAGCCGGACGGTTCCTTCGGCATGTTGGTTTTTGGCGATCTCCGGGTACTCGGGGTCGACGCGATGGATGAGCTGGCCCTGCTTCACAATGCCGGTCGGCGCCACCGGCGCGGGCACCGGCAGGACCGGGGGCGGAGCCAGAGAGCGAGCCCCGCCGGAGGATGTCAGCACGTTATCATTCGGAGCGGAAGCTTCCGAAACCAAGGGCGGAGGCTCTTTCAAATCGCCGCTTTCATCGGTTGCCGTTCGCGTCTGTTGTTGGGGCGGGGAAAGAATCCAGGTCCGGAAACCGGGTTGAGGCTTGCGGGTCTGTTGCTGACTGGATCCGGCCGACTGGCGCCGGCCTGCGTCCGCGGATGAGTTTAGCGGGCCGTTGAACGGGATCGCCCAGCGCTGGCCGCTCAGGTTCTCCACTTCGATTTCCGCAGGGCTGGCCGCCGGCATCCCCAAATGCTGCAGGGCACCGCGAATCTCCTCCGCTCCCTGCGTAGCACCCAACCTGGCGAGAATTTTTCCCAGATGACCCTGTCCCGCTGCCCATCCCGCGGCGAGCGAACATACGGCCAGCACCGCGAGCACAAGCACTGCCGGCCATCGATTTTCGATGAGACTTTCGCCTTCGGCGGAATTCGAATCGCCCGGCATGGCATCCGCAGCCTTCGTTTCGCCGGTTTGCCGGAAGGGAATCGGCGCGGGAGGAACGGACGATGGCCCCGGCGGCGACTCAGAACGGGGTGATTCGGGCAGCGGCGGATGGGCGTGTTCGGAAACCGACGCCACCAAGTCGGCCAAGACGGCGGATGCAGCCTCCACGTCGGGCTGAGCGGCGGCCGACGAGGCGATGTCAGCCGTTACGGCGGAACTTTCGGTCGATTCCGTGGAGTGAAGTTCGGTGGCTTGCTGGATGATCGGAGAAAACGATTCGACGGCATGGTCGGGAGGCGCGATGGGCGGGAGCGCGTCAGCCCCGGCAGTCGTGACTTCATCAGGACCGCGAGCGTCAGCGGCCTCAATGCCCGCGGTCGAATGCGAATCGCGGTCCAGCCATTTCCGGATACTGCCGCGACAATCTTCGGATAGACCGACGAATTCCAGACCTGCCACTTTGCGCGTTTCGTTGGTCCAGGTGATTCGTGCGTTCGCTTCGATCCAGGTGTCCGTTTCAGCCAGCTGAAAGCGGACGCCGGGCAGCAAACCGTCCATCAAGCCGGCCACGGCCTGGACGGAAAGGCCGCCTTCGCTGATGTTTAGAATGATTCCGCCATTGCCTTCGTCGAGCTCCACGTAGGCGAGCGAAGGGATCAGCTGGCGCGTGTAGGCGCGACGCTCGGATGCGGAAATAGAGTCATGGGCCCGCGCAAATGTATCTGGCATGACCGGAGCAACTTCCTTCGGTTGCGGGCCAGGGTTCCGCAACAACCACATGTCACAAGATTCTATTCTGCCTCAAGCGTCAATTCAAGCTTGGTCGTCCTGGAATAAAATTGTGGGGCTCGTTGACGCACAGGACGACGCTACGCGCAGGCCATCCAAAAGCGCCACGTCGATATTCGGAACGAACTTCCCGAAGCAAAGGGAGAACGGAGATCAGAGATCAGTTCTGACGGGATGGGGCGGATTCTGTCTGGAGTTCCGGAGTGGAAGTGGCAAGTTCAATCTGATAGCGGGTCCCCTGATCGAATAACACGAAGCCTTCCAAGCCCGAAACCTGGTCAACCACGAACTGGCGGAGCTGCTTTTCAGCGGCCGCGTCGCGCTGGGCGGGCCATTCGAAAGCATGCGCGATTTCGAGTGCGATCCGCGTGCGGTTCTTGGCCGGCACGAACGCAGCCGCATCGAGAGTGATTTGTTGGTCGCTGCTGAGAATGCCGCTGGATTGCAGCCGGCTCATGATGACGACGTTCGGGCCGCTCGACAGTCGATAATCGCTGTCCGTGCGGTTCTCGAGATCGTAGAAAAAGATCACGGCGGCGTGCGTTGAATCGAGCTCGCGCACGCGCACGGCGGCGAGCGTGCCATGGATCGCGCTCGAGTTCCAGGAATTGGGCGCGGCATTCGTCGATCCGAAGCGGTGAAATTCCACGGCGACCAAGACCACCGCGAGTGCGCAGACCCCCGCCGCGATCCCAGCTACCCGCACCATCATTTTCTTCGGGGGCATGCGGCACGAATCTACCACATCAGGCTCGATTCCACGATGCGGTTGCCACAGGAGGATGTAACTCTACAGTAACGAAGCCACAGGCCGGCAGGCCCTCCGCTTCGCCCTAAACGCTCCGCCCTTCGGGCTGCGCAGGGCTTCGCTACGGGCAAGGACAACGATGATGAACAAACAACAAAACCAAAAAAGCAAAAAAAGGGGACATTTCTATCGAGGCAAGACAGGGGACATTTCTATCGAGCTTTGACAAGGCCGGCAGCTGCGCTTGACTCGCTCCCCGGTCTGGGATTACGCTCCCCAGGCACTCGGGATACCCGATCCGGAATTTCCAACGGGAGAATGTTCATGAACAAATACGTGTGTGCATTGGGAGTGCTGGTGCTTCTGGCGTTGCCCGCATCGGCTCAGACAGAGCCGGCCAACATCGCGGGAGTTGAATTTCAAACCCCGAAAAACGGAATGACCTCGCAGTATGAGCAGGGCCGCAAACAGAAAGCCGATTGGCACAAACAGCAAAAGGATCCTGCGCCGCTGTACGTCTTCGAAACCCTAACCGGCGAAACGACCGGAACATATCTGGTGTGCCGGTTCAACATGCACTGGGCGGATATGGACAAGCCCCCGATCTCGGACGCATCCGACACCGAAGAGTACTCCAAGGTCGTCGGCTCCTACGTCCAGACAATCACAGAGCAGTATTACGAATTCCTGCCAAAGATCAGCAATCCGGATCCTGCCGCAAACGGGCCGGCGAAGTTCACGGAGTTCGTCACGTTTCACGTGAAGCGCGACAAGACCGCAGACTTTCGCAGTGCGCTCGGGCGGATCGCCGAGGCGTCTAAGAAATCGAACTGGCCGGTTCACTTCGAGATCTACGAGATGGATTTCGGCGGCAAAGCAGGCACGTACGTACTGGCTGAGCCGCATGGGTCTTGGGCGGACTTCGAGAGCAAGCCGGACGTGAAGCCCCTCCGCCACATGCTGGAAGATGCCTTCGGTGCGGCCGAAGCCGATGCGGTGTACGGGCGTCTCATCGGTGCGATTGACAGCGAAGACGCCAATATTCTGCAGTATCGCCCGGACCTGAGCTACGTCCCGGCGAAGTAAATCAGCCAAGGTGGGGGCGCCGGTCCGGGATACGCGGGGCCGGCCTCCTGCCAACCGGTGCATCGAAATCGGACCTCGTGTAATCCAATGGCCATGAGCGAGAAAATCAGGAAAGACGATGCGGAGTGGCGCCAGAAGCTGACTCCGAAGCAGTATCAAGTGACAAGGAAAAAGGGAACCGAACCTCCTTTCACGGGCGAATACGAAAATACCGAGACCGAGGGCGTCTATCATTGCGTCTGCTGCGGCCAGCCGCTGTTTGCGTCCGAGGCGAAATATCATTCCGGCTCCGGTTGGCCGAGCTACTACCAGCCGATCAAGGCCGAAAATGTGGAGATGGACAGCGACGTGTCGCACGGCGTGGTGCGCACGGAAGTGATGTGCAGTCGGTGCGACGCGCATCTGGGCCACGTTTTTGAGGACGGGCCGGCACCGACGGGTTTGCGGTTTTGCATCAATTCCGCGGCATTGAAATTGGAAGAGAAAGATCCGGAAAAGAAAGACTCCTGAGGAATTCCCGTTTTCCGCTGTACGCCCTGCTTCGTATGGCCCAGGCTCGCCCCAGGGCTCTCGAGGGAGTCGCCAGCCGAGATTGCCTTGAAAACCGGCCCCGAGCATAGCCCGCCGCGGCGGACGATGCCCCGGGTCCCGTGCTAGTGATCGAGGAGGATCAGCACTGGGTGCGTGTCACTGCTGTCCTCGGAGACGATGCGGACATCATTCGGCGAAACGACGTAGTAGACCGAGTCCGTCGGGAATCCGCTGGGCACCGGCGAACTCGCGGTGAGTGTACCGCGTCCGAGTGGAGCCGGACTGCTGAACGTCGCGGTCAGCGGCTGCGCCAGGTTCGGAGCGGTGGCTCCGGTCGGATCAATCTCATCGATGGTGCCCGACAAGATGCTTGATCCGTCCGCGAAAGTCTGCCCGATCACGTTCTTCACTCCGGCTTCGGCGATGAACGGCGCGCTCAAAGTGTAGCCGTCGAAGAACGATTTTGGCGAGAACGACGTAAGCGTCTGCTGCTCAAGCCGCCCGGTGGTTACTGCCGCATCGCTTCCGATCAGGAATCCGGTTCCTGGACCGGTCAAATAGGCGGCCGCTACCCGCGTGGCAGCGGCGGTCGCGCCCAATCCGGTGAATCCCACGCGGCCGTTCGATGCCACGACGCAGGATCCGCTGAACGTAAGGGGAGTCGCACCGCCCGCTCCGCCATTGATCGTTCCGCCGTTATTTTCGTCGTAGGAGAGTGAAATGGGCGACGCCGGATTGTTACACACGGTGTCCGTCAGCAGCCCGGCGAATACGCTGGCGTTGCCTCCCGTGCCGATTCCCGTGCCACTGACCACGCTGGTGCCGGCAATCGTCGATTGAGTGAACTGCGTGCCCGTCGATTGCAGCACGGCTTCCCCCGCCAGGCGGAACACGGTTGGTAAACCCGTCGTCGTGCTGCTGTCTGCTTCGATGAAGAACAAATCCGAAGGCGTCACGAAAAACGCGTCGAAGTTCAAAGTGACTTGCGGCGCGTTGGGAGCGAACGTCAACTGCATGATCCCTTCATTCCCCGAAACGAACTGAAAAGTGCCGCTGACCGCCTCGGAGCTGTAACTCCCGTTGTCGTTGAAGTCGATCGTGCCGGGGCTCAGAGTCGTGCCGTCGGAATGAACAACGCCAACGAGCGCCACCGGTTTGTTCGCCGAAGCCTCATACCCGGGAAGATCGAGAGCGTAGTTGCCGCTGAAAGTGCCGGCTGCGAACGTCACGCCCGCGACGGGCTTCAAGATTCCTTCTCCGTGTGGCGGCGGCTTTACGCCCTGTGTCGTCTTGGTGGTGTAATCCTGGAAGAATTTGATGTTGCCGGCCGAATCCCTTACCAGGCGGTAATCGGCGACGATGATCGCATTGGCGCCGAACGTCAT